>DATEMD010000031.1:0-13888 GCA_035275845.1 Allostellaceae bacterium | reverse complement strand
CGCATGGTTCGACTCAGCCCTGTGCCAGCTTCGTAGCGTCGAAGGGTTCGGCCGGCACGCGGCGCGCCGGGTCGCGCTTTTGCGCTTCGAGCAGGAGATCATGGGCGATCGGCGCTGCGACCGCGCCGCCCTCGCCGCCGGTGGCGCCACCGTGCTCGACCACGACCGAGCAGACGTAACGCGGCGCCGCAACGGGCGCGAAAGCGATGAACAGCGCGTGGTCACGATCCTTCCACGGCACTTTGGTGCCGGTAACGACGCCGCGATCGCGGATTTCCCGTGCGATGTGATGGACCTGCGCGGTGCCGGTCTTGCCGCCCATGATCATCGTCGGGTCCTGGATCCGTGCGCCATAGGCCGTGCCATGCGGTTCGTTGACGACGCCGTACATCGCGTCGCGAATCACATCGAGGGTTTTCTGCTGAACCCCCATGGGCGCAAAGCCGTGATTGACCTCGGTCGCGACGGGACTCGCCGCCGTCATCACACCATCGTCCCGCACCAGTACCGGCTTGATCGTGTGCCCGGTCGCGATGCGGGCGACGTAGATCGCCAGTTGCAGCGGCGTTACGGAGACGAAGCTCTGGCCGATGCCACAACTCAGTGTCTCGCCGCGTTGCCAGGCAACACCGGTCGTCGCCAGCTTCCATGCCCGCGTCGGAATCAACCCAGTCTTCTCACCCGGAATGTCGATGCCGATCTTGGTGCCGAGGCTGAAACGGTTCGCCATCTGTGCGATACGGTCGATCCCGACCAGATCGGCGGTGTGGTAGAAGAAGACGTCGCAGGATTCGCGGATGGCGCGATGCACAGACAACGTGCCGTGGCCGCCTTTCTTCCAGCAATGGAACACGGTGTTGCCGAGGTGGAATTCGCCCGGACAAAAGAATTCCGTGTCTGGCGTGATCACGCCGGCCTCGAGCGCGGCGATTGCCACCAGCGGCTTGAAGGTCGAGCCCGGCGAATAGCTGCCGGCGATCGCTTTGTTCTCCAACGGATTGTAAGGGTTGTCGACCAACGCCTTCCATTGTGCCGGGCTCAGGCCGCTAGCGAAAGCGCTCGGATCGAAACCCGGTGCCGAGGCCAGAGCGAGCACCTCGCCAGTCCACGAGTCGATGACGATAGCGGAGGCCGAGCCTTGCGCAGCACAGCGGCGCATCGCCATGTCCTGCAATGCCATGTCGAGGCCGAGAACGATCTGGTCACCGGCGATACCGTCCTCGTGCGCCAACTCGCGCACGACGCGCCCGAACGCGTTGACCTCGACCTCGCTGGTGCCGGCGGTGCCGCGGAGTTCGAGATCGTATTGCTTCTCGACGCCGCTCTTGCCGACACGGAAATCGGGTAGCTCGACCAGCGGGTCGTCGCTGTTGAGTTCCTGTTCCGAGACCGGCGCGACATAGCCCACGACATGCGCAGTCTCGTCGCCGAATATGTAATGACGGATGAGTCCCTGCTCGATCGAAACGCCCGGCAGATCGACGGCGTTGACGTCGATCCGCGCCATCTCGTTCCAATCCATGTCTTCGCGCAGCGCGATGGGCACGAAGCTGTGGTGGTTACGAATGTCGCGCAAGACCCGGCGACGATCGGTATCGGTGAGCGGCACGAGATCAGCCACGGCATCAAGCGTCTGATCGATATTGCCCGCCTGCTCGGGGATCACCACGGCGCGGTAAGTCGGCCGGTTGACGGCCAGCGGCACGCCGAAGCGATCGACGATATGGCCGCGCGGTGGCACCAACAGCCGGATGTTGATCCGATTTTCGTCGGCCAACATGGCGAACTTCGGCGCCTGGACGACCTGGAGGTAATAGAGGCGGCCGGCGAGCGCCGTCAACAACGCGACCTTGCCGCTCGCCAATACCAAGGCACGACGGGTCAGGACCTTGCCGCGACCGCTTGCCTTCTTCATGTCACGCACTCAACGCCGGCATCGCACGGTGCGCCAGGGCGAGCAAGTAGCTGCCGATCGGGAAGCAAGCCGTCGTAATAAGCGTCTGGAAGATGAACGGGCGCGGCGGCATGGCCTGCACCTGCATCAAGCTGACGAACGCCCATTCGAACGTGAAGGCTCCTACGGCGGCACCGAAAAAGCCAAGCCACAGGATCGAGAACGGCCGATGGCTGAAGACCCGCCGCTGACTCAAGACTCCGGTGCGCACCAGCAACAGTACTAGCGCCGACAGGCCAACATAAGGCGTGCCGTTGAGCAGATCGAGCAACAAGCCGGCAAAGAACACGACGCTCGGCGGCAGCAGATCGGGCCGATAGACCGACCAATGGAAAACCGCCATCAGCGCGAAGGCCGGCGCGATCGAACCGAAGCTCGGCACATGGAACGGCAACAGCGATAGCAGCACGAAGAGGATCGTCGTCGTGCCGGGCACCATGCGAGCGACAAAACCAACATAGTCGCGGTTTCGGGAGTACGGCATGACTACCGCGCGGGAGTCGCTCGGGCGCGGCCCCCTCCGATCGGCGGCGGTGCCGGTATCGCCTTGTCTGGCAACACGCCGTCGAGACCATAGTCCACGATCCGCACCATTTCCAACCGTGCCAGATCCGCATACAGCTCGACGCGAATTTCGCCGTTAACCGAGACGACGACGCCGACCGGTAAATCAGGCGGGAAGACGCCGCCGCTGCCGCTGGTGACGACGCGGTCGCCCGGCTTCACCGGATTCTTGGGCTGGAAGTAGACCAAGCGCGGCTGATCGGAATTGTCGCCGTTGAGCATCGCCCGCTCGTGCGTGCCTTCGACGACGACGGGAATGTGCGAATTGATGTCGGTCAAAAGCAGGATACGCGCGGTCCGGTCGCCGAGTTCGATGACGCGGCCGACGAGCCCGTCGCCAGTCAGCGCCGGTTGGCCACGAGACACACCTTCATTCCGCCCGACGTCGATCAAAACGTTGCGCAGGAAGGCGCCGCCTGAATCGGCGATTACCTGCGCCGCGACCGACGACACGGCACCCTGGGGAGCGAACTTGACCAGATTACGAAGTTCCTCGTTTTCAGATTCGAGACGGCGCGCAACGTCCTGCCATTGCAGCAGCCGCTGGTTCTCGAGCTTGAGTTCCTGGTTCTGACGATAAACCGACGCAACATCTTCGACCGCGCCGATCGCCTTCGAGACCGTCACAATGGGCTCTCCGGCAACGCGGAGCACCGGCGAAAGCGCATCCGCGAGCACGATGCGGACGTGATCGAACAGCAGGACATCGGCTTTGCCGAGAACCGCCAGCAGCGCCGAAACAAAAATTAGGAAGGGGAGCGTCAGTCGCTGGACTGTCGCGCGTACGGGGGCAGAGACTCTCATTGGCGCCGACCGTTTCTCATGGTCCCGACTGCTTCCGCCAAATGCCCGCGCCTTCCCCCGTCAACGCCGGCCGTGCACACTTTTACACGGACTTCGGCACTTCGTACATGGTACGGGCCCGAGCCAACATAGCTAATACATGCTTATCAAGACGTTACGCAGGGTCTTCATTTCCTCAAGCGCACGGCCGGTACCGAGCGCGACACAGGACAGCGGATCGTCAGCGATCGAGACCGGCAATCCCGTCGAATGACGCAGGACATAGTCGAGGTTGCCGAGCAGCGCACCACCGCCGGTTAGCACGATCCCCTTGTCGACGATGTCGGCAGCAAGCTCTGGCGCGGTGTGCTCGAGCGCAACCTTGACGGCTTCGACGATGGCGCCGACCGGCTCGGACAGGCTTTCGGCGATCTGGCGCTCCGAGATCACGATCTCTTTCGGCACGCCGTTCATCAAGTCGCGGCCTTTGATCTCCATGATGCGGCCCTCGCCTTCTTCCGGCATACAGGCCGAGCCGATTTCCTTCTTGATGCGTTCGGCGGACGATTCACCGACGAGCAGGTTATGATTGCGGCGGATATAGGCGATGATCGCCTCGTCCATCTTGTCGCCGCCAACGCGCACCGACCGCGAATAGACGATGCCGCCGAGCGACAGCACCGCGACCTCGGTCGTGCCACCGCCGATGTCGACGACCATCGAGCCGGTCGGCTCGGTCACCGGCAAGCCGGCGCCGATCGCCGCCGCCATCGGCTCTTCGATCAAGAACACCCGACGTGCGCCGGCGCTTTCAGCTGATTCCTGGATCGCGCGGCGTTCGACCGCGGTCGAGCCTGACGGCACGCAGACGATAATCTGCGGGCTGGCGAAGCTGCGGCGGTTGTGCACCTTGCGGATGAAATGCTTGATCATTTCCTCCGCCACCTCGAAGTCGGCAATCACGCCGTCACGCAACGGCCGAATCGCCTGGATGTTGCCCGGCGTTCGGCCGAGCATCATCTTGGCCTCGTCGCCGACCGCCAGCACCTGCTTGCGGCCTTTGACGCTGGCGATGGCCACCACCGAGGGCTCGTTCAAGACAATGCCGCGGCCTTTGACGTAGACCAGCGTATTCGCCGTGCCGAGATCGATGGCCATATCGGCCGACAGCATTCCGAGGAGATTGCCGAACATCGTGATGGTGTGATCCGAGGTTGGTTGTTGGACCGCCGTTACGCTGTGAGCGCGGCGGGTGCGGTCTTCGCCCGCTTGGTCAGGAGCTTATTGAGCGCGTGGATATAGGCACGCGCCGAGGCGACCAGCGTGTCCGGATCGGCGCCCTGGCCGACGACCGTCTTGCCGTCCTCCTCGAGACGCACCGTGACTTCGGCCTGCGCATCGGTGCCCTCGGTCACAGCATGCACCTGATAGAGCAACAGGCGCGCGCTGTGCGGCACGATGGCGCGGATGGCGTTGAAGGTGGCGTCAACCGGGCCGTTGCCGGTGACCTTGGCGGTCTTGCGGGCCGCGTCGAAATCGAGCTCGATTTCCGCGGTTTGCGGCCCCTTCGAGCCGGCTATCACCTGCAACGCGAGGAACTTGATGCGCTCGTCGCCGCGCTGAATCTCGTCGTCGACCAACGCGACGATGTCCTCGTCGTAGACATCCTTCTTGCGGTCTGCGACCTCCTTGAAGCGCCGGAAGGCGTCGTTCAAGGCGTTGTCGCCCAACTCGAAGCCGAGCTCTTTGAGTTTCATCTTGAACGCGTGCCGGCCCGAGTGCTTGCCCATGACCAGCGTCGACTTGCCGAGACCGACCGATTCCGGCGTCATGATCTCGTAAGTGCCCGCATGCTTGAGCATGCCGTCCTGATGGATGCCGCTTTCGTGTGCGAAGGCGTTGGCGCCGACGATCGCCTTGTTCGGCTGCACGACGAAGCCGGTGATCGCCGAGACAAGACGCGACGCGCGCGTGATGCATTCGGTCTTGATGCCGGTGGTGTAAGGGATCACATCGTGGCGCGTCCTGAGCGCCATGACGATCTCCTCCACCGCGGCATTGCCGGCGCGTTCGCCCAGCCCATTGACCGTGCATTCGACCTGCCTGGCGCCGGCGCACACGGCGGCCAGTGAATTCGCCACCGCCAAACCAAGATCGTTGTGGCAATGAACCGAGATCACCGCCTTGTCGATGTTGGGCACACGGTCGAACAACATGCGGATGAGGGCGCCGAATTCCTCCGGCACGGCATAACCGACCGTATCCGGGATGTTGATGGTACGGGCGCCCGCCTTGATCGCGCTTTCAACCACGCGACAGAGAAAGTCGTGCTCGGTGCGCGAGCCGTCTTCAGCCGACCATTCGACATCCGGGCAGAGATTGCGCGCGTGCGACACGCTGTCGATCACCGCTTGATGCACCTGCTCCGGCGCCATCTGCAGCTTGTATTTCATGTGCAGCGGCGACGTCGAAAGGAACGTATGGATGCGTGGCCGCTTCGCGTGCTGCAACGCCTCCCAAGCGCGGTCGATGTCGGCGCGCGCTGCACGCGCGAGGCCGCAGACCGCCGAGGTCTTGACCACTTTGGCGATCTCGCGCACGGCCTCGAAATCGCCGTTTGACGCGATCGGGAAACCGCCTTCGATGACGTCGACGCCCATTTCCTCGAGCAACTGGGCAATCCGGATCTTTTCCTCGAGATTCATCGACGCGCCCGGCGATTGCTCGCCGTCGCGCATGGTGGTGTCGAAAATGATAACGCGATTGCCGTCGGCCCGGGTCGCGGATGCAACGGTCTTCGGAGATTGCGTGGCGCCCATGGCGCGATTCCTCATGTCTCAGGGAAATAACGTTGAGCCGTGGCCGATGCCCCTCGAACGCGAGCGGGCTCCATCGCGCCCGCGCTCAGGGGCAGCTAAGTCGCAGCGTGCCGCCGTTCCCCCGCGCCGGGCTGGCCAAACGGCAGGCGCAGTCGATCCGGCGCGGAAACGCCCGAATAACCCTGCCTGCGAACGTCATGGCCATATTTGCCCGCTTTCTATCGACCCGCGTCGTCACCTGGTGCCGCGGGCCGGTTCCCTGGTAAGGCGAAAAAATCAAGGCCTGTACTATGTTTAGCCCGCCTTGCTGAGGAATCGCAAGCTTTCTGTGGCGGTGGCCGGTGTCCGGCCACGCTAGTTCTTGGATTTGTCGACCAGTCGGTTAGCCGAAATCCAAGGCATCATGGCGCGCAGTTTTTCGCCGATCTGCTCCAACGGATGTTCAGCGCCGCGCCGGCGCATCGCCTTGAAGCTCGCCTGCCCCGCTGCATTCTCGAGCACCCAATCGCGCGCGAAGCGTCCGGACTGAATGTCGTCGAGCACGCGCTTCATTTCCGCCTTCACGCGCGCATCGATGACGCGTGGGCCGCTCGTGTAGTCGCCGTACTCAGCCGTGTTCGACACCGAGTAACGCATGTTGGCGATGCCGCCCTCGTACATCAAATCGACGATCAATTTCACTTCGTGCAGGCACTCGAAGTACGCCATCTCCGGCGCATAGCCCGCCTCGACCAGCGTTTCATAGCCGGCCATGATCAAAGAGCTGAGGCCGCCGCACAGAACGCATTGCTCGCCGAAGAGATCGGTTTCGCACTCTTCCTTGAAGGTCGTCTCGATCACGCCGGCGCGGCCGCCACCGATCGCCGAAGCGTAGCTGAGCGCGAGTTCGAGCGCATTGGCTGACGGATTTTGCGCCACCGCGACGAGACACGGCACGCCACCGCCGCGCACGTATTCCGCGCGCACAGTGTGACCGGGCCCTTTAGGCGCGATCATGAACACGTCCATGTCGGGACGCGGCTCGATCAGCTTGAAATGGATGTTGAAGCCGTGTGCAAAAGCGAGCGCTGTGTCCGGCCGCATGTTCGGCTTCAAATCGTCGTTGTAGAGCTTGGCCTGGAGTTCGTCGGGCGTGAGAACCATGACCACGTCCGCCCATTTGGCGCCATCGGCGGGCGAAACGACCTGGAACTTCGCCGCCTCCGCCTTCTTGGCGGTGGCCGAGCCGGGTCGCAGCGCGACGCGCACTTCTTTCACGCCGCTGTCGCGCAGGTTCATGGCATGGGCGTGGCCTTGGCTGCCATAACCGACGACCAGGACCTTCTTGCCCTTGATCAGGTTCACGTCGGCGTCGCGATCGTAATAAACACGCATGGAAAAACTCCTCCGAAGGCGAAAACGGTTGGATCAGAACTTGCCGGAGCCGCGCGAGATCGCGACGACGCCAGTGCGGGAAACATCGACGACGCCGAGCGGCGCCATCAAGTTGATGAATGCGTCGAGCTTCTCGGTCGAGCCAGTCATCTCGAAAACATAGCTCTCGGGCGTGGTATCGACCACGCGGGCGTGGAAGATGTCCGCGACACGCATGGTTTCGGCGCGGGTCTCCGCGCCGCCCGTGACCTTGACCAGCGCGAGTTCGCGTTCGACGAACGCCCCCTCCTCGCCGAGATCGTGCACACCGTGCACCGGCACGATGCGGTTCAGCTGCGCCTTGATCTGCTCGATGATCATCGGCGTGCCCGACGTGACAATGGTGATGCGCGACAGTTTGTTCTTGGGATCGGTCTCGGCGACGGTGAGGCTTTCGATGTTATAGCCACGGCCCGAGAACAGGCCGATGACGCGCGCGAGCACGCCGGGCTCGTTGTCCACGAGCACGGCCATGGTGTGCTTTTCGACGGTTTCCGGAGCAGTCATCGCGATCTCAGACCAGGACCATGCCCTCTTCCGAGATCGGGCCGGATGCCTGTTTGTCCTCGGGACCGAGCAACATTTCGTTGTGCGCCGCGCCCGACGGGATCATCGGGAAACAGTTTTCCGCCGGATCGACCTGGACGTCGACGATCACCGGGCGGTCCACCGCGATCATCTCCTTGATGACGCGATCGACGTCCGCCGGCTTCTCAGCGCGCATGCCAACCGCGCCGAACGCTTCGGCGAGCTTGACGAAATCCGGCAACGCCGCGGTGTAACTCTCCGAATAGCGCCCGCCGTGCAGCAACTCCTGCCACTGCCGCACCATGCCCATGTACTGGTTGTTCAGGATGAACGCCTTCACCGGCAGGCGGTACTGGCAGATGGTCGACATCTCTTGAATGTTCATCAGGATCGACGCCTCGCCGGCGATGTCGATGACCAGCGCATCGGGATGCGCGAGCTGTACGCCCATCGCCGCCGGCAGACCGTAACCCATGGTGCCGAGGCCGCCCGACGTCATCCAGTGGAACGGCTGGTCGAACTTGAAGAGCTGCGCCGCCCACATCTGGTGCTGACCGACTTCCGTCGTGATGAAGACGTCGCGGTCGCGCGTCAAGGCGTAGAGCCGTTCGATCGCGTATTGGGGCTTGATGATCGCGTCGGATTTGGCGTAATGCAGGCTGTCGCGCTTGCGCCAGGTTTCGATCTGCTTCCACCACGGCGCGATGCGCGCCGGATCCGCTTTGTACTTTTGCGCCTTAAGCTCGGCGAGCAGCGCCGTCAGCACTTCGGTACAATCGCCGACGATGGCGAGATCGACGCGCACGTTCTTGTTGATCGACGATGGATCGATGTCGACGTGTATCTTGCGCGAATGCGGCGCGAAGGCAGCGACCTTGCCGGTGACACGGTCGTCGAAGCGGGCGCCGATGTTGATCATCAGATCGCAATCGTGCATCGCGTTGTTCGATTCGAACGTGCCGTGCATGCCGACGAGGCCGAGACACTGCTTGTCCGTCGCCGGATAAGCGCCAAGCCCCATCAGGGTCAACGTCACCGGAAAGCCGGTGAGACGGGCGAGTTCGGTGAACAGCGTGCAGGCGCGCGGACCGGAATTGATCAGGCCACCGCCCGCGTAAAACAACGGCTTCTTCGCCGTCATGATCAATTGAGCCGCCGCCGCAATCCGGGCCGCCTCCGGTTTGGTTTGCGGCCGGTAGGATTTGCGCACAGGAACGCTCTCCGGCGGCACGTAGAGGCCGTTCGCGAACAACACGTCCTTGGGAAGATCGACGACGACGGGGCCCGGCCGGCCGGTACGCGCGACCGTGAACGCTTCGTGGAGGACGCGTGCCAGATCGTTGACGTCTTTCACCAGATAATTGTGTTTGGTGCACGGCCGGGTAATGCCGGTGGTGTCGGCCTCCTGGAACGCGTCGTTGCCGATGAGATGCGTCGGCACCTGGCCGGTGAGACAGACAACCGGCACGGAATCCATCAGCGCGTCGGTGAGGCCGGTGACCGCATTGGTCGCGCCCGGCCCACTGGTGACCAACACGACGCCAACCTTGCCCGACGAGCGCGCATAACCTTCGGCGGCGTGCACCGCGCCCTGCTCGTGTCGCACCAAGATGTGGCGCAGGCGGTTCTGCTTGAACAGCGCGTCGTAGATCGGCAACACGGCGCCACCGGGATAGCCGAAAACAACGTCGACGCCCTGATCGATCAAGGCGCGGATCACGATTTCGGCTCCGTTCAACTCCCGGATTTCCGGTTGCGCCGCCATTCGTCTTGCCCTGCACAAAAGAACACGCGTCCCCTTCGTCCCTCTGATCCCTGCCAAATGCAGGGAAAGGGCCGCGAACGGGCCGCTTTGCCGCGAAAAATCGAAGCGTAGAGGGCTACTTAGACTCGGTCAACAAAAACTGACGAATAAATGAAAATATTTCAGCCAATGACTTTTCCGAAAATTGCGTATCCAAGACCATTTTTCGTAGTTTCTTGCTTATCGGCAGGCGGTTGCGGAACCATGTGTACTGCCGTTTAGCGTAACGCCGGGTCGCTTGCTGCGCTGCAGCGAGCGCCGTGTCCCGCGGGTATTCACTGGCGAGATAGCCGCCGATCTCGCGCATACCGACCGCCTTCATTGCCGGCAGCAGCGGCGACAGATGCCGGGCGAGTAGAACGCGCACCTCGTCGATCGCGCCGCCAGCGAACATGCGCTCGAGCCGCTGGTCGCTCGCCGCGTAAAGGGCGTCGCGCGGCGGCAGCAAGACCACGGCGCCAGCTACCGGTCCGCGATGCGGCGTCTGGCGCTGCTGCCACACACTGAGCGGAATGCCCGTCGCGCGGACGACGGCGAAAGCGCGTACCAGGCGCTGCGTATCGGCGGCCGGCAGTTTCGCTGCCAAGGTCGGATCGAGCGCCGCCAGCGCACGGCGAAATTTCTCGCCACCGAGCTGCGCATGCAACGCCCTTGCCTCGGCGACGACCGCCGCAGGCACCGCCGGAATGTCGGCGATGCCCTCGAGCAGCGCTGATAAATAGAGGCCTGTGCCGCCGACGAGGATTGGGAGGCGCCGTTCGCAGCGCGCACGCGCGATTTCGATCAGCGTCAGATCGCGCCATCGTCCGGCCGAACAGCTTTCGGCGGCGTCGATCACGCCATAAAGCTGGTGCGGCGCGGATGCCAATTCGTCGTCAGACGGCCGCGCCGTCAGCACGCGTAAATCGCGATAAACCTGCATGCTATCGGCATTGATGATCGTGCCGGCGAATTCGCGCGCAACGGCAAGGGCGAGCCGCGACTTGCCGCTCGCCGTCGGGCCGGCAATGACGATCACCGGCTGTTCATCTGACGCCATACCGGATTTCTAACACGCCGGCCGACGTCTTGCCTTCGCCGGTGCCGGCGGGCGATAAGGGCGCGTATGGCGGCAAGCGTCCTCACCGTAATCGCGGCCGATGCCAAGGCGGATGCGCAGCCCTGGGTCGACGAAGCCGCACGCGCGCTCGACCGGTTGGGCGCGAAGCTCGGTTCCGCCGATTGGCTGGCGGGGCGGCGCGCCGTCGACGTTCCGTTCGACGGGCTCGATCCCGACCAGGCCGAAGCAGCGGTGCGCACAAGCCTAAAGCTCGGCTTCGACGGGCCGCCTGTCGATGCATTGGCACAACCAGCGGCGGATCGCCGGAAGCGCCTGCTGCTATCCGACATGGAAGCGACCGCGATCGCCAACGAGATGCTGGTGGAGATCGCAAAATTCGCCGGCATCGAGAAACAGATCGCCGAGATCACGCGACGTACCATGAACGGCGAACTCGACTTCGCCACGACCCTGCGCGAGCGCGTCGCGCTCCTACGCGGTAAGCCGACGACATTACTCGACCGGGCCGCAGCGCGTATTCGCATCACGGCCGGCGCCAAGGCGATGGTCGCGACCATGCGCAAGCACGGTGCGTTGACGCTGCTGGTCTCGGGCGGTTTCACCGTCTTTGCCGACCCGGTGGCTCGGCAGATCGGCTTCGACCGGGTTTTCGCCAACCGGCTCGTGATCGAGGATGGCACCATCGCCGGCGTCACCGAGCCGATCCTAACCCGCGACAGCAAGCTCGCGACGTTGACGCAGACGGCGGCGGAACGCAGCCTCAAGCTCGCCGACACGCTCGCCATCGGCGACGGCGACAACGACCTGCCGATGATCGGCGCCGCCGGACTCGGCATCGCCTTTCATTCGCACCCCAACGTCGCACCGCGCGCGCGCCATCGAATCGACCATGCGGATTTGACCGCGGCGCTGTTTGCCCAGGGCTACCACCAGGACGAAATCGTCGGCGGCTGATGCAGATCGGCCGCGGCACGGCTATCATGGCGCGGCCACGAGGGGGAGCGCATGACGCAACAGCTGTTGCAGAATTTCGTCCTGCTGCTGGTGGCGGTTAATCCGGTTCTGGTGGTGCCGGAATTTGTCGTCGCCACCGCCAAGCTCGGCGCGGCGGCCAAACGCCGGGTGGCGATCCAGGCGGTGCTGATCGCCGGCGGTGTGCTGCTGGCGTTCACCGCCGTCGGCCACGCGGTGCTGGCGGCGCTCGGCATCGAAATGCACGCCTTCCAGATCGCCGCCGGCCTCGTTCTCCTGATCATGTCGTTGCGGATGGTGCTCGACGAAACGGTGCGCCGCAACGCCGGCAACGGCCGCAATCCAGCGGTCTACCCGCTGGCGATTCCCTATATCGCCGGCCCTAAGTCGATCATGACCGTCATGCTGTTGACGGACACCGACACCTACACGCCCAGCGATCTGCTCATGGTCGGCATGCTGGTGGTGATCGTGCTAGCCGTGACGCTCGCGTGCCTGCTGGGCGCACGTTGGGCGCACCGGCTGCTGCGCGACGCCGGCGTCAACATCATCAGCCGCGTCATGGGGCTGATCCTCGCCGCGCTCGCGACGCAGTACATCCTCGCCGCGCTCGAGCAGGCCTTCCGCCCGTTCGGCTGACCGCGGCTCAGCTGCCGACCTTCAAGGCGTAGAAGCGCAAATCGCCTTGCCGATCAACCAGCAGCAGCACCGATTTGCGACCGGCCTTGGTCGCGGCGTCGACCTTTTTGACCACGTCGGCGGGCGTCTTGACGGATTCCTGAGCAACCTCGGTGATGACATCGCCGGCGCGCATGCCTTTTTCGGCGGCCGGACCATCCTTGTCGATGTCGGTGACCACAACGCCGGCGCTGTCGTCCGCGAGTTGATAGCGCTCGCGCAGTTCGGGTGTCAGGTCAGCAACCGAAAGCCCGAGCGTTTTGACCGCCGTGCCAGGCGCCGGCGCCGGTTGTTTGGCCGTTGCCGAGGCCTGCTCGACATTGTCCTTGAGCTCGCCGACCTTGACGTCGAGCGTCAGCTCCTTGTGCTTGCGCCACACCGTCACCTTGACACTCTTGTCGATCGGCGTCTCGGCGACGATGCGCGGCAGATGCCGCATGTCGATCACCGGTTTGCCGTCGAAGGTGAGCACGACATCGCCGGGCTGAATACCTGACTTTTGCGCCGGACCGCCGTCGAACACGCTGGCAATGAGTGCGCCCTTGGGCTTGTCGAGACCGAGGCTTTCGGCGATCTCGTCGGTCACGCTCTGGATATTGACGCCGAGCCAACCGCGGCGCGGATGGCCGTATTTCTGAATCTGCTCGATGACGGGTTTCGCTTCACTCGCCGGAATCGCGAAGCCGATGCCGATCGAGCCGCCCGATGGCGAGAAGATCGCGGTGTTGATGCCGATGACGTCGCCGTCCATGTTGAACATCGGGCCACCCGAATTGCCGCGGTTGATCGCGGCGTCGGTCTGAAGGAAATCGTCGTAGGGGCCCGAATTGATCTCGCGGGCACGCGCCGACAGGATGCCTGCGGTGACCGTGCCGCCAAGGCCGAACGGATTGCCGATCGCGAGCACCCAATCACCGACGCGCGATTTGTCGCTGTCGCCGAACTTCACGGACGGTAGCGGCTTCGACGATTTGATGCGCAACAACGCTAGGTCGGTCTTGCCGTCCTTGCCGACGACTTCGGCTTTGAAGCTGGTGTCGTCCTGCAACGTGACGGTGATCTGGTCGGCGTCGGCGATGACGTGATTGTTGGTCACGACCAGACCCGACGGATCGATGATGAATCCAGAGCCGAGCGAGGTCGCGTGCCGCGGCAGTGCCTGCGGTTGACCACCGGGCCGGTTCTTGTCCAGGAAGTCTTTGAAGAATTCCTCGAACGGCGAGCCCGGCGGAAATTGCGGCACGTCAGGACCGCGGCTGTTCTTGTCGCTTTTTTCCGGCAACGTCTGGGTCGTCGAGATATTGACGACGGCC
>DATEMD010000030.1:0-8377 GCA_035275845.1 Allostellaceae bacterium | reverse complement strand
GCGCGTCCGCATGCAGTCACGCAGTTTTGATACGACCGCGCGGGTTTTCCTTTTTGATCCGTCAGCGAGATCGCTAACCTTGCGTCGGAGCGGCACGCCAACTGTTGGCCGCCCGCACATCACACAAGGGGTATCACATGGCCAAGAAGCTTGGTCTCCTCGCGATCGCAGCGGCCGTCTTGGCGTATGCGCCAATAGCGGCTTGGGGATGCAGCGACAGCTCGGCGCAAATGAACGACGGCACCAAGGTCGCGCAGGGCTATGGCTCGCCAGCGGCGCAGCCGATGCCGGATTCCACCAGTGGGTCGCAGCCGATGGGCCAGAGTGACACCGGAACCACCAATCCGGATTCGTCGACCGACAAGTGAGTCGGAACTCCGGCGTCAACGACCCTTAAAACACGTCGCATAACGCATAACGGCCGAGGGTTGCCACTGGCGCCCTCGGCCGTTGAATTTCGATTTCCTGGACGCAGCGCGCTCAGCGCATACCGATCAAGCCGAAGAATCGGATCGGTAAGCATCCCGGAACCGGCGGCCCACGATATTGCCAGCCGCCCGGCAATTCGGGATGCAAGACATCGGCGCAGACCGCGCGCGTCGTATTCGCCGAGGCGACTTGCCGTGGCGGTACCGCCGGCATCGGCGGCGTGACGGGACGACGGGCCGCGTGCTCGGTCGTCGCATGCGGCGTCACCTTTTTCGGCGGGGCAACCGTCGCGGCTCGGACCGGCGGGGCGCTCGCGGACGCGACATCGACCGACGGCGCGCTCGGCGGCGCGGCGGGCGGCGGAAGCGCGGCAGCCGCACCCGGTAACCGCGCGGTTGCGGCCGACGGCGCCGGTGGTGTCGGCGATGCCGCCGATGCGACGACAGCGGCCGGTCGCGCATGCGCGATCTCGTTGGCAGGCGGCGACGCTTGATGTGCGACCAACACGACGGTACCGAGCGCCAGCAGCGCCATGGCCGCGGCGACGGGCGATACCGGCCAGCTGCGCCAGGTCGGTTGCCGCCGCGCCAATTTCGACTTCGCCGGCCAACGCTCGCGCGCCGGCGCCGACAGCGCGATCGTCGCCGGCGATTCAGCTTGCGACGCGTGAACTCTGTCGCCATGCGAAGCGACGGGCGACGTAACGGCGGCCACCGACGCGGCCGGCCGCAACCGCGTCAACATCAGATCGGGCGTTGCCAGCAACAAATCGACGACGGCTTCGCACCAGTTCGGATTGGCGAGGCCGCACGGCGATCCGCCGAAGGCGGCCGCGATCTGGTCTGCAACGGTACCAAGCGTGTCCGCCGTTATGGTCACCGCGACGATACACAGCGCGTCGCCCTGTAACGCAGCGAAACCGGTGTGCCAAAGGAAATCGTCGAGCGGCGCGACCGCCGGCGCGGGGTCATCCGTATCGACCAGGGCGATGCCTTTGTCCGGATGCAGGACGATGTAACGAACCCAGGGCGGCCCGTCGGCACCGGATGCACGGCGGCCGGCGAGCACCACCCACGGCTCGGACAGCACAGCAAGCGCCGCGCGCAATCGCCCGACGAGATGTGTATCCACCGGATCTGCGAGCCGATCCTGCTCGGAAATTTCTGCCGTCACGTTGCGCGACCTTCCACATGCCTGCTGCGGCGAACCGAATGCCGCAGGACGCGCCGTTCCGAAACAGATGCAAGCATGCACCTTGATTTACGGACGGACTATGGCAGCGGTGGTGATCAATTGGTGGCACATCACGCGGCGTCGGCACGCGATGCGGCGTCGCGATCTGGCGGAGGGAGTGGGATTCGAACCCACGTTACGGTTTCCCGTAAACACGCTTTCCAAGCGTGCGCCTTAAACCACTCGGCCACCCCTCCCAAGAGCGCGCGAAGCCTAATGAAGCCGGGAAATAGACGCAACCGCCGGGCGGCGGCGGCGGTCAGGCCACGCGGCTGCCAACCTCGGGTTCGGCGACCGGCGGATCGAGCGGCAGGCCGGAATAGAGGTCGCGCAGCTCGGCGCGGATGCGGTTGATCTCGGAGATGATGTCGACCCAGATCGCGGCCGCGCCGGCGTCGCCGGTCTCCATCAGCGATGCGGCGCGGAAGCCGGCTTTGATCGTCGCGCCGGTGCCGTGGCGGCGGATCATCAATAGGGCGGCTTCACGCAATTCCGAATGACGCAGCATCGCAACAATGTTCCGGGGTAGTGGTCGGCGGGTGCGAAACCCGCGCACTTTTCATAACATTGAGACGTGAATAGGGTATTTACGCGGTAACCTTGCCACCGCAGCGTATCTGCCGCGCTTCCTTACGCGCCGTTAACCAAACCGGCGGCCGCCGCGGCGCTATTCGTCGCCCATCTTGAGCGCGGCGATAAAGGCCGATTGCGGGATATCGACCTTGCCGAATTGCCGCATCCGCTTACGGCCTTCCTTCTGCTTCTCCAGCAGCTTGCGTTTGCGCGACACGTCGCCGCCATAGCACTTGGCCAGCACGTCCTTGCGCAGCGCCTTCACCGTCTCGCGCGCGATGACCCGGCTGCCGATTGCCGCCTGAATCGCGATCAGGAAAAGCTGGCGCGGGATCAGTTCCTTCAGCCGTTCGCACATGGCGCGGCCGCGGCGCTCGGCCTGGCTGCGATGCACGATGGTGGCCAGCGCATCGACCGGCTCGCTGTTGACCAGGATGTTCATCTGCACCAGGTCGCCGGCCTCGTACCCGTCCATCTGATAGTCGAAGCTGGCATAGCCGCGCGACACGGATTTCAACCGGTCATAGAAGTCGAACACGACTTCATTCAAGGGCAGGCGATACACCACCATGGCGCGCTTGCCGGCATAGGTCAGGTCCTGCTGTACGCCGCGGCGTTCTTCGCACAGCGCCAGCACGCTGCCGAGATAATCGTCGGGCACCAGGATGGTCGCCTTGATCCAGGGTTCCTCCAGGTGGTCGATCTTCACCGGATCGGGCATGTCGACCGGATTATGTAGCGCCACCATCGAGCCGTCGCGCTGATGAATGTGATAGACGACCGAGGGCGCGGTCGGGATGAGATCAAGATTGAATTCGCGCTCGAGCCGCTCCTCGACGATCTCGAGATGCAGCAATCCCAAGAAGCCGCAGCGGAAGCCGAAGCCCAGGGCGGCCGAAGTTTCCGGCTCGTATTCAAAGCTGGCGTCGTTGAGCCGCAGCTTGGCTAGGCTGTCGCGCAGATGATCGTAATCGGCGGCATCGGCCGGAAACAGGCCGCAGAAAACCACGGGCTGCAGCGGTTTAAATCCGGCGAGCGGCTCGGCGGTGGGACGCCGGTCCTCGGTGATGGTGTCGCCGATCTTGCAATCGGCGACGGTCTTGATGCCCGAGGTGATGAAGCCGATTTCGCCCGGCCCCAACTCGGTCATCGGCAAGGGCTTGGGCGTGAACACGCCTACTTTGTCAACGGTGTGGGTAGCGCCGGTCGCCATGAAGCGGATCTTGAGGCCGGGCTTGAGCACGCCGTCCTTCACCCGCACCAGGATGACCACGCCGAGATAGGCGTCGTACCAGCTATCAACCAGCAGCGCCTTGAGCGGCGCTTGCGCGTCGCCTTGCGGCGCCGGCAGGCGTTCGACCAGTGCTTCGAGCACGCCGTCGATATTGAGGCCGGTCTTGGCCGAGATTTCGACCGCGCCCGAGGCATCGATCCCGATGACCTCTTCGATCTGCTCGCGCACGCGCGCCGGTTCGGCCGCCGGCAGGTCGACCTTGTTCAGCACCGGCACGATTTCATGCCCGGCGTCGATCGCCTGATAGACGTTCGCCAGGGTTTGCGCCTCGACGCCCTGGCTCGCGTCGACCACCAGCAGCGAGCCTTCGCACGCCGCCAGCGACCGGCTGACCTCGTAGGCGAAGTCGACGTGACCGGGCGTGTCCATCAGGTTGAGTTCGTACGCTTGGCCGTTCTTCGCCGTGTAGCTGAGGCGGACGGTCTGTGCCTTGATGGTGATGCCGCGTTCGCGCTCGATGTCCATCGAGTCGAGCACCTGCGCGCGCATCTCGCGCGCATCGAGGCCACCACAGCGTTCGATCAAGCGGTCGGCCAGCGTCGACTTGCCGTGATCGATGTGGGCGATGATGGCGAAGTTACGGATATGCGCGAGATCGGTCATAAACCTATTTGCGTAACGTGCCGCCGGTGGCTTTTTCGACGGCAGCGACCAGTTTAGCCGAGAAACCCTCGATCTCGGCGTCGGTGAGCGTCGCTTCGGTCGGCTGCAAGGTCACGCTGATCGCCAGCGATTTCTTGCCGTCGGGCAGGCCCTTGCCCTGATAGAGATCGAACAGGCGAACCTCCGACACCAACTTGCGATCGACGCCGCGCGCGGCGCGCAACAGCGTTTCGGCCGACACGCCGGCGTCGACGACGAAGGCGAAGTCGCGGCTCACCGGTTGGAACGGCGATAGCTTGAGCAACGGACGCGCGGCGCCTTTCGCCCGCGGCTCGGGCACGGCATCGAGAAACACCTCGAAGCCGGCGACCGCCCCTTCGACCGCCATCGACCGCAGCACGCCCGGATGGATTTCGCCGAATGTCGCCAGAACCTTTGGCCCCTGGCGCAGCGTGCCGGAGCGGCCGGGATGATACCAATCCGGCGCCGCCGCTTCGAGTTGCACCGCATCGGGCGCGACGCCGGCGGCGGCCAAGGCCACGAGCGCGTCGGCCTTGGCGTCGAATGCGTTCGCCGTGCGCGCGGATTCGTTCCACGTCTTCGGCTGGACGGCGCCCGCACGAATACCGACCGCGACCAGATCCTGACCGGTTTCGGTATCGTCGCGATATTGCGGCCCGAGTTCGAACAGCGCGACATCGGCGACGCCGCGATCGGCATTACGCCGCGCGGCCGCAAGCAAGTTGGGCAGGATCGACGGCCGCATCGCGTCGAGATCGGCGCTGATCGGATTGAGCAGCGTCAGGTTCGCGGTGCCGCCGCCGAACAGCGCCGCATCCTTGAGCGCCAGGAACGAGAAGCTGACCGCCTCGACCAGGCCATGTGCCGCCAGCGTGCGCCGGACGATGCCGGCGCGGCGTTGCGCCGGCGTCAAAGCCGGCGGCGGCACCGCGCCATCGCGCGGCAGCGAGACCACCGGAATTGAATCGTAGCCGTGGATGCGCAGGATTTCCTCGACCAGGCAGGCTTCGCCTTCGATATCGGCGCGCCATGACGGCGGCTCGACCTCGAAATGGTCGCCAGCTTCGCGCACCGTGCAGCCAAGCGCTTGCAGGATGCGGCGTTGTTCGGCGGCGGCGACCTCGACGCCGCCGAAGCTGCGCACCCGGTCGAGCCGCAACCGGATGGTGCGCCGCCACGCCGGCACCGCGCCGGCGACGCCGACCTCGGACGCCGTACCACCGCAGATCTCGAGGATCAGACGCGTCGCGATTTCGAGTCCCGGACGGACGAATTCGGGATCGAGCCCGCGTTCGAAGCGGTAGCGCGCGTCGCTTTGCAGGTTGAGCTTGCGGCCGGTTGTCGCCGTCCGCACGGGGTCGAACAACGCGGCTTCGATGAAGACGTTGGTCGTGGCGTCGGTGCAGCCGGACGATTCGCCACCGATCACGCCGCCGAGACTGAGCACGCCGTTGGCATCGGCGATCACCGTCATGTCGGGCTCGAGTGCATAGGTCTTGCCGTTGAGCGCGGCGAGGCTTTCGCCCGGGCGCGCGCCGCGCACGGCGAGATCGCCTTTGAGTTTATCGGCATCGAAGACATGCAGCGGCCGGCCGAGATCGAAGGTCAGAAAATTGGTGATGTCGACCAGCGCCGAGATCGGCCGCAGGCCGATCGACGTCAGCCGTTCCTGCAACCAGCCCGGGCTCGGCTTGTTCTTGAGACCGCGCACCACGCGGCCGAGGAACAGCGGACACGCCTTGTCGTCCGGACCGGCGAGATGAACGGCAACCGGGCACGGGACGGTGCCGACGACCGGCTTCGCATCCACCGCCGCAAGCGTGCCCAGGCCGGCCGCCGCCAGGTCACGCGCCAAGCCGCGGACGCTCAGGCAATCCGCGCGATTGGGTGTCACCTTGACGTCGACCACCGGATCGTCGAGGCCGGCCACGGTGACGAAGCTGTCGCCCGGGTGCGCGCCATCGGGCAATTCGATGATGCCGGCATGATCGTCCGACAACATGAGCTCGTAACCCGAGCACAGCATGCCGTTCGACACGACGCCGCGGATCTTGCTCGCCTTCAACGCCTGGCCCGAACGCGGAATCACCGCGCCAGGCGGCGCGAAGACGCCGAGCATGCCGGCGCGCGCGTTGGGCGCACCGCAGACCACCTCGACCTTGTCCTTGCCGGTATCGACCAGACAGAGCTTCAGCTTGTCGGCGTCGGGATGCGGCTTCGCGTCGATTACCCGCGCCACAATGAAGGGCGCGAGCGGTTTGCTGCGATCGACGACGCTTTCGACCTCGAGGCCGAGCATCGCCAGCTTGCCGACGATCGTGTCGAGCGCCGCATCGGTTGCGAGATGCGTCTTGAGCCAGGCGAGCGTCGTCTTCATCGCGCCAGACCGCCAGCGAGCGTCGGCACGTCGAGCGGCACGAACCCGTAATGCCGGAGCCAGCGCAGGTCGCTGTCGTAGAAGGTGCGCAGATCGGGAATGCCGTATTTGAGCATGGCGATGCGCTCGATCCCCATGCCGAAGGCGAAGCCTTGGTACGTATCGGGGTCGATGTTGCAATTACGCAGCACTTTGGGATGGACCATGCCGCAGCCCAGGATCTCGAGCCAATCGGCGCCCGCACCGATCTTGAGGCCACCGCCTTCGCGCGAGCAACCGATGTCGACCTCGGCCGACGGCTCGGTGAACGGGAAATAGCTTGGCCGGAAGCGCACCGGCAGGTCGGCCATGCCGAAATAGGCGCGACAGAAATCGATCAAGCAGCCCTTGAGATGGCCCATGTGCGTCGCGCGATCGATGATCAGGCCTTCGACCTGATGGAACATCGGCGAATGGGTGGCGTCGTGATCCGAACGGAAGGTACGGCCGGGCACGATGATGCGGATCGGCGGCTTTTGCCGCAGCATGGTGCGGATCTGCACCGGCGAGGTGTGGGTGCGCAGCACCTTGCGGCTGCCGTCGGCCGCCGTCGCCGCCAAGTAGAACGTGTCCTGTTCTTGCCGCGCCGGATGCTCGGGCGGAATGTTGAGCGCGGTGAAGTTGTGGAAGTCGTCCTCGATGTGCGGACCTTCGGCGACGACGAAGCCCATCGCGCCGAAGATCGCGACGATCTCGTCGATGGTCTGGCTCACCGGGTGGACGCGGCCGGCGGTCGCCGTCTCGACGGGTAACGTCACGTCGACGCGTTCCTGCGTCAGCCGGGCGTTGAGCGCCTGGTCGTTGAGGCGCGCATGCGCTTCGGCGAGCGCCGTCTCGACCTCGTCCTTGAGCTGGTTGAGCGCCGCGCCGCGTGCCTTGCGCGCATCGGGATCGAGTGCGCCGAGCTCCTTCAACAGCCCGGTGAGCCGGCCTTTGCGGCCGAGTGCGCCGACCCGGACCTGCTCCAGCCCGTCGAGGCCGGTCGCGCCTTTCACCAGGCGCAACAACTCGTCGCGGATGTGGTCGAGGCTTTCCATCGCCGCGTGCACGCTCCTCAGGCCGAAATCAACGATCGGCCCGCGCTCGCTGTCGGGACGACCTCGTCCGGCATATTACGCAGGGCCCGGCGCGAAGGCCTAGGCCTTGGGCAGGGCGTCGCGCGCCTGGGCAACGATGGCCTTGAACGCGGCCGGCTCGTGCATGGCGATGTCGGCCAGCATCTTGCGGTCGAGCGTGACGCCGGCGAGCCGCAAGCCGTTCATGAACTGCGAATAGGTCAGGCCCTCTTCGCGCGCGCCGGCATTGATGCGCTGGATCCACAGGGCGCGGAAGTTGCGCTTCTTCGCCCGGCGGTCGCGATAGGCATAGCGCAGGCCTTTTTCGACCTTCTCGATCGCGATGCGGAACGACGATTTGGCGCGGCCGCGGTAGCCCTTGGCCAGGCCGAGCACCTTCTTGTGACGAGCGCGGCCGGTAACGCCGCGTTTGACGTGTGCCATGGCGCGCTCCTAGCCCCTCATATAAGGCATGTAAGTCATCACCAGCTTGGCGTCGCCCGGCTGGAGCGTGACCGTGCCCTTGGCGTTGCGCTTGCCGCGCTTCGACTTGTTGATGAGGAGGTGGCGCTTGTGTGCGTTGGCCGCCTTGATCTTGCCCGAGGCGGTGCGGCCGAAGCGCTTTTTCGCTCCGGACTTGGTCTTGAGCTTGGGCATTTGATTGCCTTTCCGACCCGAATTGGGTTCGTTTTGCAGATTTAATGTTTGAGCGGCCAAGGCATGCCCGCAAGCCCGCCGCCCGGTTCGGCGCGG
>DATEMD010000029.1:0-9282 GCA_035275845.1 Allostellaceae bacterium | reverse complement strand
AGCCACAGCACGGCGAGTGTGCCGAGCAGCATGAAGAAACGTCTCATGGCAGCCGCCGCAAAGTCGTCAGCACGGTGAGTCGCGCGGTCGCCATCGCCACCAGGCCGGCGACGATCGGCAGCACCGCCAGCACCGCCCAGTTCCAGCCACGCAGATGCAGCGCCGGCAGCAGCGTCACGCTGTCGCCCAAAAACGCGGCGGCGCTGGCCGCCTGGCTCAGCGCCAGCAGCGCCGCTGCCGCCAGCACCAGACCGGCGGCACCGCCGATCAAGGCAAGGCGCAGCGCCTGACGCTCGAACTGGCGGGCGACATAGGAATCGCGCGCACCCATCAGGTGCAGCAGCTCGATCGTGTCGCGGTGGACTGCCAGGCCGGTGCGGGTGGCGAACGACACGCTGACCACCGCGACGCCGCCGATCAACACCAGGATGGCAATCGCCGTCAGCTCGGCCGAGCGCGCGAAGCGCGCCAAACTGTCGAGCCAGAGCTGGTGGTCGTCGAGCGTCGCGCCCGGCGAAGCCTTCGCCAGTTGCGCGCGCAACGCGGCGAGGTCGGCGCGGCCGCCAGGATCGAGCCGTACGTCGATCAAGCGCGGCAGCTCGAGATCGGCCGGCGACAATGCTGCGCCGAGCCAGGGCTCGATCAGCTTGGCGGTGGCGTCGCGGTCGATCGGCGTCGCGCTCTTGATGCCCGGCGCGGCGTGCAGCACCGCCAGCGCCGCGTCCAGGCTTTTGTCGTTCGGGGCTGTCGGTGCTGGCAACTCCACTGTCAGCGTGCCGGTCAGGCTCGCGTCCCAGCGCGCCAGCGCGCGCTCCAGGTCCATCACCGCCGCCAACGCCAGGCCGGCAAGGAACACCATCAGCAGCGTCAACGCCGGCAGGAAGCGGCTGCTGCCGTCGCGGCCGAAGGGAATGGCGAGGCCTGGCGCGCTCACGACGCTGCCCGTGCGGTTTCCGGCGTCGCCAGCTCGCCGTTTTCGAGATGCAGCACCGGCCGACCGAACTGTCGCGCCAGTGCCGCGTTATGAGTCGCGATGATCAGCGTCGTACCGAGCTTGTTGAGTTCCTCGAACAGCCGCAGCAGCCGCAGCGCCATGGCGTCGTCGACGTTGCCCGTGGGTTCATCGGCAACCAAGAGCTTGGGCCGCCCCACCACCGCGCGGGCGATGGCGACGCGCTGCTGCTGGCCGCCCGACAGCGTCGGCGGTCTGGCGTCGAGCTTGTCGGCCAATCCGACCCATTCGAGCATCTCGCGCACATTGTCGCGCAGCTTGGCTTCGGCGACGCCCGCGACACGCAGCGGCAACGCCACGTTGTCGAATGCCGAGAGATGCGGAATGAGGCGGAAGTCCTGGAACACGATGCCGATCTTGCGCCGCAGCGGCGCCAGCGCGGCGCGCGTCACGCGCGACAGATCTTCGCCGAACAGCGACACCAGCCCACGCGATGGCCGCTCCGCCAGCGCGATCAGGCGCAGTAGGCTCGTCTTGCCCGCGCCCGACGGGCCGGTGAGGAAATGGAATGAGCCGGCATCGAGTCGCAAGGTGATGTCGCGCAGCACCTCGGGCCCGGTGCCATAGCGCATGCCGACGTTCTCGAACCGCACCATCGCCGCAAGATGGCACGCGGCGGCGGCGGCGGTAAAGATGGGCCGCCGCCGTGATGCGCTTCCGTGGCACGGCGCGGGCAGAGTATAAGGAGCGACGATGATCGTCATCTGTCCCACCTGTTCGACGCGCTACCTCGTCGAGACGCAAAGAGTCGGCGCGCAAGGCCGCATGGTCCGCTGTGGCAGCTGCGCCCACACCTGGTACCAGGCGCCGCCCGAGAACATGGCGCCGCGCGTCGAGCTTGCCGTGCCGGTGCCTGAGCCGATGGCGGGCACGGTCGAGCGCGGTGGCCTGCCGGCGATTCCGCGCAAGCGCCGGCGCTGGGGCTCGGTCGTGACCTTGCTGGTGCTGTTGCTGGTTCTCGCCGGCGTCGGTTGGGGCGCCATCTTCATGCGCGAGCGCGTCATGGCGCTGGTGCCGCAGACCGCGAAGATCTACAGCCTCCTCAGCCTTGCCCCCGGCCAGCCGCAATTCGGCGCCGGTCTCGAGGTACGCGACGTGACGCCGCGGCGCACAAACGACAACGACCAATCGGTGCTGGTGATCGACGGCGAGATCGTCAACCTGTCGTCCTCGCCGCGGCGCGTGCCACCGCTCAAGGCGACCTTGCGCGACGCCAACGACCAGCCGCTCACCTCATGGACCTTCTCGGCCGGCGTCTCGACGCTCGCGTCCGGCGCGTCGACGCCGTTCCATACCACCTACACGCAGCCGGTGGCCGAAGCCGCCGGCGTCATCGTCACGCTGCAAAATCCCTAGCGCCGGGCGGCGCTAGAATTCCTTGAGCAGCCGGTCGATGTAATCGTGCTCGATCGCTGGCCGGTCGGGCTCGCCCGCTCGGCGGCGCAACTCGTCGAGGATCTGCTTGGCCTTTTCGAGCGCGTAATCGTTCTGCGCTTTGCCCATGCGGATCGTGCCGCCGTCGTCGGCGCTGCCGTTGCCCTCGTTGGGCGGCAGCAGCCGGCCGAACGGATCGCGCCGCATCTGCGGCGTATCGTTTTCGCCCGGGTTGCCGAGCGCACCCATCTGCTGGCCCTGCATCTGCCGCGCCAGCGCGTGTTCCGCCTGTTGCAGCGCGTCGACCGCGTCGCTTTGCGGTCCGACCGCCTGGCCCGGATTGCCGCGCCGCAACGCGGCGGCGGCGTCGCCCATGGCGCGGTCGGCGTGCGTCAACGGCGCCGGCACCGGGTTGCCGCTTTCGCCGAGCTTGCGCGTGAGGTCGCCGAGGTCCTGCCGCAACGCGTCCTGTGCCGCCGCGTTGCCGTGCTGGCCATCGCGCATCTGCGATTGCCGGAAGCTCTGATCGAGCAGCCGTTCCTGCCGGCGCATCAACTGGTGCATCGCGTCGAGCATGCCGGTCGAGCCTTGCATCTGCATCGGCCGGGCGCTGCTGAGATTTTCCAGCAGCGCCTGTAACTCGGCGAGCAGGTCGCGCGCTTGGCCGCGGTCGCCGGTTTGGGCTAGGGCGCGGGCGCGGTCGAGGATGCGTTGCAGATCGTTGCTGGTCAGCGACTGCGACGGGTTGGCCGGTTGCTCCGCCGCCTGCGGGTTCTGTTCCAGCGTCCGCTGCGTCAGCGCCTGGAGATACTGCTGGATCTGTTGCTGCAATTGCTGCATCAGCCGGTCGATCTCGGATTGCGGTGCGTTGTGCGCCAGCGCGTTCTGTAACGCCTGCATCGACTCGCGTAGCGCCTCGCGATTCAATTTGCCGCTACCGTCCTCGATGCGCACGGCGGTGTCCCACATCAGCCGTTGCACCGAGGCGATCGTGTTGGTGTCGCGATCGACGAGCAGGCGGTCCGCGGCGGTACGCATGCCGAGGAAGGCGACGATGTCGTCGTCGTAAAGGCCGGGGCGCGACGACAGATCCTCGAGCGCGTCGGCGACCGGCTCGCGGTTGTCGGGATGGTTCGTCAGCTCCTTGCGTTCGTCGATGATCGCGCGGGCGACGGGCTGATGGAAGACGCGCTCGGGCAGAACGAACTCGAGAATCTCGCTGGTGCCGGTCTGGCCGAGCGCGTCGGTCGCTTCGAGCTGGATCTGCACCGGCAGGCCGGCCCACGGGCTGGCGGTCAGGTCGGTGAAGCTGGCGCCGCGCGCGTCTTTAAGGTGCTGGTCGGGCAGGGGCAGGTCGATAATCACGGCCTGGCCGCTGGGATCGCTGGGCTGGCGGATCGTCGCCGTCACCTTTTCGACGCCGTAATCGTCCTTGGCCTCGTATTCGAGATGCACCGCGGCCTGTGCCGTGCGCTGCGGCGGCTTGGTGAAGGCGATGGTCGGCGGCAGGTCCGGCACGACGCGGATCGGCCACGACCCGAGCGTGCTCCAGCTGCGTTCGACCACCAGCCGGCTGCCCGCCTTGATCGCGATCTCGCCTTTGTAGTCGCCGTCGTCGATCTTGCTCATTTTGGTCGAATGGCCATCGAGCACCAGCGCCGGCCGGCCGTCGCCGCCGTGGACGCGCGCCAACACCGTGCTGCCGATCGGCACCGCGACCGTGCCGCCGGCGCCTGATGCCGACAGGAATTGCGGCGGCAGGCCGGTGTATTGCGGCGGGCTGATCCAGATGTCGAGCGCGACGGCCGCGCCGCCGCCGGTGCCGGCGAGCGTCATGACGGGCGTGAACGCGCGCGCGATGCGTGCCGGCGCGTGGCTGCCGGCGTCGATCGTGCCCAACAGCAGCAGCAGGCCGAGCGCGATACGCAACGCATAGGGATCGCGGCGCACCAAGCCGGCGCGCGGCACGCCGATGCGCAGAGTGCGCGCCGCCGCCGCCATGCGCGACTGGTGCGCGCGCCACAACGCGACGGTCGCCGGATCGTCGGCGCTGGCAAGCGTGTCCTCGAGCGTTGCCAGTGGCCGGTGCGCGAGATCGCTTGCAATTTCGAGCCGGCGGCGCGCGGCATTGCGTGACGGCGGCCGCAATTCGCGCGCGGCGCGCGTCAGCGTGACGATCAGCGCTGCGACGAACAACCCCAGCAGCGCCGCCGCCGCGCCGTCGGGCAGCCGCGCCGGAACGCCGAACAGCGCCAGGGCGAGAAATACGCCGACGACGAAAATCGTCGGCCACAAAGCCGGCCAGATGCGCTCCCAGCCAAGCGCGAGACGCGCCAACAGCAGCCGCGCGGTGAAACGCGGCCGCGTTTCGGATCGTGTGACAAAATCAGGGCGCTGGCGGTCGCGCAAATCCTCTTCCGTCGTCAGCGCCCGGCAAGCCAGGGCGCCATGCGGTCACGCGCGAGCAGTTCGTCGAAGCTCGGCCGCTCGCGGATCACCGCGAAATCGCTGCCGCGCACCAGAACTTCCGCGGCCGGCGGACGGGTATTGTAGCTCGAACTCATCACCGCGCCATAGGCCCCCGCCGACAAGATCGCCATCAGGTCGCCCGAGCGGAACGGCGGCAGCAGCCGGTCGAGCGCGAAGGCATCGCCGGTTTCGCACACCGGTCCGACGACGCTTTGCACGACCGCGCGGCCGGCGCTTTCGGACACGTGCGCTGGCACGATCTCGTGCCAGGCGTCGTACAGGGTCGGCCGCAGCAAATCGTTCATCGCCGCGTCGACGATGACGAAGCGCCGCGTCACGCCTTCCTTCACGTAAATCACGCGCGTCGCCAGCACGCCGGCGTTGCCGACGATGTAGCGGCCCGGCTCGAAGGCGAGCTCGACGTCGAGGCCGCGCGTCATGTGCCGGATGACGCCGGCATACTCCTCGATCGTCGGCGGCGTCTCGTCGCGGTACCGGATGCCGATACCGCCGCCGAAATCGAGCCGCTCGAGTCCGATGCCCCGCGCCGCGAGCGCGCGGAACAGCTCGATGACGCGCGCGAAGGCGATCTCGAACGGTCCGAGTGCGGTCAATTGCGAGCCGATATGGACGGCGAGGCCCTTGAGCGCGATGCCGCGCAGCGACGCGGCCTCGGCGAACACGTCCGGCGCATGCGCCAGGTCGATGCCGAATTTGTTCTCTTTCTTGCCGGTGGCGATCTTGTGATGCGTGCGCGCGTCGACGTCGGGATTGACGCGGATCGCGATCGCGACGGTGCGTCCGGCGCGTTGCGCGACGGCGCTCAGCATCTCCAGCTCGTCGCGCGATTCGACGTTGATCTGATAGACGTCGTGCGCGACGGCAAAGGCGAGCTCGGCTTCGGTCTTGCCGATGCCGGAAAAGACGATGCGGTTGCCCGGAATGCCGGCCGCCAGCGCGCGGCGGAATTCGCCTTCCGAAACGACGTCGGCGCCGGCGCCAAGCTGCGCCAGCGTCGCGATCACCGACAGATTCGAATTCGCCTTGACCGAATAGCACAGCCGCGCCGCGCCGCCGGCGAAAGCGGCGGCGAAACGCCGGTATTGCCGCTCGATGGCGCCGGCCGAATAGGCATAGAACGGCGTGCCGACCGACGCGGCGATGTGCGCCAGCGTTGCGTCCTCGATGCACAATTCGCCACCGCGATAGGCGATCTCCGGCGTATCGGGATGCAGGATCGGCGCGCTCACGCGTTGGCCTCAGTCACTGGGATAGTTCCCCGGATAGGTTTGCGGCTGGTTGGGCGGCGGCACCGGCGTATTTTTTTTGCCGCATGCGGCGAGCGGCAGCGCGAGCACTACGGCCACGAGCATCAGAGCGATCAGTCGGTTTCGGCTCATCGTTTGCCGCCCTCCTTGCGCTTGCCGAGGAACCGCGCGCGCGCCGCCTTGGCGGCCGCGGCCACCTGCACCGGCGCCGTGCCGCCCAGGCTGGTGCGGCTGGCGACCGATTTCTCGACCGTCAGGATGTCGCGCGCGGCGGCGGTCAGGCGCGGCTCGACCGTCTGCATCTCCTTGAGCGGCAGCGCGGCGAGCGTCGTGCCAAGTTCCTCGGCGCGTTTGACCAGCGCACCGGTGACGTGGTGCGCCGCGCGGAACGGCAGCGCCAGGTTGCGCGTCAGCCAGTCGGCGAGGTCGGTCGCGGTGCTGTAGCCGGCTTCGGCGGCGCGGCGCATCGCCGCCTTGTCGACCGCGATGTCGCCGACCATGCCCGTCGCGGCGGCGAGACTTAGCTCCAGCGTATCGGCCGCCTCGAACACCGGCACCTTGTCCTCCTGCATATCCTTTGAATAGGCGAGCGGCAGGCCTTTCATCACAGTGAGCAGCGACGCCAAGGCGCCTAGCAGGCGGCCGGTCTTGGCGCGCACCAATTCGGCGGCGTCGGGATTGCGCTTCTGCGGCATCATCGAGCTACCGGTGGTATAGGCGTCCGACAGCCGGATGAAGCCATAGGGCGACGACAGCCAGAGCACGATTTCCTCGGCGAAGCGCGACAGGTGGGTGCCCGCGATCGCGCAGGCGGCCAGGAATTCGAGCGCGAAGTCGCGGTCGGAGACGGCATCGAGCGAATTCGCCATCGGCCGGTCGAAGGCGAGTGCCTTGGCCGTCTTGGCGCGGTCGATCGGAAACGACGTGCCGGCCAATGCGCCCGCACCCAACGGGCTTTCGTTGAGCCGCTTGCGGCAATCGTGCAGCCGGCCGCGGTCGCGGCCCAGCATCTCGACGTAAGCGAGGAGATGGTGGCCGAAGGTCACTGGCTGCGCCGTCTGGAGGTGCGTGAATCCCGGCATCACCGTCGTGGCGTGTTTCTCCGCCTGGTCGATCAGCGCCGCCTGGAGCAGCGCCATATGCCGGTCGAGATGGTCGATGGCGTTGCGCACCCACAGCCGGAAGTCGGTCGCGACCTGGTCGTTGCGCGAGCGCGCGGTGTGCAGCCGGCCAGCCGCCGGCCCGATCAACTCGCCGAGCCGCGCCTCGATGTTGAGGTGGATGTCCTCGTGTTCGGCGCGGAACGGGAACTTGCCGGCCTCGATCTCGGCGTGAATTTTCTCTAGACCGCGCGCGATCGCCTCGCCATCCTTCGGCGTGATGATCCGCCGCGCCACCAGCATCGCGCAATGCGCGAGCGAACCGGCGATATCCTGGGCATAGAGCCGCTTGTCGAAATCGATCGAGACGTTGATGCGCTGCATGATTTCCGCCGGATGGCCGGACAGGCGGCCGCCGCGCGCGGCGTTGCGCGGCTTCGATCCGGTCTGCGGGCGCGGCCGATTCATGGCGCGACGGCCCGGGGGAAGGCGATGACAAGGTTCATGAAGGCGCTTTCGGTCTTGACCGTCCTGTGCGTGGCGGCGCTGGGTCTGCTGCTCTATTACCGCGCCCAGCATCCGGCCGCCATACCCGTGCCGCTTGCCGCGAACGGGACGCCGGCGGCGCCCGAATTCAAGTTTACCGCGCTCGATCCGCCGCAGCCAGCGCCGGTCTTGGCCTTTACCACCCGCGACGGCACGCCCAAGACGCTGACCGATTTCCATGGCCGGCTCGTGCTGGTCAATTTCTGGGCGACCTGGTGCGGCCCCTGCGTCGCCGAGATGCCGTCGCTCGACCGGTTGCAGGCGCGGCTGGGCTCGCAACTGACCGTGCTGGCGATTTCGGAGGATCGGCGCGGCGGCGACGTGGTCGATCCGTTCCTCGCCCGGCTCAAGCTCGCCGATCTCGCGATCTATCTCGATACCAAGAACAGCGCGTTACCGACCTTCGGGCTGGTCGGCCTGCCGACCAGCATCCTGATCGACCGCGACGGCCGCATGGTCTGGCGGGTCGAAGGCGGCGTCGATTGGGCCGGCGCCGAGGCCGCCGCCAAGCTCGCGCCCTATCTCGCGCCCCAGCCGGCGGCGCAGCACACCTTACTGACGCGTTAGCGCCGCCGTCAGGAATTCGCCGCCGCGCGTCAGGCCTTCTTCGTCGATCGAATGGCCAAGGCCGGGCCGCGCCAGCGCCTCGACCTTGACGCCGGCTTCGGTCAGCGCCTTGACCGCCGCGTCGAGCGCCGTGAACGGCACCATCGGATCGTCCTCGCCGTGCACCAGCAGGACCGGCGGCCGCGAACGGATTTCTTTCGCCAGCAACGACGCGCCGGCGAGCGCGCCGGAATAGCCGACGATGCACGCCAGCGGCGTGGCCCGGCGCAGGCCGGTATAGAGCGACATCATCGTGCCTTGCGAAAATCCCACCAGCGCCAGGCGTGATTCGTCGAGTCCGCGCGCCGCCAACAGCTCGTCGAGAAAATGGTCGAGAATCGGCGCCGCCGTCTGGATGCCGGCGAGCATGGTCGCCGGCGAGCGGTCCTGCAAACTGAACCACTGCCGGCCGGACGGCGCCATGTCGAAGGGGAAGGGCGCGTGCGGCGACACGAACTCGGTGTCCGGCAGCGCCGGCGCCCAGTACGGCGCCAGGCCGAGCAGATCGTTGCCGTCGGCGCCGACGCCATGCAGCAGCACGACGATGCTTTTGGTCTTGCCCGATTTCGGCGGCAGCGCCACGCCTTGCAGATGCTGCGGGTGGCCGTGCGAGTGCGAATGCGGATGATCTTCCATGGTCCCCTCGGTTGCGCGCGACAGCGATAAACGAAGCGCGCGTGGCTGTCATCGCAAATTCCCCTCACACGGGTCTGCGCGCTAAATTGCCGCCATGTCCGTCGTCACGCGCTTTGCGCCCAGCCCGACCGGCTATCTGCATCTCGGCCACGCCTATGCGGCGCTGGTCGCATTCGGCATCGCGCGCGAGCGCGGCGGCCGGTTCCTGTTGCGCCTGGAAGATATCGACCGCGGCCGCTGCCGTGCCGAATACGCCGACGCGATCGAGGAC
>DATEMD010000028.1:0-7794 GCA_035275845.1 Allostellaceae bacterium | reverse complement strand
TCGGTCTCGGCCGACATGCCGGAACCGGAGATCAAGAACACGGAAAACAGCGACATGAGCGGACCTCTAGCCGTTCGTGCCCGACGCGGTCGAGCCGCGGATGGCGGTCATCAGCATGTTGATGCGGCCGGTGGTGAAGGTAGCGGCGGCTTCGTATTGCAGCGCGTTGACGGCGGCCTCACGCTTCTCGAGGTCGAGGTCGACGCTATTGCCGTCGATCGTCACCGGCGTCCCGGTCTGGTATTTGACCTGATTCTGGACCGCGGCCGCGATTTGCGATTCAGTCGTCGGCGTTCCCGCCGGACCGGACGGATCGCCGCCAATCTGACGCGGATCGTCCACCAGCAGAAACGGCGCGCGCGGCGGCGCTGGCTGCGTTCTGTCGCTTGGCGTCGGCGCGGCCGTAGCGGCGGCCAAAGCAGATTGAAAGTCGAGGTCGGCCGCCTTGAAGCCCGGCGTGCTGCCGTTGGCAATGTTCGCGGACAGGATCTGCTGGCGATAGCTGCGCAGATCGAGAACCGTCCGGAAATAATCGAGACCCGTCGACAGTGGGCCTTGCATTCAAACTCGCTCCCCCGGTGCCGCGCCGGCTTGCGCCGCCGCGGGATTCGCCGCCGCCGGCGGCGCCGCCCTGGGAGGGGTCGAGGGGCGGCGGCCGCGGCGGTTTCGGCTTCCGGCAAAGGCTCGTTCGGATGGGGAGCGAGAACTTGCCGAATTTTCTTTTTTAGGGTAATTTCCGCCCAGACGGATTGCAAGAGGTTTTTTGCGCATGGATTGCCGCGCCGGAATCGCCCTGTTTGCCGCCGCGCTGGTCCTGGCACCGGCGGCTCAAGCTACGGCCGACCCCAGTTTCGCCGATGCCGCCGCCATCCGCGCCGCCGTGGCGAACGCGGTCCAGGCTGCGGCGCCGCAGCTGCCGGCGACGACGTTCGAAGCCGACGTCGCCCCGATCGATCCGGCCGTCCACTTACCCGCCTGCCCGGCGTTGGCCGCCGCGGTGCCGCCGCTGAGCGGCGCCTTCATCACCGTGAAAGTGTCCTGTCCGGCGCCGGCCTGGACGATCTATGTGCCGGTTCGGCTGCACCAATGGCGCCGGGTGGTGGTTGCCGCGGCGGCGCTGCCGCCCGACCGGCCGCTGACGGACGTCGATCTGACGCTGGCGCGGGTCGACACGGCGACGCTGCCGAGCGCGCCCGTCGGCGATCCGGCGGATGCCGTCGGTAAATTGTTGCGCACCAACGTGCCGGCTGCGAGCCCGATCCTCGCCGCCCAGCTCGAAGCGCCGGTCCTGATCCATCGCGACCAAAAAGTGCTCGTCACCTTGCACGACGGCGGCGTGACCGTGAAGACGACGGTGGTGGCCGAACAGGACGGCCGCGCCGGCGACATCATCGCGCTGCGCAATCCAGCGAGTCAGAAGGTCATCCGTGCGACCGTCACCGCCGACGGCGAAGCCGAAATGCATCTTTGATTTGACGGAGATCGCCATGGTCCTCGCCCCTTCCGGATTGATCGGCCTCTTGCGCGAGACGAAGCGGAAGCTCGTCCGCGGCCGCGAAACACTGTTGCGCGGCGATTTCAGCGCGGTCACCGCCATAACCGGCGAAACCGAGTCGCTCGCCGAACAGCTGGCTGACGTGACGCCCGGTCCGTTGGGCCGCAATGCCGAGCTGACGGCATTGCTGACCGAGATCCGCCGCCTCGGTCGCGGCAATGCCATTATCGCTGGTGAAATGCTGCGTCATTTCCGCGCCGGCTTGGCGACGCTCCAACGCTTGGAGCCGCATCGTTCCTACGGTCCAAACGGCGGCGAACGGTCCGCCACGGCGCGCCGCTCACTCGGCAAGGCTTAAACCCGCAGTTCGGCGGGCGGATCGAAGGTGGCGCTCGGTACCGCCGGTTCCGGCTTGCCGGCCGCACGCGCCGCGCGCAGCCGATAGACGAACGCCAGGACTTCGGCGACGGCGCGGTAGAGCGCCACCGGTACTTCGTCCTCGATCTCGACGTAGTGGTTGAGCGAGCGCGCCAACGGCGGCGCTTCGACGATCGGCACGTCGTGCTCGGCGGCGATTTCCCGGATGCGCAGCGCCACGAGCCCGGCGCCTTTGGCGACCAGGCGCGGCGCCCGCATCTCGCCCTGTTGATAGCGTAGCGCGACCGAAACATGCGTCGGGTTGGTCAGCACGACATCCGCCTTCGGCACCTGGGTCATCATGCGCGCCCGTGCTGCCTTGCGGCGCATCTGCTTGATACGTCGCTTGGTTTGCGGATTGCCTTCGACCTCGCGTGCCTCGTCGCGGAGCTCTTGCCGGCTCATGCGTAGATCCTGACGATGGCTCCAAATCCGATAAGGCACTTCAAGCAGGACCACGACCGCCAACGAAATCGCGGTCAACAGGAAAAGCTGTCCGAGCAGATTGCCGGCCTGCCACAAACCGCCCGGCCATCCGGCGCGCGCCAGATCGGCGAAATTGCGAGCCTCACCGCGCAGCCACCAAAGAGCGACGGCGGCGACGCCGACAAGCTTGATCACCGACTTGACGATCTCGACCACGGCATCGCGCGACCACAGCCGGGCGAATCCCTGGACCGGATCGAGCCGCGCCAGATCGGGCATCACGGGCCGCCATGAGAACACCAGACCACCGACCAGCAACGCCGACAGCGTGCCGATCACGGCGATACCGCCGCCGAAGACGATGACGACCTCAAGCGCCGGCTTGACGATCGTCCACGCGCTGATCAGCAATCGCGCCGGATCGCGGCCGACCAGCGGATCGATATGCAATCCGGTGGCGACCATCCGTTCGAGCAGCGACGCCGCAACCGTACCGCCCCAGAAGACGATCGCGGCGCCGGTCATCAGCATGATCGCCGACGGCAGCTCGCGTGAGCGCGCGATCGAGCCTTCCTCGCGCGCTTTGCTGAGCCGCCTGCCTGTCGGCTCTTCGGTTTTATTGTCGCTTGCCTGGTCGTCGGCCATGGCTCACCCGCCGCGTAGCGCGGTCTCGATCAAGCGCAGACCGATATCGACCAGATGCTCAACCGCCGGCGCCACGAACGGCATCAGCAGCGCGGTCGCGGCGATGCCGGTCCACAGAAAGACGGCAAAACCTACCGACATGATGTTGAGCTGGGGCGCGACGCGCGACACCACCGCCATGGCGATATTGATCGCCAGCATGACCGCCACAACCGGCAATGCGAGAATGACGCCGAGCTGGAACAGCGCGGCGCCGGACGCGGCGAGCGCGCCCCAGCCCGCCGGTACGATGCCGCCAGCGACGGCAACCGGAACGATCTGAAAGCTTTTGACCAGCGCCGCGATCAGCAATAGGTGACCGCCGATCGCCAGGAACAAGACGGTGCCAAGCAGATCGAAGAAATCGGCCATCGCCGGCATCGGCACGCCCACCTGTGGATTAAGCAGGGTGGCGAAGCCGAAGCCCATTTGTAGACCGCTGAGATCGCCGGCGAACGCCATCACCGATAGAGCAACGCGCATGGCGAAGCCGATCGCGGCGCCGACGAGGATCTGCTCGAAAACCAGCACGATCGTCTGCCACGATAGATCGAGCGGCGCCATCGGTCCGGCGACGCCGCCGATAACCGTCGCCACCGCCAAGCCGAGGGCGACCTTCACTGGCGCTGGAACCGCGTTCGAGCCGAAGGCCGGCGCGAAGGCGAACAGCGCCAGGCCGCGGATCAACGGCCAGACCAGCAGACCCAGCCAGTGCGCAATATCGCCGTCGGTCAGAGCGAGCATGCAGCGCTTAGGGCCGGTCGGCGGCCTGCACCAAGTTGGACACGAAATAGGCCGATAGCCGCGTCCCCATCCACGGCAACGTCAACGCCGTGACCAACAGGATGACGGCGAAGCGAGGTACGAACCCCAAGGTCAGATCGGTCATGCGCGTGCCGACTTGGATGAGGCTCACCACCAAGCCGACCAGCAACACGGCGGCGAGCGGCGGGCTGACCAGGATCAGGGCCTCCATCAGCATGCGGTTGGCGGCGAGCGTCAGCATGTCGCCAGTCAGGTTCATGAGAAGAACCCCTGCGCCAGCGAGCCGATCACCAGCATCCAGCCGTTGACCAGCACGAATACCATGAGCTTGAGCGGCAGTGAGACTGTCACCGGCGACAGCAGCATCATGCCGAGCGACATCATCACCGCTGCCACGACGATGTCGATGACCATGAACGGCAAAAAGATGAGAAAGCCGATCTGGAACGCCGTCCGCAGCTCCGACGTCAGAAAGGCCGGCGCCACCAGGCGCATCGGCACGTCCTCGGCCTTGTCGTAAGTCTGGCCGCCAGCGAGCTTGACGAACATGCCGAGATCGTCGGATCGCGTCTGTCGAAGCATGAACGATTTGAACTCCGGCTCGGCGCGCGTTGCCGCCTCTTCCACCGAAATCTTGTTTTGCAGCAGCGGCTGCAATGCCGCGGTGTTCACCTGGTTGAACACCGGCGCCATGACGAACATGGTAAGAAAAAGCGCGAGGCCGACCAGGATCTGGTTGGGCGGCGTCTGCGTCAGGCCGAGCGCCTGACGCAACAGCGAGAGCACAATGATGATGCGGGTGAACGACGTCATCGCCAACAGCACGGCCGGCAGGAACACCAGGCCGGTCATGAACAACAGGATTTGGATTGGCACGGTGTAGGACACGGCGCCGTGACCCGTCGGCGTAGCGATCAGGGCGTCGAGACCGGCCGGCGCGGCAAATGCGACCGCCGGCAGGGCGACCAATCCAGCGACACCGAGCAGGATTTTGCTAAGGCGCATGGGCGCCGTCCAAGGGCTTGGCACCCCGCCAGCGATCGAACGCTTGCGCCAAGATCCCGGCGAAGCCGGCTGGCGACGGCGCCGTTGGCGCTGCGGCAACCTCGGGTAGTTCGCATAGCAAACCGATGGCGCCGCTGGTCACGCCCAGCAGCAAGCGCTTGCCCTCGACACGGACGACCACAAGGCGTTCGCGCGGCCCGACGGCAAGACCGCCGACGACGGCACAATCGATCTTCGCCGGACCGGCCGCGCCAAAGCGCCGGCGAACCAACCAGAGCACCCCGCCGAGCACCAGCACGACGACACCCATGCCGGCGAGTAGCGGCATCAGGCCGCCGAAAACAGAGGCGTGGCTCGGGTCCGCGGTCAGGCCGCCCAAGCCGGTCATTCGACGACGAGTTCGGTGAAAAAGACGTTGCGCACCGGCATCGGCGCCGGCCGATCCGGTGCCGCCGGCGACGCATGCGGTGCGGCCGGCAACGGCAGGACTGCATTGACCGTGCTATTGGCTTGGGCAATGAGCAGCTTGCGCAGCTGCTCGACGCCTTGCGGCGACGTGACCTCGGTAACCTTGTTTTGCAGAATCTGGAGGCGGATCGCGTCTTGGATGGCCGGCAATACCTGTTCGACGCGCTCCTGGGCGGCCTTGTCGGCAACCTCGAGGTCGACGCCGACCTGAACGAAGCGCGTCGCCTGATTATCGTCGAGCGTGGTGACGACAAACGGCTTGATGACGACGTAAATCGGTTGCGGTGGCGCTTCGGCAACCGTCGTCTTGTGGCGCTGCCAAAAATACCAGCCGCCCGCGGCACTGGCCGCGACCACCGCCAGACCCGCCAGAATGACGAACCAACGGCCGGTCTTGCGCGTGCGCCGGCGCGCCGGAGGATCGCGTGTTATGGCTGACATTGCCGATTTTCCTGTTTTTGGCAATACATCATGCCGCAAAAGCCGCGGTGGCGCAAGGCTTTACCGGCAGAACATCGCGCCAGCACCACGCTGAACCGCCGTGTCATGCGCGCGATTCCGGCGCGAAGATGCCAGCGCGCGCGATCAGATCGTCGATCTCGCTTTGGCTGCGGCGCAGGGCGTCCTCCGCCTCGCGCAGCATCTGCCGCTCCATCAGGATCTCGATCATGCGCTTGTTGCGGCGGGCGTCGACCAGGCCCGCCCACTCGCGCTCGCAAGCGCCTTCGAGCTGCCGGACCTGCACCTCTTCGCGTGCCACCACATCGGCGACGCGGCGGATGAAGGCCGCGACGGACGCCGCCTGCGACGCGATCACGCCGCGCCGGCCGCCATCCTCAAGCTGAGTCCGATAGCTGTCACCGTATTGCCGAAGCAGGCTGAGCTTTTGGCGCGCCGCGGCGCATTGTTTGGCGAGCACGGCCCATCGCCGCTGCGCCTCCTCGACCTGTCGCTCCGCCAGCTTTCCCATCGCCTGCAACGCCATCAACCGTCTCCTGATTTACCGAGTGTCTGCGAAAGGTCTTCGATGCTTTGGGGGAACGCGACCCGTTGCGTCATTTCCTGCTGGAGGAAGCGCTCGAACGCCGGATGCAGCGCGACGGCGCGGTCAAGTACGGCGTCGTGCCCCGGCCGATAGCCGCCGATTGCGATTAGGTCGCGGCTTTCCTCGTAGCGCGCGTGCAATTCGCGGAACGCGCGCGCTGCCGCGAACTGGGCCGGCGCCACCACAGAAAACATCACCCGGCTGACCGACGCCGCGATGTCGACCGCCGGAAAATGGCCACGTTCGGCGATCCGCCGCGACAGCACGATATGGCCGTCGCAGATCGCCCGCGCAGCGTCGGCAACCGGATCATTGAGATCATCGCCTTCGACAAGCACCGTGTAGAATGCCGTGATGCTGCCGTTGAGCGGGCCGCCGGTGCCGGCGCGTTCGACCAGCGACGCCAGCCGCCCGAAAACCGACGGCGGGTAGCCGCGGCTCGACGGCACTTCACCGACGGCGAGCGCGATCTCGCGCGACGCGATCGCGAAGCGCGTCAGCGAATCCATCAGCAACAGGACATTGCAGCCCTGGTCGCGGAAATATTCGGCGATGGTCGACGCCCGCAGCGCGCCGTGAACCCGCGCCAACGCCGATTGATCGGCCGGCACCGCAACGATCACGGCCTTCGCAAGCGCTTCGGGCGCCAGGTTGCGCTCGATGAATTCCTTGATTTCGCGGCCGCGCTCGCCGATGAGGCCAACGACGACGATGTCGGCTGCGGTATATCGGGCCATCATCCCCAACAGCACGCTTTTGCCGACGCCGCTGCCGGCGAACAGGCCGAGCCGCGCGCCTTCGCCGACAGTGAACAGCGCGTTGATCGAACGTACGCCGACGTCGAGCGGCTGGTCGATGATGGTGCGCGCCATCGGGTTGGTGGGACGGCCGAACAGCGGCATGTGCTCGGTGCAGCGGACCGGGCCTTTGCCATCGAGGGGCCGGCCGGCGCCATCGATCACACGGCCGAGCAGCGCCTTGCCGACCGGCACCTCGGTTGCCGAACCCGCCGGAATGACGCGAGCGCCAGCAGCCAATCCGTCGGCATGGCCTTCGACCATGAGAAAGGCGCGGCCGCCGTCGAAACCGATGACTTCGGCCGACACCAGCCGACGGTTGACACCTTCGACGAAACAGCGCTGGCCGACGCTGACGCGGATGCCGCGCGCCTCCATGACGAAGCCGACGATCCGGGTCAGGATGCCGCTGACATGCGACAGACGCTCGGCGCTCGCGAACCGGCCGCGATAACGGTGCAGGGCGTCGGCCAGGCGAAAATTGTCTTGGGCGCTGAGCTGCATCGCGTTCGCTAGTCGAAGAGGGCCAACATTGCTGCGCGCCAGCGAGCCGCCAGCGTCAGATCGCCTTCGAACAGCGTGCTGCGCTCGATCCAGCGCCGGTCCGGCCGCGTCGCGTTGTCGATGCCGTCCGCCAGAACCCGGCAGCCGCCAGCCTCCATGCTGTCATCGGCGACGAGCTCGACTTTGCC
>DATEMD010000027.1:0-4599 GCA_035275845.1 Allostellaceae bacterium | reverse complement strand
ACTGGTGACGACGATGCGCTCGATGGCATAGGGATTGACGATGCCGAGGCCGCTGCCGATTGGCGAGCCCAGCGGCATCACCGCCGCCGCGCCCGCATCGGCGAGCTTGCGGCAGGTGACCGGGTCCTCGTTGCAGTAAGGCAGCACGGTGAAGCCGGCCTTCACCAGCTCCTCGGTGGCACGCAGCAATTGTTCGACATCGGGATACTGCGTTTCCCGATCGCCAATGAGCTCGAGCTTCACCCAATCGGTTTCCAGCGCCTCGCGGCCGAGTTCGGCGGTCAGCACCGCATCCTGCACCGTCATGCAGCCGGCGGTGTTGGGCAGCAGCGTGTACTTCTCGTCAAGCAGGTCGACCAAGCTTTCGGCATAGGCTTCGAGGCTGATGCGGCGGATGGCGACGGTGACCAAAGCGGGCTGTGCCGCCGCCAACGCGTCGAGCAGCACCTGCTGATTGGGATAGCCGCCCGAGCCCATCAGCAGGCGCGACGCGAAGCTCTTGCCGGCAATCGTCAGCACGTCCGCGGGTTTGTTCGTGGTTGCGGTGTCCATCTCAGCCGCCGCCGAAGGGTTTGACGATCTCGATGGCATCGCCGGGCGCGAGCGCGATCTCGGTCCAGCGCCGCGCCGGCACCACCGCGCCGTTGACCGCGACGGCGACGCCGCGCGGTTTGTCGATGCCGCGCGCGTGCAATAGATCGGCGACGGTCGCCGCCGCCAGCCGTTCATCGCGGCCGTTGACGCGGATGGTCGCGCTCATGCGCGCACCCGCGGGGAAAAACGTTCCGGCGTGAAGGGTGCCATCGCGGCATCCATATCGCCGGACAGCAGATAACGCACGATCAAATCCGCCGTCACCGGCGTCAGCAAAATGCCATTGCGGTAATGGCCGGTCGCGTGCACCAGGCCGGCGACCCCACTTGGTCCGAGCAAGGGTGCATCGTCGCGCGAGCCCGGCCGGAAACCGACCCACATCTCGTCGATTGCCAGCTCTTCGGTGGCCGGCACCGCGCGCCACGCGCCTTCGAGCAAAGCAAAGATGCCGCCGGCGGTGAGATCGCCGTCGAAGCCCTTTTCCTCGACCGTACCGCCGACGATCAAACGCCCGTCGCGCCGCGGCACCAGATAGGCGCGCGGCGCCCAGACGACGTGACGCAGCAACGGCGCCGCCGGATCCATCTTGAGCGCCAGCATCTGGCCTTTGACCGGCCGCACCGGCGCGCGCGCTTCAGCCGGCAATCCACCGATCTCGCCCGACCAGGCACCCGCGGCCAGCACCACGGTCGATGCTTCGACGCGGGTTTCGCCAACGACCAGGCCGGTGACACGGCCGGCGGCGACCTCGATCGCCGTCACCGCCGCATGTTCGTGCAGCGTGCCGCCGGCGGCGAGGAAGGCGCGCTTCAGTGCGCGTACCAGCATGCGATTGTCGGCCTGATAATCGCCGGGACTGTAGACCGCGGCAGCGAGCGACGGATTGAGGCGCGGCTCGCGCTTCAGCGCGTCGCGCGGCGCCAGCCATTCGAGCGCGATGCCGTGTTCGCGCTGGAAATCGTAGGTGAAGCGAAGCTGGGCCGAATCGTCGCGATTGAGCGCGATCATCAGCGTGCCCTCGCGGCGTAAATCGACCGACAGACCGGACGCCTGTTCAAGCGCGGCCGCGAAATCCGGCCACAGCGCCAGGCTGTGGCGGTTGAGCGCGGCAAGGTCGCTCTCGCCCGGCTCGGTCTCGACACCGGCGGCGAGCATCCCCGCCGCGGCCCACGAAGCGCCGTGGCCGGCCTCGCCGCGTTCGTAGATCGCCACTGGTACGCCGCGCTGCGCCAGCTGCCAGCCGATGGCGAGGCCGATGGCGCCGCCACCGATAATGGCGACGGGTTCAGACGGACGTTTCATGGCGGCTTGGTCGCGGATGACGGGCTCCCTTCGCTGGCATTATCCAGACAGGTTCCGTGGGTATGATCTCAGCCGGCGCAACGCCGGCACCCCAGCCACCGTCGAATCTGTGCCCGACGGCTCCGGCTGGCAAGGGGTTTTTAGACCGCACCCGCGATGAAATTGACCGCCAGCGCCAGGATCACGGCGTTGAACAGGAACGCCAGCACGCCATGGCCGAGCGTCAGCCGCCGCATGTGGCGCGAGGTCACCTGCACGTCCGAGACCTGGCAGGTCATGCCGACGACGAACGCGTAATAGAGGAAGTCCCAGAAATCCGGCGTGCCTTCCTCGGGAAATTTGAGACCGCCGCGATCTTGCTCGCCTTTTTGCAGTGGATTGTCGCCATAATAAAGGTGGGCGTAATGCAGCGCGAAGATGGTGTGCGTCAGCGTCCATGAGGCGAGCACGGCGAGGCCGGCGACCAGGATGCGCAACCCGATGGCGACGTGGCCGCTGGCGTCCTTGCCGAGCATGAAGCCCAGCGCGACGAAGCTGATGGCGGCGGCGGCGATCACCACCGAGAACAATAACGCCCGCAGCGGATCCTGCTTCCGCGCGCGGGCGCGCATGCGGTCGGGCGTCGCCTTCGACAGGATCACGCCGGTGCTGCCGAGGAAGACGGTGACGCCGACGATCCAGCCGATCGCCATCGGATAGGGAAACGGCAGCGCCGCCCGGAGCAGCCACGTAACCAGCACGCCGACGATGGCAGCCAGCAGAATCCGCTGATTCGGCCCGATGACATTGAGGGATGGCAACGATTCGCGCGACGATCTGCGAGCCAACGGCGCCTCCGATCATTCCGGTTTAAAGCGCCGCCGCCGCCGGAGCAAGATCGCGGTAGGCCAGGCCGGCTATTTCGGGCCCTTCACCGCCATCAGATAGTCGACGACCGCCGGAATGTCCTTGGGGTCGAGCGGCGCCTTGTAGACGTTGTGCATCTTGTTGACTTCGGCCTCCCACGCCGGCTTCGGCATGGTCGGCTGATAGAGAATCATCTCGGGCGAGTGACAGCCGAGACAGTTGTCGCGCACGACCGCGACGTTGGGCCCGTCGGGCAGCGCCACGGTGCTTTCAGGCAGCGTGACGTCGACCGATTGCAGCGCCGCCGGCGCCTTGGCTTGGGCGACCAGCGCGGCGAGCGCGGCGGCAGAAACCAGAGCGAGCGCGAGGAATTTGCGTGTGACTTTGTGTGTCATGGGGCCGCCTCCTCACGCCACCGTCACGGGCGTCGATTCGATGATGTTGCGCATGAAGCCGGACGGATTCCAGTTGGCCGCGGCCGGCTGCGCTTCGCCCTTGGTATTGGTGCAGCGGGCCATGAGCACGGCGTTGCCCTTGGCCTTGGGCGTGAAGCGCGTCTCCCAGCGGCGGAAACTGTATTTGCCTTCGTCCTTGCCGAGATGCGCCGCGTGCCATGTCTTGCCGCCATCGGCCGAGAAATCCACCTGCTTGACGCCGACATCGCCGCCGAAGGCGATGCCACGGATCGGCGACGGCTTGCCCGCCGGCAGCGTGGCGCCGGCCGCGACGTTGGTGATGAAGGAGCGCGGGTTGAGCCGGTTGATCGGCACGAACTTGACGCCCGCCTCGCCCGGCTTCATGTCGGCATGCGGCGTGTCGGGAATCAGATACGCCGTCTTCATCCAGAAATTCGTGTCCGGGCTGTCGAGCACCTCGATGTCGTTGAGCATCTTGACCCAGTAGGTCGCGTACCAGCCGGGCACGACGAGGCGCAACGGGAAGCCGTTCAAGAGCGGCAGCGGCTGGCCGTTCATCGCGTAGGCGATCATCACCTCGCCGTCGCGCGCGTGATCGACGGACAGCGACTTGATGAAATCCGGCCCGTCGGCGACCGGCGGATTGTCGAGACCGTTGAAGCGCACCTGCACCGCGCCCGATTTGACGCCGGCGCGGTCGAGCACGTCCTTGAGGCGCACGCCGGTCCAGCGCGCGTTGCCCATGCCGCCGTTGCCCCACTCGCCGCCGGCAACGCGCGGTTCGAAGAAGCCGCGTGAATTGCCCGAGCACTGATTGACCGCGGCGTACTCGATCGCCGGCAGCGCCATCAGCTCCTTCAGCGACAGCGACAGCGGCTTGTTGACCTGGCCACGCACAGCGAGGCGGAACGTGTCGACGTCGACGTTGGTCGGGATCACCGACCAGTGCCAACGCACGAAAAAGCGGTCGTTGGGCGTGAACACGCCCTTGTCGAAGACCTCGAACGGCGTCTCGAGCATCGGTGGCCGCGCGCGCTGGAGGACCATCGCGCCTTTCTGCGGAAAGGCGGTGGTGATCGGCCGGTCGCCGGGCCCGCCGGGCAGCGGCAACGTCACCATCGTCGCGGCCCACGCCGGCATCGCCAGCGTCGCCAATCCCGCTGCGCCGGCCTGACGCAACAGGTTGCGCCGGCTGAGCGCGTCAGTCATTGCAGATGTGCTGCGCATGATTGGTCCCTCCCCTGCGTGACGCGGTCTTGGGAGCCGCTTGGTCGCCGAGAAGCCTAATAACCAATTTCCGGGGCGAATATATTCAAAATATTCTGGGGATCAGGCGGAAACCCCGGCAACGAAAAGCGACAACAAGCGACTACTACACGCGGCCGCTGTGGTTTCGCATCGCCTCGACCTGGCGCCAGCCGGCTTCGGCCATGGCGCGGGC
>DATEMD010000026.1:0-17466 GCA_035275845.1 Allostellaceae bacterium | reverse complement strand
GGCTGAAGGCGGCGGTTTGCTAAACCGTTATACGGTCTAAAGCCGTATCGTGGGTTCGAATCCCATCCCCTCCGCCATCATTACAGTCCTTCGCGTTCCGGGTTTGGGCTCGGACGCCAAGGCGAGAAGGGCGATCACCGGACGAATAAGCGACAAGCGTGGGGAGGGATGAGCGACCTGCCACCGGCGTCATTGCCGACGCGCGCCTCGAAACGCTCTATCGCTATTGGCTCGAGCGCCGCGGCGGGCGCGCCATGCCGCGCCGCGCCGACATCGATCCGGTCGCGATCCCGGCAGCAATCTGGCCGCATGTGATGATTCTGGAAGTCGTTCGCGAGGGCGCGAAGATCAGGTTCCGCTACCGCCGGGCGGGGGGCGTGTTTTGGCGCGCCGGCGGCGCCGAGCCGACCGGACGTTTCATCGAAGAGGGCCTGCCGGCGACGGCGGGCTATCTCGACTATGTCGTCGCGATCTATACCGAAATGACCGAAGCCGGACGGCCGATGTATTCCGAAAATTTCTTCACGCGCGACGGGCAAGGCGTACCGATGCGGACGCGGCGGGTGAGTCTGCCGCTATCGAACGACGGCGCCGTCGTCGATACCATCCTCGCCGGCCACGTTTTCGAATACCCGCGCGAGCGCGACACGGCGTTTCCGGTGGTCGATGGGCTGCGCGAGGCGGTACGCGTCTACATCGACGAGACGGCGCCGAACTGATGCGTCCGTCGCTGGTTATGTCTCGTAGCCCCGTTCCTGCCGCGATTGTCTAAGCCGCTCGTCCGACGCTAGAGTACGGGCCGGATAGGTGCCGCATATGAAGGACGGCCGATGGATAATAGGGTGACGGCGCAACCGCCGGCGGCGAAGCCGATCGCCGAAACCGCGCGCTATAAGCTTTTCGTCCGCAACCTGGTGCTGGCGGCGAAGATCGGCGTGCATCCGCACGAAAAAGTCCGGCCGCCCCGTCTGCGCGTCAGCGTCGAGCTCGAGATGGCGGGCGATCCACCGCGGCACGACGAATTGGTCGATGCGCTCGATTATGAGCGTGTGGTTGCCGGCATCCGCGATCTCGCCGTGGCGCAGCACATCAACCTGGTCGAGACCTTCGCCGACGCGGTCGCGCGGCTCTGTCTGATAAATCCCCGCGTGTTGGGGGCGTGTGTCGTCGTCGAAAAGCTCGATGTCTATTCCAACGCCGAAAGCGTCGGCGTGACGCTCGAACGGCGCCGCGCCGAATAGATCACGGCGCGGTTGCCAACGCCTCGGTCGTCGCGATGGCGGCGCGCGTCTCGGCCACGTCATGAACGCGCACGATCTGTACGCCCTGTTGAACCGCGTGAATCGCAATTGCCAGCGATCCGGCGAGCCGCGCGTCCACCGTGCCGCCCAGAAACGATTTGCGCGAGGCGCCGATCAGGATGCCCACGCCGAGATCGTGCAATAAGCCGATGCGGGCGAGAATTTCGAGATTGTGCGCCTGAGTCTTGCCGAAACCGATGCCGGGATCGACGACGATGGCGTCGCGCGCGATGCCGGCGTTGGTACACGCCGCAATCCGCGCCTCAAGGAATTCGACGATGTCCAGCGAGGCGAGGCCGTAACGTGGCGCGTGCTGCATCGTCGAAGGGTCACCTTGCATGTGCATGAGCACGACCGGCGCGTGCGTCTTTGCGGCAACGTCCATCGCGCCGGGCTGTGACAGGGCGGCGACGTCGTTGATGATGCGTGCGCCGGCCTTGAGCGCGCGGGTCATGACGCTGGCGTGCCGCGTATCCGCCGAAATCACCGCACCGGCTGCGGCGAGCGCTTGAATGACCGGTTCGACGCGGGTGAATTCCTCGTCGGGCGTAACCGGCGCCGCACCGGGCCGGGTGGATTCGCCACCCACGTCGACGATGTCGGCGCCGGCCGCGACCAATGCGCGGCCATGCGCGATCGCACGAGCCGGGTCGGCGAAACGTCCGCCGTCGGAGAAGCTGTCGGGCGTGACGTTGAGGATTCCCATGATCAACGGCCGGTCGAGCGTGAATCCGGCCCAGTTCGGTCGTGGCGCCGTTAGGCGGTGAAGCGCGGCTTCGATGGTCGTGTGCAGATCCGGCTCGCCTTTTAGCGCATGCAGGAGTGCTGGTACCGGCGTAACGGTGGTGGCGATGCCGTTGGCGGTACGCGACAGCAGTTCGACTGCGCCGAAGGCCCGCGTCGAACCGGCGAGCCAATGCGCCGTTCCGTTCCGCACGCCGGCGGCGGCAACATCACCGGCGATCGTTGCAACCGGCCGCACGCGCAGCGGCGATCCCGTCGCGGCGATGAGGAAGGTCGAGAGGTCCATGGTCGTGTAATCGCCGTGCGTCGCAGGTGCGACCGAGGCTGCGTTGTTCTGACGAGTTCCCATGCATACATAACGTAACGGACGCCGCTCGTTGGCGTCTCCTCCCTAAACCTGGGCCGCGGCAACGCGGCCCAATTTTTTTGACCGTCGCGGATCTCCGCGCTTTTTGGCAACCCGTCTTAATATTCATTAATAAAAACGGCCTTCACACAGAATAAAACGCACTTATTAAGCATATATTGTGTAGACGTGATAATTTTTATAGAATACATTCCTTCCGTAATTCGAGTTTTCGTTAACTATGACTTGTAATTACTTTGTACATGCCTGTCGAATATTTTGACACTGAGATCAAGATTGGTTAACGGCAACCCGGCCGCGCGACGGCAGGGCCAAGGAGCGAAAGAAAGACGGTCAGGGACGATGGTTTTGGGGACTGCGATGAGCAAGCGGCGTTGGGCGTTAAGCGCCAGTGTGGCAATGGTCGCAATTCTGGTCGCCGGCGGGGCACAGGCGCAGAGCCTGAGCGATTCCGTGCGTATGACCGTTCAGACCAACCCGAAAATCCTGTCCCAAGAGCACAACCGCTCCGAAGTTGACTCGGAATTGCGTCGTGCGCGCAGCCTCTATTTGCCGCAAGTCGACATGCGGGCGTCGCTCGGTCCCGAATACACCGAGAACATCTTCACGCCGCCGGGCAGCAACGGTCAGCATATCCGTCAGGAACTGTCCGCGGTTTTGACCCAGAAGCTTTATGACGGTGGCGCTACCACCGCCGAGGTCGACCATCAGCTCGGCCGCGCGCGGTCCGCGGCTTACCGCGTCGCCGAGAATGCGCAGTATGTCGGGCTCGATGCCGTCGAAGCGCACCTCGACGTCGTCCGGCTGCGTAATATCCTCGCGCTGGCCGACCGGAACGTTCAGGCGCATGCCGACGTCGTCCAACGCGTCCAGGCGCGCAGCACCGGGGGCGCCGGCACCGCGGCGAGCTTGAATCAGGCGCTGGCACGTTATGAATCGGCACAAGCCGAACGCGACCAGGTCCGCGGCGAACTCGCCGATGCCGAAGCCCGCTATCTGACGATTGTCGGCCAGGCGCCGGGAACGCTGGAATCGCCGCCGGTGCCGGTTGGCTTGCTGCCAACAGACGTCGACGCCAGCATCCACATCATGCGCACCACCAATCCAGTGGTGAAGGCGCGCGAGGCCGATATCGATACCGCGAAGGCGGCGGTCGAGCTCGCGGACTCGCGCTTCGATCCGAAGATCAATCTCGAAGTCGGCGGCGACCACAATCACAATGTGGGCGGCGTTCCGGGCCGCGACAACGAAGCGCGCGCGCTCGTCGTCCTGCAATGGAACCTCTACGCCGGCGGCTCGGACATTCACAATCGTGAAGCCGCCTACGCGCAAGTCGAACAGGCGCGCACCGAGCGGCTCGAGGCGTTGCGCAAATCCGAACAAGATCTGCGTCAGGCGTGGGCTGCGTATGAGGCCGCGGAGCATCGCGTTCCGCTGCTGACCAGCGCGGCGCAGCATAACAGCGAGGTGCGGACCGCCTACGGCGAGCAGTACCAACTGAGCCAACGCAGCCTGCTCGACCTGTTGGATTCGCAAAACGACTTCTTCCAGGCGGAGATCAACGCCGAGAACGCGAAGAGCCAAGCGACGTTCGAGGCCTACAAGATTCTCGCCATCCAGGGAAGCCTGCTCCAGGCGCTCAACGTTCCGACGCCGCTGCAGGCCGATCCGTCCACGCCGACGCCGCGTCCGATCCGTCCCGAAGGTACCTGAACGATAAAGCCGCAGCATCCGGCCGCAGCGGCGCATGACAAGGCGTTCACCAAATGACCATTAATGTCGACGAGGTCGGTTCTTCGCAGCGGGCGGCGCCTCGCCCGGTGACGCCGTCGGCAGCGCCGCACGATCCGCTGCTGCAATCGCTGTCGATTCTCGCCGGCTTGCTCGAACGTCCGATCTCGGCTGACGCGTTGCGCGCCGGATTACCCGTGCTCGATCAGCGTGTGGCGCCGGAAATGCTCGTGCGCGCGGCGCAGCGGGTCGGCATTGCTGCGGCCTGGCGCCGTCTCGGGCTGCGCGAAATCGCACCCGCCAACCTGCCGTGCGTGTTGATGCTGCAGGGCGGCGGCGGTTGCGTGCTTGCGGCGCTGGCTGGCGACGAAGCGACCGTCATTCTGCCCGGCACGCCGGGCGAACGGTTCCATCTGGCGCTGCACGAAATCGAGGACCTTTACGCCGGCTATGCGCTGTTCGCGCGCAGCGAGTATCGCTTCGACGCGCGCACCGAGGACGTCGCGCCGCAAAAGCGTGAATCGTGGTTCTGGGGAACGCTCAGGCAGTTTTGGAAGGTTTATGCCCACGCGGCGATCGCCTCGATCGTCATCAATCTTCTGACGATCGCTAGTCCGCTGTTCGTGATGAACGTCTACGACCGCGTCGTGCCGAACAACGCGGTCGCGACGCTGTGGGTTCTGGCGAGCGGCGTGCTGGTCGTTTTCGGTTTCGATTTTATCCTGCGCACGGCACGCAGCTATTTCGTCGACAGCGCGGGTAAGAACGCCGATGTCGTGTTGGCGAGCCGCATCTTCGCCCATGTTCTTGGCATGCGCTACGACGCGCGGCCGGCGTCCGTCGGCGCCTTGGCCGCGAACCTGCGCGAGTTCGAAACCTTGCGCGAGCTGGTGACCTCGTCGACCCTGATGGCGCTCGCCGATCTGCCATTCGCTGCGCTGTTCATCCTGATTGTCGCGCTCATCGCCGGGCCGATGGTAGCGCTCGTGCCGCTGTTGGCGGTGCCGGTTCTGCTCGGCATCGGCTTCCTGCTTCAGACGTCGTTGCGCGGCGTGATCCACGACACCATGCGCGAAGGCTTCCAGAAACACGCGATCCTGGTGGAATCGCTCGAAGGCCTCGACACCGTGAAGATCGCCGGTGCCGAAGGACGGGCGCAACGCTTGTGGGAGCGCTTCGTCGGTACGACCGCGCGCACCGCCATGAAGGCGCGCTTCCTGTCGACCATTGGCGTCAACGCCGCCGTCCTGATCCAGAACGTGGTGAGCGTGCTGGTCGTGGTGGTCGGCGTCTACGCGATCGCGCGCGGCGAGCTGACGGTTGGCGCGCTGGTCGCCGCCTCGCTGCTGACGTCGCGCGCCATGTCGCCATTGTCGCAAATCGCCGCGCTGCTGGTGAAGATCCATCAGTCGGCGCTGTCGCTTGGGGCGCTCAACAAGGTGATGGGCCTGCCGCTCGAACGCCCCGCTGGCAAGACGTTCCTGCATCGTCCGCGTCTCGAAGGCGCCATTGAATTCCGCGGCGTCAGCTTCGCCTATCCCGGCAACAACCACGCGGCGCTACACGGCATTTCGTTCCGTATCGAGCCCGGCGAGAAGGTCGGCATCGTCGGCCGCATCGGTTCAGGCAAGAGCACTTTGGTGCGGCTGCTCGCCGGCCTCTATCAGGCGAGCGCCGGCGCCATTCTGCTCGACGGCACCGATCTGCGCCAAATCGATCCTGCCGATCTGCGCCGTAACCTTGGCTACGTGCCGCAGGATGCGTTCCTGTTCTTCGGCTCGATCAAGGACAATATCGCGCTGGCCGCGCCACACGCCGACCATCGCGCGATCCTCGAAGCGGCGACCATCGCCGGTGTCGACGATTTCGCCAAGCGCCACCCCGAAGGTTTTGACCAGCAGGTCGGCGAGCACGGCCGATATCTGTCGGGCGGCCAACGCGAAGCGGTCACCATCGCGCGCGCGCTGCTCTTCGATCCGCCGATCCTGGCAATGGACGAGCCGACCGGCGCAATGGACAACACCGCGGAGAACAAGCTGCGGGCGCGGTTACAGCCGGTGCTCGCGCGCAAGACGCTGCTGCTGGTGACGCATCGGACGTCGATGCTGTCGTTGGTGGACCGGCTGATCGTCGTCGACGGTGGCCGCGTCGTCGCCGACGGCCCAAAGGACCGGGTCTTGCAGAAACTGGGCGAGGGCGGGCTGCGCGTTGCCGCCGGAGGCGCGCCGTGAGCCTCACGCACAAGATCGACGCCGATTTCCTGCCCGATGCCGAACGCGCCTTCCGCGGTCAGGTGAACCGTTTCGCCCATCTGCTGACGGTCAGCATCATCGCGTTTTTCGGATTGTTTTTGATCTGGGCGAGTTTCGCCACGCTCGACGAGGTGACCCGCGGCGACGCGCGCGTGATCCCGTCACAGCGCGTTCAGGTCATTCAGAATCTCGAAGGCGGCATCCTGTCCGAGATGTTGGTGCACGACGGACAGGTCGTGCAGAAGGGCGACGTGCTGCTGCGCATCGCCAACACCAGCGCCGAGGCTGCCTATCGCGACAGCCGTATCCAGGCGATGACGCTCAAGGCGATGATGGCGCGACTGACCGCCGAAAGCGAAGACAAGGCGCCTGATTTTCCGGCCGATGTCGCGAAGGACGCGCCGCAGATCGTCGACAGCGAACGCGCGCTCTACAACACCCAGATCGCCCAGTTCAAAACCGCCATTGGCGTTTTCAACGATCAGCTGACGCAACGCCAGCAGGACATCGCCGAATTGAAGACGCGGCAGGTCGCGGTTGCACGTTCGCTGGTGTTGGCCAAGAAGGAGCGCGACATCACCGCGCCACTGGTCGAGAAAGGCGCCGCTGCGCAGCTTGATCTGGTCAAAATCGATCAGCAGGTGAACGACCTGGAGGGCCAAATGGCCGTGGCCGAGGCGACGCTGCCGAAGGCCCAGGCGGCGCGCGACGAGGCCCAGCGTCGCATCCAGGAAAAGATCGACGGTTTCCGTTCCGATGCGCGCGCCGAACTCAACCGGCACGAAGCCGAGCTCCAGGCGCTGACCCAAAAGGCATTTGCCGAGAAGGATCGCGTGCAGCGCACCGAGGTCCGCTCGCCGGTGCGCGGCGTCATCAAGGACATCAAGGTGAACACGATCGGCGCGGCGATTCAGCCAGGCCAGGATCTGGTCGAAATCGTGCCGCTCGACGATACGCTGCTGCTCGAAGCGAAAATCCGTCCCTCGGATGTCGCGTTCCTGCATCCCAACCAGGACGCGACGATCAAGATCACCGCGTATGATTTCGCGATCTACGGCGGCCTCAAGGCGAAAGTGGAACGAATCAGCGCCGACAGCATCAGCGAACGCGATGGCGACCGCTCGCAGACGTTCTTCCGCGTGATGTTGCGGACCGACAAGAATTACCTCGGAACGCCCGAGCATCCGTTGCCGATCATGCCCGGCATGACGGCGCAGGTTGAAATCCTGGCCGGCCACCGCACCGTGCTCGGTTATCTGCTGAAACCGATTCTCGACGCCAAAAGCACGGCGCTGACCGAGCGCTGAACGCCGTATTTTAATCCTTCGCTAACCAAGCCTGTTGATGATCCGGGCATGGATCATCCGTGGGCTTTCGCGCATCTCGGATTGGGCGGCGAGGCGGCGCTCGCCGTCTATGTTGCCGCGCTCGTCATGGCAGGCGTGAGCGACTTCCGGACCTTGCGCATCCCCAACTGGCTGACCGGTGCTCTGGCGCTGGCGTTTCCGATCGCGGCGCTGATTGCAGGGCAGCCCGTCGATTGGTTGTCGCATGTCGGTGCTGGCGTCGCGGTGTTCGCGGTCGCCGCGGTGCTGTTCGCCTTCCGTCTAATGGGGGGCGGCGACGTCAAGCTGCTGGCGGCAACGGCGTTGTGGGTTGGCCTGCATCAGCTGCTGCCGTTCCTCGTACTCGTCGCATTCGTTGGTGGCGTGTTCGCGCTGGTCTGCGTGATGCTACGCCATCCGTTCGTGCAGACGGCGATCTTGGCAACGTTGCGTCGGCTACCGGTGTTTGCGCACAAGAATTTGCCGATCCCCTACGGCATTCCGATCGCCGTTGCCGGCGTCTTGATGGCGCCGATGCTGCCGATCTTCGGCTGAATACGACTCAGGTATCGTTGGTGACGATCAGCCGGTGCGTTGCCGGATAGAAGACCGTCACGCCGCCATCGAACGTGCAATAAGCAAAACCCGAGACGTCAAGCCCGGACACGGTGACGTGGTCGCCGCTGATGCCGTGCGACGCAACCGCATTGTCGGTGACGACCGCGAGGTCGCCGCCGCTGCCGTCAAGAATCACGATCTCGTTGTGTGCATCGGGAATGAGATCGCTGAGCGACAGCGACAAAGTTCCCGCGGGCGTCGAGCCCTCGATCGCGCCGGCAGACGATTGCTCGAGATCGCCGATCGCAATCGGCTCGTCGCCGACCGTGATTCCGGGAATGCGAATGCCAGTGCCCATTCTCTGCGGTCTGCCCGTGATGGTTAACGTCGGTACCCTGGCACGGCGAAATTAACCGCACAAAAGGAATTCCCGGCAATTCTATACAGCCTGATGTGATTTCGGACGGCGATTATCATGGCGGACGGTGGAATTACGACGGGTTCGTCCGGTGGCCGCTTGCGGCAGCGCATCCTGCAGCTCGCCGGCCGGCGTTACTCGTTACGGCTCGAGACCTGTTATTGGGAGATGTTGACGGCGATCGCGGCGCGCCGGCGCCAGCGGCTCAACCGGCTCGTCGCCGAAATCGCGGCGGTTGCCGAGGACACAAACCTAGCGGCGCGACTGCGAGTTTTCTGTCTCGAAGAATCGCGCCAGGTAACACGGGCACGCGAATTCGCGGTTGAACGCACCAGCGTCCTCGGCTTGATCGAAAGCGCGCCGATCCCGGCGCTGGCCGTCGATACGAACGGACGAATTATCGCGGTCAACACGCCGTTTTCGGCATGGCTCGGCACATCGGCCGAGCCGCTGACGGGCACGCCACTACTTCGCCACTTCCGGTTCCATTGTCGGGCGGGTTGCACCGTCGAGGCACTCTGGAAGGAACTGGGCGGCGGCTGGGTGATGGCCGAACGTGCGCGGGTGATCCACATCGCGCCGGGTCGCGTGCTGGCGGCAAACGCACGGCTCGTGCCGGTGATCGTGACGCGCGGGCGACCGCTGTGCGTCGTCTGGGTTACGAAATAGCGGTGCAAATTTTAATCGTCTGCCGAACGACGACGCGCGCGGCTTAGCGTTGCGTTAAGCCCGTCGTCTCTAGCGTCGACCTTGGATCCACGAACCAAGGTGCGACATGCGCGGACGCGCAACGGCAATCGGAATGGTGCTCGGCGCGTTGCTGAGCACCGGGCTACCGGTTGCTGTTCCCGGGCAAGAGGTCGCGTCGCTGCCACCGCCGGCGCCACAGCAACCCGCGCCGGTAATCCCGATGTTCGGTACGCACCAAATCCATTATTCCGGATTGGGGCCGTTCGCGCGTTGGGCCACGTTGTTGATGCGCTGGCGGAATGAACAGGAAGACGCCGCTGAGTCCTGTCTTTCGGCGCACGACAACGCGCCGCCGTGTCCGCCACGCGAATGGATTGAACTGATTGCGCGGTTTCGCGGCCAACCGCTGCGTGCGCAACTTGAAGGTGTCAACGCGGCGATCAACGCGCACCCTTATGTTTCGGCGCTCGATAACTGGGGCGATCCGGCGCGCTGGGAAACGCCGTTCGAATTCATGCGCCGCAATGGCCAGTGCCAGGACTACGCGATCACCAAATTTCTGCTGCTGCGCGCGCTCGGCATTCCCGACGATGCGATGCGCCTCGTTGTTCTTCGCGACGTTCGCCGCCAGGTCGATCATGCTGTGCTGGTCGTCACCGTCGCCGGGCAGAGCTTGATGCTGGACAATCTGGCACCACACGTCGTCTCGGCGGCGGCCAATCCGAATTACCGGGCGTACTATTCGATTAACGAAGCCGGGTGGTGGTTGCACCTGCCCAATCCGTTGACGCCGCAGACCCTCACCCGGCAGGTAGCCAGCCGATAGCATGGCGCCAGGGTTGGCGTATGAAATGCACTTTACGGCTGTAAAAATGGCCGACAGCAACGGCTAAAACCCGGCCCAGCGGGCCGAATTGGCTTGCTTATTTAGCCGCAAATCCGGTACGGTTTTTGCGGTGAATGGCGACGGGCTTGGAATCACGGTCCGCTCGCGTCAAACCGGCATAGACCGGTGGACAGGGACGGCAAGCGCCGATGACCTCCATTCTCCGAGTTTGGCGCCTCATGGAAGGGGCCAACGTATATTGGCGCAAGCTCCGAGACAGGAGCGGCGCCATGGGGTGTATCCAGTTGGTCTAATGGGGGGCCATTGGTCGGCGGTTTGCGTGATCTAGGGGGACGTCTGTTTCCCGAGCGCCAGCTTTTGGTGCGCTCGACGGAGCGCGTCCGTTCCGTGCTGTTGCCAGGCTGGTTGCAGGCGATGATCGTGGTCGCCTGCATCGGTACCCTTGGCGGCGCGAGCTATTTAACGGTCGGCTATTTTTCGCTTCATCGCGAGGTCGATCACGCCGGTATCGTCGCGTCCAATACACCGGCGACGGCGGCAACGACCGCACAGCCTCAGGCCAGTTCCGAGGCTCAATCGGTTGCAGCGCTCAACCAGCAGCTCGCCGCCATCAACGGGCAATATGCCGAACTCAAGCAACACTATGACGCGATCGTTGCAAGCCAGGCGACGAATGCGACCAGCCCGACGCAGCAGGATCTGCAACAGAAACTCGCCGCGGCGCAGCAGCAATTATCGGACAACAGCGGCAGCGTCGCGCAGCTGAAGAAATCGGTCGACGAATTACACACAGAATTGAAACGGTCCGAACAGGCCCGCACCGTCGAGGCGACGCACACGCGGCAGCTCGAAGACGCGATGCAGACGCTGACGGCGCGCGCCAATCTCCTGAAAGCCATCGCCGACAGCAAGGACGAGCAGCTCGCACGGCTGCGGGCGCAAGCTGCCAAGCCGGCCGAACAGGTCGGTGCCGTCCCGCCGACGGGCGCTTCGGCGCCGAAACCCGACAACGAATCGCTGGTGACCGAACCGGGCAAGCATAGCGCGCTCGCTCCGGATACGATCGGCGAAGGCGCCGCGCTGAGCGCGCCGGCGCAGCCGGTTGCACAGCTTGAGAACCAGGGGGCTGCGCCGCACGCGACGAGCCGGCTCGAGCAGGTTCTGGCCTCAACCGGCGTCGATCTCGACAAGATTATCGGTCACATCAGTCAGCAATCCGGGGCCGCCATGGGCGGCCCGTTCGTTTCGCTCGACAGCATGCGTAGCAGCGCGGCCGAACAGCAGCGTGTCGCCGCTCTGCTGAAGGTTGCCAAGATTTTGCCGCTACACGCGCCGCTTGACGTGCACTACGGGATTGGCAGCCCGTTCGGTGCGCGGCACGATCCATTCAACGGACGCGAGGAATTCCACACCGGCATCGACCTCGACGCGGCCTATCGTACGCTGGTCTATAGCACCGCGCCGGGCGTCGTCATCTTCACCGGCTGGAAAGAAGGTTATGGCCGCACGGTCGAAATCGACCACGGTCACGGCATTGTAACGCTCTATGCCCATCTTCATCGAATTCTGGTGGCGATGGGTGAGCGCGTGTCGGCGCACGTAAAGATCGCCCAGTTGGGCAGCACCGGCCGCAGCACTGGCCCCCATCTCCATTACGAGATTCGTCTCGACGGTCGACCGGTCGATCCCGCGAAGTTCTTGGAGGCTGGTAAAAATGTGGTTCAAGCGAGCGCACACTAGTCCGGCCGGCCATGCTTTCGTCGGGAGCGAGAATCGGCGTTCGGTGCCGTCGATCCTCAGCGCCGGGCTCAAGCTCGAAGGCGACATTGTGAGCGACGGCGAGGTCCACATTCTCGGCCATCATTCGGGCAATATCGTCGCGCGCCGCGTCACCATCGGCGAAGGCGGCACTGTCACCGGCACCGTCGAAGCCGAGAACGTCGTCATCAACGGTACGCTGTCGGGCCGCGTGTCGGCGACCGGGATCGTGCTTGGGCGCGCGGCCTCCGTCACCGCGGACATCGTCTATGTCCAGATGCGGGTCGAACCGGGCGCCTCTTACGAAGGCTATAGCCGGCGCGTCGAGGCTATCGACACCTTCGCCGCAGAGCAGATGCAGCTGTCGCCGCCGCTGCGCCAGCAGATCGAGCGCCTGCGCACGCCGCACGCCGAAGTGGCCGGCAACGCCGATTAACTAGTTGGCGCCGCGGTCCAGGGCGCTTTCGAACATTTCCCGATCGACATTGCCGCCCGATGCGACGACCGCGATGCATTTGGCGTCGTCGAGTTTGCCGGCCAGCACCGCGGCCAGCGCGGCAGCGCCGCCGGGCTCCAGCACCAGTTTGAGGTCGGCGAATGCGACGGCCATGGCACGACGGACGTCGTCGTCGCTAACCGTCAGGCTGCCGGCGAGATGGCGCTGCGCGATCGCGAACGGCAATGCGCCTGGCATCGGTGCCAAAAGGCAGTCGCAGATCGACGGCGCCGCTGAGCCGTTGGCAACCCGTTGTCCGGCAGCGAGCGACCGCCGCATATCGTCGAATCCGGTGGGTTCTGCGGCGTAAACCCGGATCGCCGGCCGCGCGCCGGCGAGGGCCAGTGCGATCCCGCCGACCAAGCCGCCGCCGCTACACGGCGCGACGATGGCATCGGGCGTGCAGCCGAGCTCCGCAGCTTGGCGCGCAATCTCGAGCCCGACCGTGGCCTGCCCGGCAATGACGCGCGGATCGTCGAACGGTGGAATCAGCGCCGCCTGCTGGTCGTGGGCGATGCGCTCGGCGATTGCCTCGCGGCTTTCGCGGTGGCGGTCGTAGGACACCACGGTCGCGCCATAGGCACGCGTGTTCGCCGTCTTGATCGCCGGCGCGTCGGCCGGCATGACGATGGTTGCTGGAATCCCGAGTTGTTGGGCCGCTGCCGCTACGCCTTGGGCATGGTTGCCTGACGAGAAGGCGACGACACCGTGGTTGCGCGCGGCCGCATCGAGCAACAGCAGCGTGTTGAGCGCGCCGCGAAACTTGAACGAACCGGTACGCTGCAAGTTCTCGGCCTTGACCAGAACGCGCCGGCCAACCCGCGCATCCAGCATCGGCGATGCGAGCAAGGGCGTTACAGCGATTTGGCCGCGCAGGCGCTGCGCCGCGGCTTCGATTACCGTGCGATCCGGCATCGGCATCGCCACATCGTCGGCCATGGCTAAATCCCCAGCAGCGCCGGTAGCTCGTCGAGCCGGGTGATCTGCGCGACCGGCTTGGCGGGCAGCCGCTCGGTCTTCGCGCCCGCGCGATTGACCCAGATGGCCTTGAAGCCGAAAGCGCTCGCGCCGGCGACATCCCAGCCGTTCGATGAGACAAAGCCGATACGGTCCGGCTTGATGCCGAGCCGGTCGACCGCGAGCTGGTACACGCGGGGATGTGGCTTATAGATCCCCACCTCTTCGACCGAAAGAACGGGATCGACCAGCGCGCCGAGGCCGGCCGACTTGACGGCGGCGGACAACATCTTGGGCGTGCCGTTGGACAGGATCGCCGCCGGCCGTTTTGCCTGGCGCAAGGTCGCGAGCGTGGTGGCGGCATCGGGATAGGCCGACAGCTCGAGGTATAGATCCATCAGACGCTTCTTGAGCGTGTCATCGGCGATCCCTAACGCGTCCATCGCGAAATCGAGCGCGTCGCCCGTGACCTGCCAGAAATCCGCATGCCGGCCCATCAGGCTGCGCAGCCACGTATAGTGCAGTTGCGACGTTCGCCACTGCGCGGCGAGCGCATCGGCCTTGCCGCCGAGGACGTCGGCGCACCGCTTGGCAGCCGAGCCGACATCGAACAGCGTGCCATAGGCGTCGAAGACGCAAGCGTCGATGGCGTTGAGCGCGGCGTGGGTCATCTCAGCGCTTCAGGTCGCTGGCGAGCGTGAACGTGGTGCCGGTTTGGCCGAGGCGCATGCGATAGATCTGTAGGTTCTCCAGGACGCGCTGAACGTAATTGCGCGTTTCGGAATAGGGGATGGATTCGATCCAGTCGATCACATTCACCCCGTCCGCTCGCGGATCGCCATAGAGGCTCATCCACTCCTTCACGTGCGATGGTCCGGCGTTATAGGCGGCGATCGCCAACACGTACGAGCCCGAGAATTGCGACAACAACTGATCGAGGTAGGCGCGGCCAAGCGTGACGTTGTAGCTCCGGTCCGTCGTCAGCCGCTTTTGCGAGAAACGCAGATGCAGCGCCTTGGCGATGAGGCTGGCAGTATGCGGCATCAGCTGCATCAAGCCGCGGGCGCCGACGCGGCTGACCGCTTCGTGCGCGAATGCGCTCTCCTGCCGGGTCATGGCCAATAGCAGCGGCGTCTCGACATTGCCGCCCTTCGGCAGAGGCGGGATGGGATAGCCCTCGGCAATCAGGTTGACCCCGGCGTAACTCGCGCGCTTCGCCGCTTCGACTTCGAGATCCGGGCGGTCAATCTCATGCGCCAGGCGCGCCATCAGCATGTACTGGTCGGCGGTCGTCGCGCGTCCGAGTAGGTGCCGGAAAAACGGCGTCACGACCTCGTCCGCACCAGCCGCGCCAAGATCGCGCGTAAGCCGCACCAGCTCCTGCCGGTTGAAGGCGTTGGTTTCTGTCACGGATGGCTGTGGCTCGCGGCTGGCTTTGACGGGTGCGATGCCCGGCGCCGACGCCGCTAGCTGCCCGTAATAGGTCGTGAACCGCTCGGCGGCGGTGTCGAACCACGCGGCCGCCAGCTGATGGTAATCCATTGCATCGGCGGCGCGACCCGCCCAATAGGCGCCGCGGGCAATCGTGATCGGCAGCGTTCCGGCATTGTAGAGCTTGACGAAATGGGCGTAGGCGACGTCGGGCTGGTGAAGGAAGCGCAGCGCGATCCATCCGGACAGGAATTCCAGATCGGCGAAATTCTGGCCGCTCGACGCCTGTTGCTGCTCGGCGACGCGAAACGCAAGGTCCGGCCGCCCGATGGCGAGCGCACGGCGCGCCATGATCTGGCGTTCGTTCGCCCATTGCGTCGCATGCGCCTGATCCGGCGGTGCGACGATCAGAAGGTCGAGCGCGCTTTCGTCGAGGTTCTTGACCCGGCGCCAGCGAATGCGGTCGTACAGCAGGCCGGTGTCGTCGCGGTATTCCGGCGGCACGGTGTCGACCTGGCTGTCGGCGTTGCCGGCAAACGTCATCAGCGCGATGCGCGCCTCGGCCACGGTGCGCGTATTTGGCGGTACCAGCGGCAACATGCGCTGCGCTGCCGCAACTTGGCCGTTCCACAGCAGGCGATCGAGCCGCTGCGCGTGATCTTCGGTGCGTAAGTAATCATGGTACCGCTGGTATATCGATCGCTCGTCGAAGGCCGAGACGTCGCTATTGATCCACACGGTCCGGACGCGCGCTTGCGCCTCGTCGGCGCGTCCGGCCACAATCCAGATGTCGGCCTGTCGCAATTTGCCGGCGACGGTGACCGGCGGATGGGTGGCGAACCAGGCATCGAGCGTCCCGTCGGGTACACCGTTCATCGCCTCTTCGGCAGATTCTTCGAGCGCCGTTTGTCCGGGCCAATCGGCGTGCGTGGCGATGAAATGCGTGATCTCGCCGAAGGTGGCGCCGTTGGCGCCGTGGATGATCGCCAGCCAATGCAGCGCCTCGCGCGGCAACGGATCGCGCGCCACCGCCGCCTCACGCGCGGCGCCCTTCCAGTTGTTCTTTTGTGCGTCCGCAAACGCGGCGTGGTACGCGCGGCGGTCGTTGGTCGAGAGGGTCTGGGCATGTGCAACGCTCATGCCTAGCAACACACTGGCCGTGATCACGGCCAGACAGATGCCCAACCGCTGCTTCGCAACGAAATCCAAGTGGGTCTCCCCAGCCGGATATTAGCCGCCGGGACGCCGGCTGTCAGGTCCGGACGCGCCGATGCCGCGCCGCGATTGCTCTTGGGCGCGTACGGGCGCTATTTTGGCTTATGACGCGGTTCCGACGGGCCGCGTTGCAGGAGGCTGGAATGTTTAAGGGTTCGCTGGTTGCGCTGATCACGCCGTTCCGCAATGGAGCGGTCGATGAAAAGGCGTTCCAGGGGTTCGTCGATTGGCAGATCACGCAAGGCACCCACGGTGTCGTTCCGTGCGGCACGACCGGCGAATCGCCGACGCTGTCGCATGCCGAACACAAGCGCGTGGTCGAGCTGTGCGTCGACGCCGCGCGTGGCCGCGTGCCGGTCATCGCCGGTACGGGTTCGAACTCGACCGCCGAAGCGATCGAATTGACGCAGCACGCCAAGCGGGCAGGGGTCGACGCGGCGCTGGTGGTAACGCCCTATTACAACAAGCCGACCCAGGAAGGCCTGTATCAGCATTACAAGGCGATCAACGACGCCGTCGATCTGCCGTTGTTGATCTACAACATTCCTGGCCGGTGCGTCGTCGACATGAGCGTCGACACCATGGCGCGGCTCGCCAAGCTGCCGAACGTCGTCGGCGTCAAAGACGCGACGAACGATTTGGCGCGACCGCTCAAGACGCGCGCGACGTGCGGCGACGCGTTTTGCATGTTGTCGGGCGAGGATGCGACGGCCTTGTCGTACCGCGCCAACGGCGGCGACGGCTGCATCTCTGTCACCGCGAACATCGCGCCGCAGGCGTGCGCCGAGATGCATGAAGCATGGGAAAAGGGCGACACGGCCGGAGCGATGAAAACCAACATGAGGCTAGCCGCTTTGCACGACGCGCTGTTCGTTGAAACCAGCCCGGCGCCAGTCAAGTATGCGGCCTCGTTGCTCGGCAAATCGTCGCCCGAGGTGCGGTTGCCGCTGGTGTCGGCGTCGCCGGCCGCACAGGCCCGCGTCAAGGACGCGATGCGCTCGGCCGGGCTGTTGAACTGATCCGTCGATGGCCTTGCGGGGCGACGAGAAATACGTCGCGCAAAATCGGCGTGCCCGCCATGATTACGCGATCGAGGAGACGATCGAGGCGGGCTTGATGCTGACCGGTACCGAGGTCAAGGTGCTGCGCGCCGGCCTTGCCAGCATCGCCGAGGCGTACGCGGCAGAGAAGGACGGTGTGATCTATCTGCTGAATGCGCATTTCCCCGCCTATCCGGCGGCGCGCGTCAACCACGAGCCGCGCCGGCCGCGCAAATTGCTGCTGCGCAATCGGGAAATCGCAAAGTTGCTGGGCGCCGTGAAGCGCGATGGCATCACGCTGGTGCCGCTGTCGATCTATTTCAACGAGCGCGGCCG
>DATEMD010000025.1:0-3305 GCA_035275845.1 Allostellaceae bacterium | reverse complement strand
TTCGATGCGGCATAGGGGCTATTGGGCTGATAACGGCCGTCCTCGGCGGCGCGTTCACCGGCGCCGAGCGAGCCGAAAACCTCATCCGTCGAGATGTGATGGAAGCGGAAGCGCGCCCGCGCTTCGCCGTCGAGCCCCTCCCAATAGGCACGCGCGGCGTCGAGCATCGCAAAAGTGCCGACGAGATTGCTGTGGATGAACTCGTCGGGCCGGTCGATCGAGCGATCGACATGGGTTTCGGCGGCGAGATGCATCACCGCATCGGGCTTGTGCTTGGCGAAGATGCGCGCCACGGCGGCGCGGTCGGCGACATCGGCGATTTCAAGCGCGTAGTTCGCGGCCGTGGCCAGCGATCCCAGCGACGGGTTCGAGCCGGCATAAGTCAGCTTGTCGAGATTGACGACGCTGTCGCCGGCAGCAAGCAGATGCCGCACGACCGAAGTGCCGATGAAGCCGGCACCGCCGGTGACCAGAACCTTCAACGCGCCTTCTCCCCCTCCGCCAGCGCCAGGACGTCAGCGAGCCGCGGCACGACCCACATCCCGTCCTTCCGGGCCGGGGCCGCCGCCGATTCGTCCAATAATACCAGCGTCGCCACGCCGCCGTCGCGGCACGCGACGATGTCGCGCATATCGTCGCCGATGCCCCACGAACGCGACAGATCGAGGCCGAGATCGCGCTGGGCGGCGAGAATCATGCCGGGATGCGGCTTGCGCCATGGGCTGTCGCGGCGATAGCGGCCGATGGCTTCGGTTGGATGTTCGGGTGCGTGATAGATCGCGGCAATCGGCGCGTCGTGGCGGCGGAATTCGGCCGAAATATAATCCATCAGCGTGCGGAAATCGGCTTCGGTGAACAGGCCGCGGCCGATGCCCGACTGATTGGTAGCGACGACAATCAAGTAACCGTGCGAAACGAAATACCGCGCCAAATCGAAAATGCCATCGACGAACCGACAGCGTTCCACCTGCCAGAGAAACCCGACTTCCTGGTTGATGACGCCGTCACGGTCGAGAATCAGAGCGGGCGTGCCGCCGGCCTTGTCGATCATGGCGCAAGCGCGACGTTGTCGATCAGCCGCGTGCGACCGAGCCATGCGGCCGCCAAGACGCGCCCCGGCCGCGACGGACGCAGCGGCTCGAGCGTCTCGGCGTCGCGCACCGCAAGATAATCGACCTTGGCGAAGCCGCCGGCGAGCAAGGCTTCGATGCCACGATCCGGCGCGGCCACATCGCCGCTGGCGAAACCGCGCGCTACTTCGCGGAGCGTCCGATGCAGCAGCGGCGCGCGGGCGCGCTCGTCCGCCGAAAGATAGGCGTTGCGTGACGACAAAGCGAGGCCGTCGCTTTCGCGCACCGTCGGCACGGATTCGATGCGGACTGGGATGTCGAGATCGCGGACGACGCGGCGGATGACCAGCAGCTGCTGAAAGTCCTTTTCGCCGAAAACGGCGACGTCGGGCCCCACCTGCAACAGCAGCTTGGCGACGATGGTCGCAACGCCGGCGAAATGGCCGGGCCGGAATTGACCTTCGAGCACCGTGGCCAAGGGCCCGGGATCGATGCGCGCGACCGCGCCTTCCGGATACATTTCCGCGATCGCCGGAATGAACGCCAAGTCGCAACCGGCCGCCGCCAGTTTGCGGCGATCGCCATCAACGTCACGCGGATAACGCGACAAATCCTCGTTGGGGCCGAACTGCGTCGGATTGACGAAGATGCTGGCGACGACGTGCGGCGCCAGCGCCTTGGCACGCGCCACCAGCGCCAGATGCCCGGCGTGCAATGCACCCATCGTCGGCACCAGCGCGACGGACGCGCGCGCGCCACGCCACGCCGCCACCGCGCGCCGCAGCTCCGCAATCGTGCCGGCAACAGCGACGGCGCGCGTGTCGACGGCGGACGACGCCGTCACCGTCGGCTTCCCAACCCCCGCGAAAGGAACTCAGGCACGCCGCGTGCCGATCACGACCAGCACCACGCCAGCGACGACGGCGATGATGCCGACATAGTTCGGAATGACGTAATCGGTTTCCTTGTCGGCATTCACCGTCATCGAGCCGATCTTCGCGACCTGCTCCTGATGGTGGAAGGGAATGACGTTCACCGCCAACGCGACGATACCGAGCGCGACCAGCACGAGACCGAAAATCATCACTTTCCGCATCAATCTCTCCTGTAGCGATTTATGTCCAATTCAACTCAGCCGAATGCCAAGTCCATGAGCGGCACGGTGTCCGGAAAGGTTTCCAGGCGCCTTGCCTCGTCGGGCGTCAACCATTTGACTTGCGACGCATCGTGTAGCGGCGCGCCCTCGCCCGAACGCCAATCGAGCGCCACGCACACGAGCGTAAAATGCGTCATCACCTTGCCGGCGTCGTCCTGGCGGATCGCTTCGACCACGGTCAGCACGCGCGTCGGTTCGGCGGCGATCCCGGTTTCCTCCAGCAACTCGCGCCGGGCGCACTCGAACACGGTTTCGCCCAGCTCCTGTGCACCACCCGGAAAGCCCCATTTGCCAACGCCGGGCGGCAGAGATCGTTGCGCCAAAAGCGCGCGCCCGTCGCGGCGGACGACGGCGAGACAGCCGACGATCGGCCGGTCGGGATAGAGGCGGCCCGGCTTGCCGCCGGACGGGGTCTTGGCCGGTGCGACGCTCACGGGTCGATTGCGGCTGCCTTGCCTTCGAGCACCTTGTAGATCTCGCCACCGGCCTTGCGGAAGTCGGCCGACTTTTCGGCCATGCCCTGCGCCGCGTAGTCGCGGACTTCCTGCGAGATCTTCATTGAACAGAATTTCGGCCCGCACATCGAGCAGAAGTGCGCCAGCTTGGCGCCGTCGGCCGGCAGGGTTTGATCATGAAACTTTTCTGCTGTTTCGGGATCGAGCGATAGGTTGAACTGGTCGCGCCAACGGAACTCGAAGCGCGCGCGCGACAAGGCGTCGTCGCGTTCGCGCGATCCTGGATGGCCCTTCGCCATGTCGGCGGCGTGCGCCGCGATCTTGTAGGCGATGACGCCGGCCTTGACGTCGTCGCGATCCGGCAAGCCCAGATGCTCCTTCGGAGTCACGTAGCAGAGCATCGCGGTGCCGAACCAGCCGATCATCGCCGCGCCGACTGCGGAGGTGATGTGGTCGTAGCCGGGCGCGATGTCCGTCACCAGCGGCCCCAACGTATAGAACGGCGCCTCGCCGCAATGCTTGAGCTGGAGGTCCATGTTCTCCTTGATCATGTGCATCGGCACGTGACCCGGACCTTCGATCATGACCTGGACGTCGTGTTTCCAGGCGATCTGGGTCAGCTCG
>DATEMD010000024.1:0-14964 GCA_035275845.1 Allostellaceae bacterium | reverse complement strand
CGACTCGCGATAACGCGCGGCGATGGTTGCTTTATCTGGCGCGGACCGTTAGATGAAGCGGCGCGTCCCCATCGTCTAGAGGCCCAGGACATCGCCCTTTCACGGCGGTAACGCGGGTTCGAATCCCGCTGGGGACGCCAGTTTTCCAACCCGGCAATTTGACCGACAATGCCGGCCGTCAGCGGCGGTGATGGGCGACGGCCGTCACGCCTTAATCAATAAGCGCGCCGCATAGTCGATCCGCTGCAACAAATATGGCTCCTTCTGCGCGGCAAGGAATTCGTCGACGGCCTCGCGTACCCCTTGGAAGTGACCGTAATCGTCGATGATCAGCACGCCGCGCGGCGAAAGCCGCGGAAACAGATGTGCGAGCTCATGCTGACTCGATTTGTGCCAGTCGGTATCGAGACGGAGCAATGCAATCGTCGTCGGCGCTTGATTGGGCACCGTATCCAGGACGTTCCCTGGCACCAGATGGAATCGTTCCGCGGGATAGCGGGTCTTGGCGAGGTTGGCGCGCACCTCGTCCATTCCAGCTTTGAGCCATCCTGGATTTGCGCGCGTCACGGTGCGCATTTCCTGGCCGGTATAATCGACGTCCTTGTCCGTCGGCTCCGGCATGCCGGCGAACGTATCGAAGAGATAGAGGTCACGATCGGCGACGCCGACACCCAGCAGCGTCAGCGCCATCATCATGACGGAGCCACCTTTCCAGACGCCGCATTCGACGAAAGCTCCAGGCACGCCGGCGGCCGCGACGTAGCGCGCGGCTTGATAGAGGGCGTAAAGACGCTCGATCGACGTCATGCTGGCCGAACGGCACAGCTCCAACGCAGCGTGGAATTCCCGTTCCTGAATGTCGGGGCACTGCTCTTCGAGTCGAAGCGAAACTTTGCTTCGACCCAATCGGCGCTGCACGGAGCGCAATAGCTTCATTTCCACCCTTTCCCCGGAGAGCACGATCTGATCGGTGTTGTAACGATCAACAATGGCATTTCTCAAGATCGAGGGAAACTCAATGCCACATACAGGTCAGCCAACCCACAACTTGACTCGGCGCCTCTGTCACGGGAGCCTCATGCGCTGATCGCCTGAAACAATCGGGGGCGTCGATGGCGGAAAAGAAAAATCTCAAATCGCTGGTCACCAAGGTCAAGGAGCGCATCGACGCCAGCAAGGATCCGGCGGCGGACAATCCGCCCTGGGTGAAACAGGTGGCGCTGCTGACCGGCTTGCTGGCGGCGATATCGGGATTTCTGGTCGTGCGCTCGACGGCAGTCACCAACAACGCCATCTATGAAAGCAACCAGGCGATCCTGTCACAGACCGAAGCCTCGGACGCGTGGAACGAATACCAAGCCGACAGCATCAAGGCGCGCGTCGTCGAGACCGCGTTGGCGACGGCGGCCGACCTCAGCGCCGAAAGCCGCGCTGCCTTGAACAAGCAAGCGGCCGATCTGCGTAACCGCCAGCCCCAGGTCAAACAGACCGCCGGCGACAAAACCGCCGACCGCGACCAGCATCTGCAGATCGGACTCAAATGGCTCGCCGAGAAAGACCTGCTCGGTTACGCCGGTCTCGCGGCGCAACTCGGCATCGCGCTCGCCTCGGTCGCCGCAATGGTACGCTGGCGCACGCCGTTCCTCGTCGGCATCGCCGCCGGCGCGGTTTGCATCGCCATCACGGTTTACGCTTTCGTGGCCTATTACGGCATCGCACCGTAGGCGTCGCACGCCGGATCAGTGCAGGAAGTGCGGCCACAACCCAGTCACGCCGACGATAATCAGATAGATCGCGACGATGTAGTTGAGCAGGCGCGGCACGAGCAAAATCAAAATACCGCAAATCAACGCCACCAAGGGCGTGAGCAATACGACGTTCAATGTCATGGGGAGGGCTCCGTGCTTTTGAGCGTTGCAGCCTAAAATTCGATCACGGAAAGCCAAACGCCGCATAAGGGCGCGTGGTTCCGGATACGGCGTCACGGCATCTTGATAACCCCGCCTCGCAGCGCCACTGTTAAAGCGAGAGCGTGGTTCGATCGCACCGGCGTCCCATGATCAAACGCTTGCTGCTTATCGTTCTGCTGAGTGTTGCGGCGCAAACCGCCGCCGCACAGATACAACTGCACCTGTTGCAACAGGCGGCCGTTTGGCGCCTGCAACAACAAGAACGACAGGCACTGTGGGCGCAACAGGATCGGCGCCAGCAAGCTTTGCGTGCTCAGTTTGATTTATTGCGGCGAGAGGACTTGCGAAACCGGCGAGCAATCCTGGCGCAGCAGGAATCGCCGCAGGACCATTTGCGAGACCTGCAGCAAAACCAACAATTCCAAATCCAACAACAGCAGCAACAACTTCAGCAGACGCAGCAGCTTCAGCAGCAATTGCTCTTGCAGCAACATCTGATGCAGCAACAGCAACCAGCCAACCCGCCGCCAAGTCCGCCACCCGGTTCGAGCCGCTAGCGCGAACGGATTGGCGTTCCGTCCGGTTTATGCCAGAACTGCCGGCCCGGACCCCGTCGCCACGCCCGCCCGCCACCGCCAGCAGGAGCGTCGCCCGTCATGCCCAAAGGCCCAACCCACAAGATCGCCGTGATCGAAGGCGACGGCATCGGCCACGAGGTCGTGCCGGAAGGCCTCCGCGTTCTGGAGAAAGCCGGCCGCCAATTCGGCTTCGCGCTCCAGTTCAAGCATTTCGACTGGTCGTGCGAGAAGTTCGCCAAGACCGGCCGCATGATGCCGGAAGACGGGCTCGATCAGTTGCGCAAGTTCGACGCGATTTATCTTGGCGCGGTCGGATTTCCCGGTGTGCCGGATCACGTTTCGTTGTGGGGCTTGCTGATTCCGATCCGCCGCAATTTTCTGCAATACGTCAACATGCGGCCGGTGCGATTGCTCAAGGGCCTCGAGAGTCCGCTCAAGGGCCGCACGCCGAAAGATATCGACATGGTCGTGATCCGCGAGAACGTCGAGGGCGAATATTCGGAGATCGGCGGCCGGCTCTATGCCGGGATGGACGAGGAGGCGGCGTTTCAGCAAGCGGTATTCACACGCAAAGGCTGCGATCGCATCATGCGCTATGCGTTCGAGCTGGCGAAGAAACGCCCGAAGAAGCACGTCACGTCAGCGACCAAATCGAACGGCATCAGCATTTCGATGCCGTATTGGGACGAACGTTTCGCCGCAATGAAGAAACGTTATCCCAGCGTCAAAGCCGATCAATTCCTGATCGATATTTTCTGCGCCCACATGGTGAGACACCCGGATTGGTTCGACGTCATTGTCGCCAGCAATTTGTTTGGAGATATTCTATCCGACTTGGCGCCGGCGGTGGCGGCCGGCATCGGCATCGCGCCCGGCGCCAACATCAATCCGGAAAAAGATTACCCGTCGATGTTCGAGCCGGTGCATGGCTCGGCGCCCGACATCGCCGGCAAGAACGTCGCCAATCCGATTGGACAGATCTGGTCCGGCGCGATGATGCTGGATCATCTCGGGCACCCGCAGGCCGGCGCGGCCATCGTCAAGGCAATTGAAACCGTAATCGCCGGGACCAAACTCAGGACACCCGACCTCGGCGGCAAGACCAAGACGACCGAGATGGGCAAGGCGATCGCCGACGCGCTATGAGGCGATGGTGACGCCGTCGCCACGACCTTCGACGACCAACGTGCGCCAGTTGTCCGCGGCCGCTCTCGCCGCTGGCGGCATCGGCAATCTGCTCGAATGGTATGACTTCGGTCTTTACGGCTATTTCGCGCCAGTCCTTGCGCGGCTGTTCTTTCCATCGCATGACGCGCTGGCGTCGCTGATCGGCGCCTATGCCGGATTCGCCGTCGGCTTCGCCGTGCGGCCGATCGGCGGCGCCGTGCTGGGCCACCTCGGCGACCGGCTTGGCCGCCGGTTCGTGCTGCTGCTGTCGGTGACGTTAATGGGCGCGGGTACGACCGCGATCGCGCTGTTGCCGACGTATGCGGCAGCCGGAATTGCGGCGCCGTTGAGTTTGCTTGCGGTACGGCTATTCCAGGGGTTTTCGGTCGGCGGCGAATATACCGGCTCGGTCGCTTATCTGGTCGAAACCGCGCCGGCAAAACGGCGCGGCTTTGCCGGTAGCATGGCGAACATCGGCTCGACCGGGGGCGTGTTGCTCGCTGCTGCGGTCGCAACGGCAACCATCAGCTTTGCCAGCGACGCACAGCTCGTATCGTGGGCATGGCGATTGCCCTTCGCGTTCGGCGGTGTGCTGGCGATGGGCGCGCTGCTGCTACGCCGCCGCCTGCGCGACGTCGCGGCACCTGCCGCGGCGCGGCGCGAGATACCGTTGCGACGAGCGCTGAGTCACGACGGCCGTCTGATGGCCATCGCCATCCTGTTCACGTCGGGTTACGGCGCCGTCAACTATCTGACGATGGTTTTCTTTCCGGTTTATGCAGGCACGTTCGGCGGCATATCGGAAGCCCATGCGTTGCAAGCGACGACGATGGCGCAGGCGTTAGCGCTCGCGGTGGTGCCGCTGGCCGGCATCGCCAACGACTCCATCATCCGGCGTCGTACATTATTGATCGTTGCATTTGCCGCCGAGTTCGTGGCCGCGCTGGCAGCATTCTTGCTCGCGCGCGACGGCGGTCTTGCCGGCTTCGCTGTCGCGCAGATTAGCTTCGGCGCGCTGCTCGCTTTGGTGATGGGTACCGATCCGGCAATGGTGTCGGAGCAGTTTCCCGCCGAATATCGCATGAGCGCCTATTCGGTCGCGTTCAATCTCGGTCTGGGTATCGCCGGCGGCACGGCGCCAGTGCTGGCGACGGCTTTGATCGCCGCGACCGGATCGAACCTGGCACCGGCTTATTACTTGATGGTGGCCGCCGGCGCCGCGGCCGTCGGCGCGTGGCTGATGGTCGATCGCAGCCGCGATCCATTGCGTTGAGGCGTGAGAAAAAAAGACCCCGCCCTCCGGGGGAGCGAGAGGGCGGGGCCGTGTTTCGGCGTTCCGCGTCAGCGGATGCCGAAGTAGAGGCCGACCGCTGGCGGCGCGGCATAGACCGGCGCCGGGGCCGCGTAGTAGCCGTAAGGGTAGGACGGGTAGGCATAGGTGTAGCCGTAGTTGTACCCGTAGGCCGGACGCCAATCGTCGCGATCACCCCAAGCATGTTCCTGCCATTCGTGACCGCCCCAGCCACCGTGGCCGTGCCAATCATCACCGTCAGCAAGCGCCGGCGTGATGACCGCTCCGGCCGTGACTGCGGTAACCGCTCCGGCCAGCAACAGCGCGCGTAGGCTGCGTGTGAATTTCGTGGTCTGCATGATGGCTCCTCCAGTTTCCGTTTCGAGCCCGGACCGTCCGACATGGGCGGCCTTCATGCTAGGTAGTAAGCGTGCTTATCTTTTCCTATCCCCGTGACAAAAAAGTCATTTGTGTCAGGACTGTGGCTGACGCTTTTCACGTGATAATCCGCAGGGGCGGCGCGCCTGCCGACTTCCGCCGGGCGGGGCGGCTCTGCCATAGTCGCCACCATGCGCGATGAGGCGAGAACCGCAACCGGCTTCAGCGAGACCTATCGCGGCGACGTCGAGGCCTGGGAATGCGACGCCTTCGGCCATATGAACATCGCGTTCTACGGCGAGCGTTTCGTTGATGCCGCCGCGAGCCTGCTGTTCCGCTTGGCGCCGACGCGCCATTTCCAGACCGTCAGCCTGCTGGTGCGTTACCGCCAAGAATTGCGCGCCGGCGCCGCGATTGCCATCCGTAGTGCCGTGCTCGGCACCAGCGAGGGCGCCAAGCGCGAGCGCCAAGTACGGATCGGCCACGAATTGACGGCGGGCGAGGGTGCAGTCGGCACCGAAGCCGAGCACGTCCTCGCGCCGCGTGACGCGAAGATGCGCTCGGGCTTGCGCACCGCGCTCGAGGCCGCCACCACGACGTGGAACGCCGAACCGTTCGCGCCGGTGAAGCTGCCGCCGGCGCACGGCGCGCTGCCGAGCCTGCGCGACCGCATCAAGAGCTGGGAACTGGACGAGACCGGCCGGCTGTCGCTGATCGGCCATGTACGGCGGTTTTCAACCGCGGTTACACACGCGATGAACGCGGTCGGCATGAACGCCGACTATGTCACGCGTGAGCGCCGCGGCTTCGCGACGTTCGAATCCAGGCTTGCCTTGGCGTCATGGCAACCCGGCGCCGGCGCCGAACTCGCCGCCACCAGCGGCTTTCTGACCGTCGGCCGTTCGTCCGTGGCGATGGTTCATGATCTGATCGAGGTCAAAGGCGGCGACCGCATCGCGCGTCTCTATCTCGCCGGCGTGCATTTCGATCTGGACCGCCGGCGCGCAACGCCGATGCCCGAGGCCATGCGCGAGAAGGTGGGCGCCCTGCTGATGAAACCCTGACATCGCGCATGGCGGCTTCCTTTCGCCGCCCGGTTCGACTATTGATGCGCGCGATGGTGATTCGTCTCGTTGCAATCTTGGCCGTAATGCTCGTCGGCATCGGCACAGCCGCCGCGCAAGATCCCGCACAATCGGCGGCGGCGCCCGGGCAACCCGGCTTCCATGCGTTCATTCAGGATGTCCGCCGCGACGCGCTGAACCAGGGCATCACGTCGGCGACGCTCGACCGCGCCTTTGCCAACGTCGCCTACGTGCCGCACGTCATCGAGCTCGACCGGCAACAGCCTGAAAGCACGCTCACCTTCGAGGAATACATCGACCGCGTGGTGTCGCAGACTCGACGCGAACGCGGCCGCGAAGTACTGACCGAAAACCGCGCACTGCTCGACGCGGTGAGCCAGAAATACGGCGTCGCGCCGCGCTTCATCGTCGCGCTGTGGGGCATCGAGAGCGATTACGGCCGTCTCACCGGAAATTTCTCCGAGATCGACGCGCTTGCGACGCTCGCCTTTGACGGCCGGCGTAGCTCCTTCTTTCGCAAAGAATTGATCAACGCGCTGGTCGTCGTGCAGCGCATGCACGTCGACCCGCGAACGATGACCGGCTCGTGGGCCGGCGCGATGGGACAGAGCCAGTTCATGCCGTCCAGCTTCCTCAATTACGCCGTGAGCTGGCGTGGCGACGCGCCGCCCAACATCTGGACCAACAAGGCTGACGTCTTCGCGTCGATCGCCAACTATCTGGCGCATGTCGGCTGGCATCCGGACGAGGGTTGGGGGATTGCGGTGAAGACGCCGGCCGGGCTCGACGCGACGCTGGTCGGCCTTGGCCACCGGAAGCCGCTCGCGGATTGGGCGGCGCTCGGCGTCGCACAAGCCAACGGGGGCGCGTTACAGGATTCGCCGACAACCGCGTCGCTCATCGAGCCCGGCGGCGATTCGGGACCGGCGCTGCTGGTCTTCGACAACTTCCGCGTCATTCTCCGCTGGAACAACTCGTCGTACTTCGCGACGGCGGTTGGCTATCTTGCGGATGCGGTCGATTGACCATATCCTCCGGTGCCGGTGGGGACATCGCGAATCGATAAAATCTTATACGCCGCACGAACGAGCGTGCTCCTTGGTGCGTTGGCGTTCGCTTTGGCAGCGTGCGGCAGCCACAGCGGCGGCGGCGCCAACAACGTCGCAGCGCCCAACGCCAACGGCTTCTACAAAATCGGTCAGCCGTATCAAATCGACGGCAAATGGTACTACCCGGCCGTCAATTGGTCGTACCAAGAGACTGGCATCGCCTCGTGGTACGGATCCGACTTCGACGGCAAATACACCGCCAACGGCGAGCACTACGACATGAACGCGCTGACGGCGGCGCATCGCACGCTGCCGATGCCCAGCATCGTCGAGGTGACCAACCTCGACAACGGCCGTACGATTCAACTGCGCGTCAACGACCGCGGCCCCTACGCGCGCGATCGCATCCTCGACGTGTCGCGGCGCGCGGCGCAGCTGCTCGGTTTCGCCAACGCCGGTACTGCGCACGTGCGCGTCCAGCTACTGCAACAGCCGACGTTGCAGGCCGAGTTGTTGGCGCAACGCAACGGTGGGCCAGACGTCGAGGCGCCGACGCAACTGGCCGCGGCGGCGCCGATCGCGACGGTGAACGCACAGACACTGGCACCGCCCAACGGCACCACCGCGCCGCCACCGGCCGCCGATACGTCGACGGCAACGCAACAGCCGGCGCCGCGCACGGCAACGTCGCACCTCGCGCTCGTCAGTCCGGCCGAAGCGGCGACGCCCAAGGTGCCGGCTGCCACGGCGGCGACGAATTCCAAAATGTACGTCCAAGCCGGCGCATTCAGCCGCCGCGAGAACGCCGAAAGCTTGAAAGCGAAGCTGACGCAGTTTGGCGCCGTGAACATCGATACCGCGAAGGTCAACGGGGCGAACGTCTATCGCGTCCGCATCGGCCCGATCGCGACGACTGGCGAGGCCGACCGTGTGCTCGGTGACGTCGTCAAAAGCGGTGTGCCGCAGGCCCGTCTCGCCTTCGACTGGTAGGCGGCAGGGGCGCGCGGTGCGGCGCAGGCGACCGTGGATTTTGTCGCATTTCCGGTTATGCTGGCCGCGATCCCGCTGGTTAAACCGTCCGTGAGCTCCCAATGAATCCGTTGCGCCTCTCTGCCGTGATCGCCGGGCTGTGCCTGGCGTGCTGGTTACCGGCCGCGCATGCCGCGGCACCGACGATCGACACCACCGCCCGCAATGCGTACGTCATCGACTTCAACACCGGCGCGGTGCTGCTCGACAAGAACGGTGACGCGCGCATTCCGCCGGCATCGATGAGCAAGTTGATGACCGAGTACATCGTCTTCTCGTACCTGAAACAGGGACGGGCGACGCTCAACGATATGCTGCCCGTTAGCGAGAATGCATGGCGCACGCAAGGCTCGAAAATGTTCGTGCCGCTCGGCGGCAAGATCCGGCTCGAGGATCTGCTGCAAGGTATGATCGTCCAGTCGGGCAACGACGCCTGCATCGTGCTTGCCGAAGGCCTCGCCGGCAGCACCGACGCGTTCGTCAAGCTGATGAACGACAAGGCGAAGGAGCTCGGCTTGACCGGTAGTCACTTCGCCAATGTCGACGGCTTGCCCGATCCCGACGAATACATGACAACGCACGATCTGGCGGTCCTCGCGCACCACCTGATCACCGACTTTCCCGAGTACTATCATTACGATGCCCAGAAGGACTTCACCTACAACGGCATCAAGCAGGGCAATCGCAACCCGCTGCTCTATACCGACAGCTCCGTCGACGGACTCAAGACCGGTCACACCGACGAAGCCGGTTATTGCCTGACCGCATCGGCGCAACGCAACGGCCGTCGTGTCATCGAAGTGCTTGCAGGCATGAACACGATGCAGGAACGCGCCAGCCAAGGCCGCACAGTGCTCGATTGGGCCTTCCGCGAATTCGACGATTACACGATCGCCAAAGCGGGCGCGGTGATTGACCGTGCACCGGTTTGGATGGGCCAGGCCGGCCAGGTGCCGGTCGCCGTCGCGCACGACGTCGTCATCACGCTGCCGCGCGGCGACCGCACCGCCATAAAGGTCGCTGCGGTTTACGACGGACCGGCGCCTGCGCCGGTGACCGCCGGACAGACAGTCGGCAAGCTGACGATTTCGACGCCAGATACGCCGCCTGTCGAGGTGCCGCTGGTGGCGACCCAGGCGGTGCAGCCGCTCGGTCTTTTCGGCCGTATGGCGTTCAACGCGGCCTATCTGCTGTTCGGACGACACAACTGACCGCCGACGCACCCGCACGCGGACGCGGACGCTTCATCACGCTCGAAGGGGGCGAGGGCGCCGGCAAATCGACCCAGGCGCGGCTCTTGGTCGAGGCGCTCAAACGCGCCGGTATCGATGCGCTGGAAACACGCGAGCCCGGCGGATCGCCCGGCGCCGAAGCGATCCGCAAGCTGCTGCTGGCCGGCGGCCCTGACGCTTGGGATGCCCCGACTGAGGCGCTGCTGATGGTGGCGGCACGGCGCGATCATCTGGCGCGCACGATCCAACCGGCGCTCGCGGCCGGCCGTTGGGTCGTTTGCGATCGCTATGCCGATTCGACCATGGCATATCAAGGTTACGGTCGCGGCTTGGCGCTTGATGCCCTGCACGAGTTCCATCGCTTCATCGGCGCGAATGCCCGTCCGCCCGACTTGACGTTGATTCTCGATCTGCCGGTCGAGATCGGGCTCAATCGGGCACGGGATCGCAATCGCTTCGAACAGATGGGAGCAGACTTCCATCGGCGTTTGCGCGACGGGTTCCTGGCGATCGCACGCGAGGCACCCGATCGTTGTGTCGTCGTCGATGCTAGCGGCGACGTCGAGTCGGTGCGCCGGGCGCTCGCCGCTTCGGTGCGTGAACGGCTTGGCGTTGCGCTATGATGGCCGCATGAGCGACGACGATCTCAATATCGCGGAGGATGCGGCCGACGGCGCCGACGCAGTGGATCTGCCATCGCCACGTGAAAATGCCACGTTGATCGGCCATACCGAGGCCGAAGCCGCCTTTCTTGGCGCCTACAACGCCAAACGTCTGCCGCATGCGTGGCTATTGGCGGGACCGGCAGGTATCGGCAAAGCCACCTTCGCCTATCGGGCTGCGCGCTTCCTGCTGGCACAGCCTGAAGCAGGGGCGGCCTTGTTCGGCGATGCTGCGCCGGCCGCCGCCCTGGCGATCCCGCCCGAGCATCCGGTTTTCCGGCTCGTCGCTTCTGGCGCCCATCCCGATCTTCTGGTCGTCGAGCGCGCCTGGGATGAGAAGCGTAAGCGCCTGCGCAGCGAGATCGTCGTGGACGACACGCGGGCCATCGCCTCGTTCCTTCACCTGACGCCGTCGCAGGGCGCGTGGCGAGTGGTGATTGTCGATGGCGTCGACGATATGAATCGCAATGCATCCAATGCGTTGCTTAAGGTTCTTGAAGAACCGCCGAAGCGCGCGTTGCTGTTTCTCACCAGCGAAAGCCCCGGCCGGCTGCTACCGACGATTCGGTCACGCTGCCGGACGATGCATATGAATATTTTGCCGCAAGACTCTGTTCTTGCAGCAATTCGCCGATTTATGCCCGCGTTGGATGCTGCCGACGCCGACGCTCTGGCGCAACTCGCCGGCGGATCAATTGGTCGGGCCCTGACGCTGGCGGCGCAGGACGGACTTGCCGTGCAACGCGGCCTTTTCGCCCTGCTGGGCGGCCTGCCGAAGCTACCGGGAGAGTCGCTGCATGGCTTCGCCGAAACGTTGGTGCGCGGCGAGGCAACGGGCTTCGGCCTGCTGACCGAATTGTTGCCGCGCGCCGTCGCGGCGGTCGTCATGCTGGCCTTGGGTCGCGAGTCGTCAAACTCGCCTGCCGAACGCGCCGTTCTCGCGAAGCTAGCGACGCGCCGCAGTCCAGCGCAATGGGCGGAAATTTGGCGCCGTCTGGGGCAGCTGTTCGGCGCCGCCGAAGGGGTCGAGCTCGACAAAAGGGCGGTCGTGCTCGATGCCTTCTTCGCGCTCGCCGACGCGACGCGCTAAGGATCGGTAGAGGATCATCATCATGGCCGGCGCCAAGTTCTATCTCACGACGCCGATCTATTACGTCAACGATTCACCGCATCTTGGCCACGCCTATACATCTGTCGCGTGCGACGCGTTGGCCCGGTTCAAGCGGCTCGACGGCGACCGCGTGCTGTTCCTCACCGGCACCGACGAGCACGGCCAGAAGGTGGCGAAATCGGCGCGCGATGCCGGTGTCGAGCCGCAGGCGTTCTGCGACCGCGTGTCGGAAAATTTCCGCGCCATGACCAAGCTGATGAACATCTCGAATGACCAGTTCATCCGCACCACCGAACCGCGCCACATCGCCGCCAGCCAGGCGATCTGGCAGGCGATCGCCAAGAGCAAATCGCCCAAGGGCCGCGAGAATATCTATCTTGGAAAATATTCCGGCTGGTACGCGGTGCGCGACGAAGCCTTTTACGGCGAGGACGAGCTCACCAAGGGCCCGGACGGAAAATTCCGCGCGCCCTCCGGCGCCGAAGTCGAGTGGGTCGAGGAGCCGAGCTATTTCTTCCGCCTGTCCGATTGGCAGGATTGGCTGCTCGACCATTATGCGCGCAACCCCGATTTCATCGGTCCGGCGTCGCGACGCAATGAAGTCACCAGCTTCGTCAAAGGCGGCCTCACCGATCTTTCGGTGTCGCGCACCAGCTTCGCCTGGGGCGTGCCGGTGCCGGGCGACGCGAAGCACGTGATGTATGTCTGGCTCGACGCGCTGACCAATTATCTCACCGCCGTTGGCTATCCCGATGCCGCCAGTACCGAATTCAAGACCTTCTGGCCGGCCGACATCCATGTCGTCGGCAAGGACATCGTGCGCTTCCACTGCGTCTATTGGCCGGCGTTCCTGGCGGCAGCTGGTCTTGACCTCCCCAAGCGCGTCTTTGCGCACGGCTGGTGGACCGTCGAAGGGAAGAAGATGTCGAAATCGCTCGGCAACTTCATCGCCCCTCGGCAACTCGTCGACGAATACGGCGTCGACGCGGTACGCTATTTCATGTTGCGCGAGCTGCCCTTTGGGGCCGATGGAGACTTTTCACATCGCGCGGTGGTCGGCCGGATCAACGGCGATCTCGCCAACGATTTCGGCAACCTGGCGCAGCGCGTGCTGTCGATGATCCAGAGTTATTGCGGCGGCAAGTTGCCGGCCGGCGCCGATGCGACGACGGCGGAGCAGCGTCGTGCCGATGGCGAGTTGATCGGCAAGGTCGCCAATCTTCGCCACGCGGTCACCGCCGAGATCGACAAACAGGCACTGCATCTCGCGCTCGAGCGGATCTGGGAGATCGTCGCCATGGCGAACCGGTACGTCGACGAGCAAGCGCCGTGGAAACTGAAGAAGACCGATCCGGTGCGGCTCGGTCAGGTGCTCTACGTCCTCGCCGAAACCATTCGCCACCTCGCGATCCTGGCGCAGCCGTTCGTGCCCCAAGCTGCAGCGAAGCTGCTTGATCAACTCGCGGTGCCGGACGATGTCGTACACCGCTGCTTCAACGCGCTTGAAGCGCATCCGCTCAAAGCGGAAACGCAACTGCCGAAGCCGGTGGGAATTTTCCCGCGCTATGTCGAGGCAGCAGCGTCATGAGGCACGCGCTCGTCATAGCGGTGTTCCTCATCGCAATTGCGGCGCCGGCACTCGCCGATGGTTTGGCCGACGCACATACCGCAGATCAAGCAGCGCAAAAACAGGATTGGGGCAGGGCGGTCCGCCTCTACACGCGCGCGCTCGATGATCGGGCTCTGCAATCGTCGGATCGCGCCGGCGTCTACGACAAACGTGGTACGGCTTATTATCGCAACACCGATTATACCCACGCGCTCGCCGATTACAGCGAAGCGATCAAGCTCAGTCCGGATTGCGGCCAGTGCTTCAACAACCGCGGTATGGCGCGGAACCAGACCGGCGACTATGACGGCGCGATCGCGGATTTCACCGCGGCGCTCAAATACGAACAGCACGATCCCGCGTTGTGGCAGGTCTATTTCAACCGCGGCATCGCCTGGTATCACAAGAACGACAACGACCACGCGATCGCGGATTACGACCTGGCGATCAAGCTCAACCCGCGGTGCGGCCCATGCTTCCACGATCGCGGCATGGCTTGGCAGGACAAGGGTGATCTGGCCAAGGCCAACGACGACCTCAATACTGCGGATCAGCTCGCACATTAGCGCCCCGCCGGACGCCAACCCGGCTCGCTTGGGGCGGTGAAACATGTCATGATGCCGACATGGATCGGCACCTAAGCCTGTGGGAACGCCGGCGGAATGAACGCGACGACGAGGAGCGTTTCACCACCAGCCTCGCGGCCTTCGCCGTCACGCTGCTGATCGGCGTCATCGGGTTCTATGTCCTGGATGGGCTCGCGCAGACCGCAAAACTCGAGGATTGCTTGCTGCAAGGCCGCCTTAACTGCGAACGGATCGATATCAGCTCGCTACGGGCGCCGGTTTTCCCTCAGTAGTTTTCCCGACCATATTCAGGTTCTCCCTGATCGCACCCTAGCGCGAATGCCGTGAATCTATGCGGCCCGTATTGCGTTGGGGCTGCACCACAGCAGCCGTACGTGAATCGGGCAAATGTCCTTGGTGCGGATAAGGCGCGCGCACGCAAGCGACGGGGGCTAGATGGCGATTACTGGGCGAGCTCAAACGCACGACGACCGTACGGCCGTCGCGAACCCGATCCCCTACGAGCAAGACGCCAACGGCGACGACCGCCGCGCGCGCGAAACCGTCGATCTGCAACAGCTGCTGCATGGGCTTCAGGCGATCCGGGTCGGCGACTTCTCGGTGCGGCTGCCCCGCGACCAGGTCGGGCTTGCCGGCAAGATCGCCGACACATTCAATGAAATCGCGGCCGCCAATCAGCGAATGGCGGAACAACTCGAGCGGGTCGGAAACACGGTCGGCCGTGAGGGCCGCACGCGGCAACGCGTCAAACTCGGCCACACGCTCGGCGCCTGGGGCGAGATGGAGTCGTCGCTCAACGGGCTGATCGACGATCTTCTTTGGCCTACCGTGACAGTGACGCGCGCGATCGCCGCGGTTGCGCGCGGCGATTTGCTCGAAACCGTTCCGACCGAGATCGACGGCCGGCCGCTCAAAGGCGAATTCCTCCGGCTCGCCAACATCGTCAACACGATGATCCAGCAGCTCAGCGTGTTCACTTCCGAGGTGACGCGCGTCGCGCGCGAGGTCGGCACCGACGGCAAGCTCGGCGGCCAGGCGCAAGTGCGCGAAGTGACTGGCGTGTGGAAGGATTTGACGGAGAGCGTCAACTCGATGGCGTCGAACCTGACGGCGCAGGTTCGCAATATCGCGGACGTGACGATCGCCGTCGCCAACGGCGACTTGTCGAAGAAAATCACCGTCGACGTCCGCGGCGAGATCCTCCAGCTGAAAGAAGCCATCAACACGATGGTGGATCAGCTGCGCTCGTTCGCCGCCGAAGTGACGCGCGTCGCGC
>DATEMD010000023.1:0-8719 GCA_035275845.1 Allostellaceae bacterium | reverse complement strand
TCACCCGCGAGATCACGGCAATCGCCGAGCAAAATCTGGGCGAGACTTTGCTGCTCGTGCGCGACGGAGTCATCGCTGGCTTCGCCCTGTGCCATCTCGGCAACGGCAGCGAAGCCGGCAGCGGCGCACTCTTCATCAAATTCGCTTGCGTCCGGCCCGGCGGTGCCGAGGATTTCGTGGCATTGCTCGACGCGTGCGAGACGCTCGCGGCGCAGCGCGGCGCGCAACGCATCATCGCCGGCGTCAATATGGCGCGCGACGCGGCCTATCGCATCATGCTCGCACGCGGCTATCGCGCCGAGATCGTTGGCGTCGCCATGCTGCGGCCGACGCAACCGGGATGGAACCGGCCTGAAATTTTTGCGCTCGACGACTGGCGTTGATCAGTGCGCGCGCGACACGCCCATTAACCGCGCCAGGCGATCCGGATCGTCTCGGAGCGGGCGGCTGGGCCCGGAATAGACCACGACCCCGCGGTCGAGGACGAGCGCATCGACCGCGAATTCGAGCGCGATGCGCGCGTGCTGTTCGACCAAGACAAGCGCCAGATCGTCCTCGTGCTTCAACCGATCGAGGCCGCGTAGGACGGTTTCGACGATCACCGGCGCCAAACCCTCGAGCGGCTCGTCCATCAACAGGAGCGACGGATTGCCCATGAGCGCGCGGCCGATCGCCAGCATCTGCTGTTCGCCGCCGGAAAGCTGGTTGCCGTGATTGCGCCGCCGCTCGCCAAGCGACGGAAAGAAGTCATAGACCCGCTCGCGCGTCCAACGGCCCGGCCGGGACGCGACGTCGAGATTTTCCTCGACCGTGAGCGAGCGGAAAATCTCGCGCTCCTGCGGCACGAAGCCGATGCCGAGCCGGGACCGACGATAAGTCGGCAGCGCCGACACCTCGCGGCCGTTCAGCTTGATCGAGCCGCCGCGCAGCGTGGTCTGTCCCATGATGGTCGCGAGTAATGTCGTTTTGCCGACGCCATTGCGGCCCAAGACCGCGAGGGTTCCGGCCACCGCCAACGTCAGCGAAACACCTTCGAGGACGACCGTGTCGCCATAGCCGGCGCGGACCGCGTCGAGCGTCAAACTGTGGCTAGCCGCGCTCATGCGTGGGCTCGTTCGCCGAGATAGACCTGCCGGACCCGCGCATCGGCGGCGATCTCCTGCGGCGCACCTTCGACCAGGATCTGGCCGGCAACCAGCACGGTGATCCGCCGCGCCAGACGAAATACGAGATCCATGTCGTGCTCGATGATGAGCAGCGCGATATCAGCCGGCAACCGTTCGATGGTATCGACGATGGTGCCCGATTCGGACGACGGCACGCCGGCCGCCGGTTCGTCGAGCAACAGCACCTTGGGTGTCAGGCCGAGCGCGACCGCGATCTCGACGAGGCGCTGCCGGCCATAGGCGAGCTCCTTGACCGGCCGCAACGCTTCGTCCTGCAGGGCAAGCCGCTCAAGCAACGTGTAGGCTTCGTCGATGATGTGACGGCGGCTGCCGGCCGGGCGATGAATGTCGCCGCCGCTGCCGAGCCGTTCGGACACCGCCAAGGTGACGTTCTCCAGCACGGTCAACCCGCGGAACAGCGTCGTGATCTGAAACGTACGGACGATGCCGCGTTTGACGCGCTGCGCCTGCGACAGCGGCGTGATGTCGGCGCCGTCGAGCAGAATACGGCCGTCATTGGGCTGGAGAACGCCGGTGACGAGATTGACGAAGCTCGTCTTGCCAGCGCCGTTGGGGCCGATGAGCGCATGACGCGCGCCGTGCCCCAGCCGGAAATCGATGTGGTTGGCGACAGTCAACGCGCCAAAGCTTTTGCACAGACCGCGGGTTTCGAGCGCCGCCGGCGCCGCGGCTTCCGTCACCGCCGCCGTCCGAACAGCGCGCCGATGCGATCGACGATGCCGAGCACGCCACCGCGCGCGAACATCACCATCAGCACCAGCAACAGGCCGATCCAGAAATACCAATAGACCGGATCGATCGCGGCAAAGCGATCTTGCGCGATCATGTAAAGCGGCACGCCGATGAACGCCCCGTAGAGGCGCCCGATGCCGCCGAGCAGCAGCATGATGAGGACGTTGCCGGAGCGTTCGAACCCGAGCGCATCGGTGGCGACGAACTGCGTCGTCTGCGCGACCAGCGCGCCGGCAATGCCCGCCATCGCCGCCGAAATGGTGTAGGCGACGAGACGGCGCCTGAACACCGGCGAGCCGATCGCATGCATGCGCGCCTCGTTTTCGCGGATGCCGGTGAGCGACCGGCCGAAGGGCGAATGAACGATGCGGCGCATGACGAACCAGCAGATGAAAAGAACGGCGAGACAATAGAAGTACGCCGTGTTGCCATAGAGGTCGAAGCGGAAGAGCCCGAAGATCGGACTGACCTCCATTCCCTGGAGACCGTCGGCACCGCCGGTGACGGTGTTGGCCTTGTTGGCGGCCTCGTGCAGCATGACGGCAACCATCAGCGTCATCATCAGTTGCGTCAGGCCGTGCGTGCGCAGCACCACGATGCCCGAGATCAGACCGACGAAGGCGGCCGCCACCGCCGCAACCAACAAGCCAATCACGGGCGCGCCCATGCCGTGCGCGGCCAGCAGCCCCGCGGCGTAGGCGCCGGCGCCGAAGAACGCGGCCTGGCCAAGCGTGATGATGCCGGCATAGCCGAGCACGAGATCAACCGACAGCGCGAACAGGATGGTGGCGAGAATCTGCGAACCGAGCGCCAGATAATCCGGAAACACGAAATAACCCGCCACCGCCACGAGCCACGGCAGCGCTTCGTGCCAACGGTGGCGATGCCGGCGGGCAAAAGTTTCGGCGGCGCCGGTGACGATCCGTTCGGCGGCCGTTGTCATCACGATGGCCCGATCAGGCCGCGCGGCCGCCACATGAGCAGAACCAGCGTCAGCGCGTAGATGAAAAACGAACCGATTTCAGGCAGCAGATATTTGAACGCGGTATCGGCGATGCCGAGCAGCAGCGCCGCGAGAAACGGCCCGCGGATCGACCCGAGACCGCCGACCGAAACGACGATCAGGAAATAGACCAGATAGTCGGTCGCGTAGCCGGGATAGATCGGCAGCAGTTCGGCGCCGAGGCCGCCGCCCAACGCCGCGAGGCCGCTGCCGAGCGCGAAGGTGATCGTGAATAGACCCGAGGTATTGATGCCAACGGCCTGCGCCATCCGCAGATTATCGACCGCAGCACGAATCTTGGCGCCGAAGCGCGTGCGATCGAGCGCCAGCCACAGTCCGGTGACCAGAACCGCACCGCAGACGATGAGAAAGCTGCGATAGGCGGGAAATTCGCGGAAGCCGAGATCGACCTGGCCGCGCAGTTCCAGCGGCGGCTGAAAGAGCTGCGCGAGCGGCCCCCAGAAATACTTGGCCACTGCCACCGACATGAAAACGAGGCCGATGGTCAGCAGAACCTGGTCGAGTTCGTCGCCGCCGTAGAGCCGGCGGTAAAACACCCGCTCGAACGCGACGCTGCACACCGCAACGATCACCACGGCGCAGATCAACGACGCCCAGAACGGCATGCCGTAGTCGTTCATCAGCGTCGTCACGGCGTAACCGCCGAACATGGCGAAGACGCCATGCGCCAGGTTGACGAACCCCATCAGGCCCATCGTCACCGACAGGCCGACCGAGATCAGATACAGAACCATCGCGAAGGCCAGGCCGAAGAACCCGATGCTGACCGCGGCCGAGAGAATTTCGCTCATTCTATCAATGATTTAAGGCGTGGTCCCAGAACACCACTATAGGGTGAACGCCGCCGGCCAGGCAACGCATGGCCCGAAACGCGATCGCCGGCGCATCGATTGGCGCCGGCGATCACCATCCCCCGATCCGTACGCGACCTATTTCGCCGCCGCGTGCGTTTCCTTCCAAGGGTCCTTGACCATTGGGAAGGTCTCGAATTCGACATTGGCGAGCTTGCCGTCGACCTTCTCGACCTTGCGGATATAGATGTTCTGAACGACGTCGCCGGTCAGCGGATCGATCATGAACGGCCCGCGCGGGCTGTCGGTGGTCTTGTAGTTCTTGAGGATCTTCATGGCCTCATCGCCGTTGAACTTGCCGTTGGTCTTCTTGATGAGGTCATAGATCATCGCCATGCCGTCCCAACCCTGGATGGCGACGAAATCGGGCACATCGTTCGCGCCATATTCCTTGTGCCAGGCGGCGACGAACGCCTTGTTGGCCGGCCGCGTAGCGGCCGCCGAATAGCTGCCCGAGCTGACCACGCCGAGCGGAATGTCGGCCATCTTCGGCAGCTCGCTGTCGATGAGCAGATCCTGTGTCGTCACCAGCGTAATGCCCGCCTGTTTCAGATTGAGCTCGTTATAGGTCTTCATCATCTGTGTCGATTGCGGACCGCCCGGCACGAAGATGAACAGGCTCTTCGGCTTCAGGTCCTTGACGCGCTGGAGGAACGGCGTGAAATCCGGATTTTGCACCGGCACCCGCACCGAGCCGACGACTTTACCACCGCCGTGTTCGATACCCATCTTGAAGCCATCTTCGGCGTCCCAGCCCGGTGCGTAATCGCTCACCACCGTATAGGCCTGCTTGTAGCCGTGTTTCGCGGCCCATTCGCCCATCGGCATCGAGATTTGCTGCAACGTGAAGGAGTCGCGCACGATATAGGGCGACTTGGTCGTCAGCACCGCAGCCGCCGCGTTCATGTCGACGAACGGCATCTTGGCCTCCGTCATGACCGGCGCCATCGCCAACGCGTTCGGCGAATAGACCACGCCACCGATGATGTTGACGTGATCGCGGGTGACCAGCTCCTGCGCCAAGCGCTTGGCGACATCGGGCGCGATGCCGGTGTCGTCCCGACGGATGATCTCGACCGTTACGCCCTTGGGCAGATCTTTGCTGTGAAGCTTGGCGTAAAGGGTGAGACCCTTATCCATCGAGATGCCCGGCGGCGCCAACGGTCCGGAATAGGTCGTGATGATGCCGATCTTGACGGTCTCAGCGGCGGCCGGAAATGCCGATACCGCGCCCAGCACCACCACCGCGACGCCGTAAAACCACGTGCGTTGTACGCGCATGTCTCACCCTCCCCGTTTGGACCGCGTTCAGGATGCAGACTTCAATAGATCTATAGAATGTATCCTATGGCAGGAGCGCCGCCCAGACAATCCGCGCCGCGCCCTGCCCACACTTTGCTGCCCACGCCGCCACGCGCCGGTTATTGCGCTGGATGCATCTCCTTCCACGGATCTTTGACGTTCGGGATGGTTTCGAATTCGACGTTGGCGAGCTTGCCGTTCACTTTTTCGACGCGGCGGATATAGACGTTCTGGACGATGTCGCGCGTGTTGGGATCGATACTGATCGGACCGCGCGGACTGTTGGCGTCCTTCCACTGCTTGATGATCGCCATCGCCTGGTCGGCGGTGAACTTGCCCTTGGTCTGCTTGATGACGTCGAACAGCAGATTCATGCCATCCCAGCTATCCACCGCCATGTAATCGGGAATCAGCGTGCTGCCGTATTCCTTGTTCCACGCGGCGAGGAACGCCTTGTTGGCTGGACGGGTCGCGGCGGTCGTATAGGTGCCCGAGGTGATCAGGCCGAGCGGCCCGTCGCCCATCAGCGGCAACTGCTCGTCCGGCACCAAGTCCTGCGTGCTGACCACCGTCACCTTGGCGGCCTTGAGACCGAGATCGTTATAGGCCTTCATCGCCTGCGTCGCCTGCGGCCCCGCCGGCACCCAGAGGAAAAGCACGTCGGGCTTGGCGTCCTTGGCGCGCTGCAGGAACGGAACGAAATCTGGATTCTGCAACGGGAAGGCGACCGAGCCGATGATCGTGCCGCCACCGTCGGTGAAGCCCTTGGTGAACGCTTCACCAGCTTCATGGCCGGGGGCGAAATCGCTGACCGCGACGTAAGCGCGCTTGTAGCCGTGCTGCGCCGCCCATTTGCCCATCGGCAAGCCCACCTGCCACAAGGTGAACGAGGTGCGCGCAAAATACGGCGTCAGCCGCGGCATGGTGACACCGGCGGCGTTGGTGCTGATGAACGGCACCTTGGCCTCGTTGGCGATCGGACAAATTGCGAGGCCGCACGGCGTCCAGACGACGCCGATGAGGAATTGCACCTTGTCGCGGGTGACCAGCTCCTGCGCCAGGCGCTTGGCGACATCCGGTACCGGTCCGGTGTCGTCGCGCTTGACGAGCTCCACCTTGACGCCCGGCGGCAAATCTTTTTCGTGGGTTTTGACATAGAGGCTCAGGCCGTGATCGATCTCTTCGCCAAGAGTCGCCATCGGCCCCGAGTAAGTCGAGATCACGCCGATCTTGATGGTCTCCGCCGACGCCGGCGAATAGCGCGCGAGCAACAACACGGCGACACAGGCCGCGGCCGTAAAATTCAACACGCTGTTACGCTGAGTCATCGCCCCTCCCCCACGCTGCGCTTCATTGACGGACGCGACCGCAAGGTCGCCGCCGAGTCGATTGGCGCCGACTCTAACGCGCACGCCAGGGCTCGGCAACCGGCCGGGGTCCTGGTCTTCGACGGCGATTTCTGCTAGTTTCCAGGGGCTTGGTGCCCTGCCAGGAGAGATCGGGTTGTGACCCGGCGCCGAAGGAGCAACCGCCCCGGAAACTCTCAGGCAAAAGGACTGGCAGGGAACGGCACTCTGGAAAGCAGGCGCGGCGTTCGGAAATGACGCGTCTCACCGAAGGGGTAAGCGGCGCAGATAATCGGGCGCGCCGACCAATCTTTCAGGTCATCCGACAGAGGGGGCTTCCGCGGCCATGACGGCCGACGGAGGGCTTTTCAGGCGGAGCGACCATGGACACCCGCGTCGTTATTGCCGGCACGCCAGCCCACGGAGTCGAAATCCGCGGGCCGCTCAAACCTGGTTACGAAAAAATCCTGACGCAGGAGGCGATCGCGTTCGTGGCGTCGCTCGAGCGACGCTTCGGCGCCGAGCGCCGGCGGTTGCTGGCGTTGCGTGCCACGACCCAGGCGAAGCTCGACACCGGCTGGCGCCCCGATTTCCCTGCCGAGACCCGCGCCATCCGCGACGCGGATTGGACGGTCGCGCCGCTTCCAGCGGATTTGCTCGACCGGCGCGTCGAGATCACCGGTCCGACCGACCGCAAGATGGTGATCAACGCGCTCAACTCCGGCGCCAACGTGTTCATGGCGGATTTCGAGGACGCCAATACGCCGAGCTGGGACAATCTCGTCGAGGGCCAGATTAATCTGGTCGATGCCGTCCGGCGGACGATCGCCTATGACGATCCGCAATCGAAACGGCACTACGCGCTCAATCCGAAGACGGCGGTGCTGCTGGTCCGGCCGCGCGGCTGGCATCTGCCCGAAGCGCATATCCTGCTCGACGGCGCGCCGATTGCCGGCGCGTTTTTCGATTTCGGCCTCTACTTCTTTCACAACGCCAAGGAGTTGCTCACGCGCGGCAGCGGTCCTTATTTCTACCTGCCAAAAATCGAAAGCCGGCTCGAAGCCAAATTGTGGAACGACGTCTTCGTCTACAGCCAGGAGGCGATGGGCGTTCCTCGCGGTGCGATCAAGGCGACCGTCCTGATTGAGACAATCATGGCGGCGTTCGAGATGGACGAAATCCTCTACGAACTGCGCGATCATTCCGCCGGCCTCAATTGCGGCCGCTGGGACTACATCTACAGCTTCATCAAGAAATTCGCCGAAGACCCGCACGCCGTCATGCCGGATCGCGCGCAGGTGACGATGACGACGCATTTCCTGCGCTCCTACAGCCAACTGCTGATCCAGACGTGCCATCGCCGCAACGTCCACGCGATGGGCGGCATGGCGGCGCAGATTCCGATCCGCAACGACGCGGCCGCCAACGCGGCGGCGATGGACAAGGTGCGCACCGACAAGCTGCGCGAGGCCACCGACGGCCATGACGGCACCTGGGTGGCGCACCCCAGCCTGGTCGGCATCGCCAAGGCGATCTTCGACCAGCAGATGCAGCAAGCGAACCAGATCGCGCGCAAGCGCCAGGATGTGCACGTGACGGCGGCGGACCTGCTCGCCGTGCCGCACGGCACCGTCACCGAGACCGGCCTGCGCCAAGACCTCAACGTCGGCATCGGTTATCTCGAGGCGTGGCTGCGCGGCAGCGGTTGTGTACCGCTCTATCACCTGATGGAGGACGCAGCCACCGCCGAGATCAGCCGCGCGCAGGTTTGGCAGTGGATTCGGCACAAGGCCAAGCTGGCGGATGGACGCGTGGTCGATACCGCGCTGTGCCGCCGCCTGCTCGATGAAGAGCTGGCCAAGTTCAAAGCGATGGTTGGCGATGCGGCCTATGAAAGCGGCCGTTACGTGGATGCCGCGCGGATCTTTACGGCGCTGATCGAAGCACCGCGATTCCCAGAATGGCTCACCATTCCGGCCTACGAGCAAATCCTCCGCGACGGCGCTTGAATCTCATCGGTCGTCGCAATCATTTCATCCGGACATCGCTGAGCGCGAAACTACCGTCGCCGCGCGGGACGGTCTCGACATTGCCGCGCACCGCCCACACCACGTCAGGTTGGTGCAGCGGAATGTAGGCGACATCGTCTTTGACTACGGCGAGGGCGGCCCGCAGCAACGTGGCACGTGCTTTGCCGAGGCCTTCGTGTCGGGCATGGGCGATCAGGGAGTCGAGCGCCGGATTCGAATAGCCGCCGACGTTGAAAGCACCGGCATG
>DATEMD010000022.1:0-6445 GCA_035275845.1 Allostellaceae bacterium | reverse complement strand
CGAATCCGCCTCAAATCGAAGCGGATCGACAGGTCAGGTAATATCCTCCGGTGTTTCCAGGCTGGGCCCAAATCCTTAACGTCGCGTAAAGGGGGCGCACGCAACGCGGCCGTGTGGGCAATGGAAAATGATCCCGACGGTGCGACCTGTATCGGTCATGCGTGCGATATGACCGTGCTGCGCACGCGGACGCGGAAATCGTCGACCTCGATCGTCCATGTCAGGAGCGCCCGCGCAGCCGTGGCGCGGCGCGGTCGCCGACGGTGCGGACGGCCCGGGTAAATGTTCTTCCGCGCCCGGCGGCCGATCTGATAAGGAAAGGGCCTGCTATTGGATAAATCCTTGCTGGATTTTGCCTTGCAAACTTCGTCCCGCGTCCAAGCGCCCGTTGCCATCCATCGGGCGAAGTGGATTCGCACGGTTTTGCTGCGTCTCGCTGGCGCGGCGTTGGCCTTGGCGGCCACCGCTTGCGACCGGACCGACTACTTTCCGGCGTCGAGCACCTACTACAAGCCGTGGACCGGCGTGATTCAGGTGACACGCCAGCCACCGACGGTTTATCAGCAGCTTGGCATCGTCATCGCGCACGGCAACTCGACCGCCACCGAGGACAGCTTGCTCCAGCAGCTGAAAGACCGCGCCGCCGGCATCGGTGCGAACGTCCTCATCGTCACGCAGGACAAAACCGTCGCCGGCCACAATCTGCTCGGCATGCCGGAATACGAGATGAGCGGGATCGCCGTACGCACCGTCCGCTGAGGCGGCACCGCCTCAGGCCGGCGTTAGGATCCCACCGGGCGCGGCCTGCACGGCATTGCGCCGGCCGCGCGCCATGACGCAGCCGATGAACAGCACGACGAGCAGCGGCGTGACGAAACCCAGGCGGAAAACCGTCGGCGGATTGATCAACGGGCTCGCCCATGCCAGCACCGCGACCGTAACCTCGCCGAAGCGGAAGCCGTCTGCATAGCCGCGCACGAAGAACAACGTCGCGGCAACGCCCAGGAGAAGGGTGTCGTAATCGATGACATGCGGCGCCGCCAGGATCGTGGCCGCCAGCAGCACGGCGAGCCGCAGATCGTCGGCTATCGGCCGGCGATAGCACCAACCGACGCAACCGGCGGCGACAATGACCGCCAGCGCCTGCGCGAGGTTGGCTAGCGCCGCCGGCGCCCCGAGCAGGCTCGCATAGGTATAGATGCTCTGGCCGTTGATTCGCGCGATTGCTTCCCATTGGGTGTAAACCGCGTTCGGCTCGGTCATCAGCGCGATCCACGCACGCCAGGGCTCGAGCCCGAACAGCGCGACGCTTGCGGCCGCGAGCATCAGCGCGGCGCCAGCGGCGGCGGCGAGCGCCTTCCATTGCCGCGCCGCGATCAGCGCGACCGGCACCATAAGGCAGAGCTGCGGTTTGTAGGTGACGATGCCGAGCAGCGCACCGCCGAGGATAGGCCGCCGCCGCATCGTTCCAAATCCGGCGAGCAACAGCGCGCAGGTGACGAACGTGTTCTGGCCGAGGCAAACGGTGAACGCGGTCGCCGGGCACAGCACCAGCGATGCGGCATGAATCGCGCGCTCGGTGTTGGTCCTGGCGAACTGCCAAGCGGCGGCGACGGTCGCGGCGAAACCAAAGGCGAGAAACAGAATTCCCGCCGGCGCGAACGGCAACCAGCCGAACGGCAGCAACAGCAACAGCGCATGCGGGGGATACAGCCACGGATGCAGCGGCAGCGGATGCGCGAGCCAGTGCGCAAACCGCGCGTTCAGCAACGCGGTCGATTGAACACCGTCGTAAAGCAGGCCGAGCTGGCCTTCGAAGTAGAGGCGGACGGCGTTGTAGAACACCATCCAGCCTTCGCCCAATACGCCGGCGAAGGCGCCGAGATAGAACGTCCAGCCGCCGGCGCCGAGCACGCCGCAGAGAATGGCGACCGCCGCCAGGTTTCGCCGTTTCGACATGGATGAAAGGGTCTCCGCCGCAACCCTAAGGTCGCACGCGTCGCGTCTAGAAATGGTTAACGGAGCGTTGCCGGCCGGCGTCGATGCTCAACCGAGCTGGATCTGCACGTCGTCGCCGACCACGCGCACCTTGTAGGTCTTGAGATCGTCGTTGATCGGCGGGCCGAGACCCTTGCCGGTCTTAACCTCGAAACGGCCGCCGTGCAGCGGACACTCGATCACTTCGCCGTCGAGCCAGCCTTGGCTCAGCAGTGCGAAGGCGTGCGTACACAAATTATCGGTGGCGTAAATTTCGCCGTCGAGATTGTAGAGCGCGAATTCGCGGTCGCCAACCGTCACGCCCAGCACGTCGCCCGGATTGATCGCCGAGCATTTCCCCACGGTCACCCAAGTCTCGTCAGTCACGCCCACTCTCCTTGGCTAAATCCTGCAATTTCACTGCGACGTCTGCAAGCCGCGCCGGATCGACCGGGCGTCGGCGGGTAATCAGCTCGCGCGCCGCGCGCATGTCGCGGCCGTTGTTCATCGTGATGGCGGCGATGGGTACGCCGTCGCTCACGGCAAAGACGGTGAAGGCTTTGTCGTTCGGACCGCCGCGCCAGATCAATCCGCCCCAATGCTCGGGCGCGCCGGCGATCTGAAGGTTGACGTCGTACTGATCGCTCCAGAACCATGGCACCTCGGCATAGGGCCGGTCGCCGCCGGCCATGATCTTGGCGACGGCGATCGCCTGGTTCTGCGCGTTTTGCCAAGCCTCGAGGCGGATCTTGCGTCCCAGCAGCGGATTGAAATGCCGCGTCACGTCGCCGGCGGCGAAGATATGCGGATCGCTCGTACGGCCGAATTCGTCGGTGACGACGCCGTTCTCGACGACCAAGCCAGCGGCTTGCGCAAGTTCGACGTTGGGCTGGGCGCCGATGCCGGCGAGGACGATGTCGGCGGCAACGGTGTCGCCGTCGGCGGTGCGCAACGCAAGCGCGCCGTCCGCTTCGACGATTGCTTCGATGCTGACGGCAGTGCGCAGCTCGACGCCGTTGCGCCGGTGCAGCTCAGCCATGAAACGGCCGATCTCGGGCGGACACACGCGTTGCAGCGGTTCGCGCTGGACTTCGAGCACGATCACCGTCGCACCGCGTTTGCGCGCCGCCGCGGCCGCTTCCAAGCCGATGAACCCGGCGCCGATCACCGCGACGCGCGCGCCCGGGTTCAGGAGTTCGCGCAATGCCAACGAATCCGCAATGTCGCGCAGATACAGCACGCGCGGATGGTCGGCGCCCGGCAGCGACAAGCGGCGGGCGCGTGCACCCGTCGTCAGCAGCAGCGTGTCGTACGGTACGACGCCGCCGCTCGCCAGCGTAATCCGCTGCGCGTGGCGGTCGATCGTGACAACGGTTTCGCTCGGCTGGAAGTCGATCCGGTTTTCGGCGTAGAACGCGGCCGGCCGCAGATAGGTCTTCTCGACAGGAATGGCGCCGGCCAGCAATTCTTTCGATAGCGGCGGCCGTTCGTGCGGCGGGTGTGGCTCGCTGCCGATCAGGGTGATCGCACCGGGAAAACCGGCTTGGCGCAGGGTCGCGGCGGCGACGCCGCCGGCGTGGCCGGCGCCGACGATGACGATGTGCCGCGTCGTTTCGCTCACGCCGATCTCGCGTGCAGAGTTAAGCCGACCGGGAATTTAGGACGATTTGTCGGGCGAGAACGCCTTGTACGCCATGGTGGTGAAGGTGTCCTTCACCCCGGGCAGGCGCTGTAGATGCTCGACCACGAAGTGGCCGATATCCATGTCGTCGGGCAAATAGCATTTCATCAACAGGTCGTATTGCCCGGACACCGAGAACACTTCGGAGACTTCGGGAATCGTTTCGACCGCTTCCTCGGCGACCTTATAGGCCCTGCCGAGATCGCATTTCACGTTGACGAAGATCGTCTTCATCGGCCCCCCTCGCGCGGCGCTCAGCCGCGCGCGGCGCGGCGGGCGAGAAACGCTGGCATGTGGTCGCCGAAGCCTACCACGCGCGGGCCGTCGTCAGAATTACGGCGATCGCGGTTGGCGGTTGGCGTGGCGGCCGCTCGTGGCGGCTCGACCGGCGGCGCGGTGCCCATGGTAATCGGCGCAAAGCGCGCCGGTTCCGGCTTGCGTGCAGCCTCGGGCTTGGGCGCGGGTTCGTGCGGCTTGGCGGCGTGCGGCGGCTCGTGGCGCGATCCATCGTGGCGCGGCCTTCCGTCATGCGACGCGGGACTGTGTCCCTTGCCGCGTCCACGGCGCGAGCGGCCACGGCTGCGGCCGTCACTATCCTCGAACGACAGCGTCGCGGCGGCGATTCCGTCGACCGAAACCGGTGGGATCGGCTTGCCGATAAGTTGCTCGATCGCCTGGACGAAGCGGCCGTCCTCGGGTGCGGCCAGCGTGAAGGCGCGACCTTCGCGGCCGGCGCGGCCGGTGCGGCCGATACGGTGGACGTAATCCTCGGCGTGGATCGGCACGTCGAAATTGAACACGTGCGACATACCCTGAATGTCGAGTCCGCGGGCGGCGACGTCGCTGGCGACCAGCAGGCGAACCTCGCCATTGCGGAAGCGCTCGAGCGTTTCGGTGCGCTTGGATTGCGGCATGTCGCCGTGCAGCGCCGCCACGTCCAGGCCGTGCTTCTTCAGCGAGCGATAGAGGATGTCGACGTCGCGCTTGCGGTTGCAGAAGATGATCGCGTTCTTGACGTCTTCGCTGTGGATCAGGCGGCGGAGCGTCTCGCGCTTGTCGTCGGGCTCGACCACGGTCAGGCCCTGGATGACGGTGGCAGCGGGCGACGCCGGCGGCGCGACCGCGATCTCTTTCGGATTCATCAGGAAGGCATCGGCCAGACGGCGGATCTCCGGCGGCATCGTCGCCGAGAAGAACAGCGTCTGACGGATTTTCGGCAGCAGGCTGACGATGCGCTCGACGTCGGGAATGAATCCCATGTCGAGCATGCGGTCGGCTTCGTCGATCACCAGGATCTTGACGTCGGAGAGCAGGATCTTGCCGCGCTCGAACAGGTCGATCAGGCGGCCGGGCGTCGCGATCAAGACATCGACACCGCGATCGAGTTTGCGCTCCTGGTCGGTGAAGCTTTCGCCGCCGATCAGCAGCGCCTGGTTGAGCTTGTGGTGCTTGCCGTAGACATCGAAGGCTTCGGAAACCTGCGCGGCGAGTTCGCGCGTCGGCTCGATCACCAGGGTGCGCGGCATGCGCGCACGCGCACGGCCCGAAGCCAGGATGTCGATCATCGGAAGAGTGAAGGAGGCGGTCTTGCCGGTGCCGGTTTGGGCGCAACCCAACACGTCGCGGCCCATCAAAACGTAGGGAATGGCCTGTTCTTGGATGGGGGTCGGCTGCTTGTAGCCGGCATCTTCGACCGCCCGCAGGACCTCTGGGGAGAGGCCGAGGTCGGAAAAATTCATCGAACGGTAAACGTCTTTCTGAGGTTTTAGCTGTTGACGATGCCCTTTAATTGGGGTTGTACCCCCGAAAGTCAAATAATTTCTTAGCGTTGGCAAGAATTCGGCGGCATAGCGCGGCTTCCGGGTTTCACTTAATTTCGCGGCATGGCGCCGAAAACGCCGCTCGTCTTGCTGCCCGGTCTGCTGTGCGATGCGGCGTTGTGGCGCGCCCAGATGACCGGCCTTTCCGACATCGCGGCAATAACCGTCGCCGATCTGACGCATGACGAGACCATGACAGGCATGGCGCGGCGTGTGTTGGAAGCGGCGCCGCTGAAATTCGCGCTCGCCGGTTTGTCGATGGGCGGCTATTGCGCGTTCGAGGTGATGCGGCAGGCCCCCGAGCGGGTCACACGCCTCGCGCTGCTCGACACCGGCGCACGTGCCGACTCACCCGAGCAGATTTCGCGTCGTCGCGGTCTCATCGAACTCACCGAGAAGGGCGAGTTCAGGGGCGTGACGCCGCGGCTGCTGCCGTTCTTTCTTCATCCGGACCGGCTCAAGGACGCCGCGCTCACCGGTGCGGTCAGGGCCATGGCCGAGCGTGTCGGCAAGGACGCTTTCATCCGTCAGCAGAAGGCGATCATGTCGCGCATCGACAGCCGTGCATCGCTAGCGACGATAAAGTGCCCGACGTTGGTGCTGTGCGGGCGCCAGGACGTGCTGACGCCGCCGGCGTCGGCGGAGGAAATCGCCGCCGGCATTCCGGGCGCGCGGCTCGATCTGATCGATCATTGCGGACATTTGTCGACGATGGAACGGCCCGACGCGGTCACCGCCGAGCTGCGCCAGTGGCTGACCGATTGACGCTGTCTGGCTTGCCCCGATCGAAGGTGACTCGCGCGGCATCGATCTCAGCGATGTGATTGCGCGCCCAAGTCCCCAGCGCGATGACCGGTTCGCGCAGCGAGCGCCCAAGCGGCGTCAGCTCATATTCTACGCGTGGCGGCACGACAGGGAAGACTGTGCGCTTGACCAGACCGTCGCGCTCGAGGCCGCGCAGGCAGAG
>DATEMD010000021.1:0-4872 GCA_035275845.1 Allostellaceae bacterium | reverse complement strand
ACCAATGCCGCTTTGCGCTTTCCGGTCAAAGGCAAGCGGCTCACCGGCGCGGAGGCGCTCCATCTGCTCTCCGAGCCGAGCGGCGCGACGCGCAAGGCGGCGGCCAAGTCGATCGGCAAGGTCTTCGGCGACAATGCGTCGCTGTTCGCGCTGGTCACCAACACGCTCGCCAAAGATAAGGAGATTGAAGATCGCTGGCGCGGCTTCAAGCGGCCGATCTCGTCGCGCAATCTCGCCAATTATGTCGAGGACGAGGTCGTCGACGCGTTGATCGCGGCGGTGCGCGACGCCTATCCGGCACTGGCCCACCGCTATTACCGTCTCAAGGCGAAATGGTTCGGCGTCAAGGTGCTGCCCTATTGGGATCGCAACGCGCCGTTGCCGGATCAGGACAACAAGCTGGTGCCATGGTCCGAGGCGCGGCGCATCGTGCTCGACGCCTATGGTGCCTTCTCGCCGGCGATGGCTGACGTCGGCAAACGCTTCTTCGACAATCGCTGGATCGACGCGCCGGCGCGTCCGGGCAAGGCGCCGGGCGCCTTTGCGCATCCGACCGTGCCGAATGCGCACCCCTATCTGCTGCTCAATTATCTCGGCCGGACGCGCGACGTGATGACGCTGGCGCACGAGCTTGGCCACGGCGTGCACCAGGTTCTTGCCGGGCCGCGCGGCGCGCTGATGTCCGATACGCCGCTAACCTTGGCCGAGACCGCGTCGGTGTTCGGCGAAATGCTGACCTTCCAGTCGTTGCTCGCCGGGGAGAAGAATGCCAAACGGCGCAAGTCGATGCTCGCCGCGAAGGTCGAGGACATGCTCAACACCGTCGTGCGGCAAATCGCGTTCGTCGAGTTCGAGCGCCGCGTGCATGACGAGCGCCGCCAGGGCGAGCTGACCGCCGAACGCATCGGCGCGATCTGGCTCGACGTGCAGAAGGAGAGCCTCGGTCCGGCGATCCGTTTCGAAGACGAATACAAGTGGTACTGGGCCTACATCCCGCACTTCGTCCACACGCCGTTCTACGTCTATGCCTATGCGTTCGGCGATTGTCTGGTGAATTCGCTCTATGCGGTCTATCAGGGCGCGGCAAAGGGCTTCGCCGAGAAATATCTCGACATGCTCAAGGCGGGCGGCACCAAGCGGCACAAGGAGCTGTTGGCGCCGTTCGGTCTCGACGCCTCGGACCCGAAATTCTGGCAGAAGGGTCTTGGCGTGGTCGCTAGCTTCATCGACCAGCTCGAGACGATGGGTTAGGCAAGCCCCAGGAACCGCCTCGCATTGGTTTCATGGAGCGCGGCCAGGTCGGCCGCAGGCAGATCGAGCTTGGTGAGCTCGCGCAACGGTTCCTTGTCGGCGCCGTCGAATGGGAAATCGCTGCCGACGCAAAGTTGGCTCAGACCGAACAGTTCGATCAGCAGGCGGACGGTTTTCGCCTCGAAGACCAGCGTGTCGTAATAGAGCCGGCGCGCGGTTTCGCGTGGGTTGATTTTGATCGTTTCGCGCAGAACGGGCGAGATCGTCCAGCCTTGCGCCAGGCGTGGCAGAACGATGGCGAAGGCGCCGCCGCCGTGGCTGAAGGCGATGCGCAGTTTGGGGTGTTTCTCCAATGTGCCGCCGCTGATCAGCGAGCAGATCGCGAAATTGGTCTCGCCCGGGAAGGCAACAAAAGGCACCAGCCGCGGTGGCCCGATGACGCGCTCCAAGCTCGCGGGGTGGAGGGCATGGACGAAGATCGCGGCGTTGAGGCGTTCGGCTGCGGCGAAGAAAGGCTCGAAGCGCGGGTCGCCAATGGCGGTGCCGTTGACATTGGTGCCGATCTCGGCGCCGCGAAAACCTTCCCGCATCAGGCGTTCAAGCTCGCGCGCCGCCAGCTCGGGGTCCTGCAACGGCACCATGCCAAGGCCGGCGAAACGCTGCGGTGCGCGCGCCACCATTTCGGCGATCGCGCCATTGACGACCCGGCCGAAAGCGACCGCGTCTTCGGCCGGAAACCAATAGGATAAAAGCTCGGGCATTGGCGACAGCACCTGCAGGCCGATGCCCGTCGCATCCATCGCGGCGATGCGGCGGCTCACGTCCCAGCATTCGTCGCCGACGGTGCGGAAGTTCTTGCCGTCGATCATCACGTTCTTATGACGCGCGTCGCACGGCGCTATCTGCGGCCAACGGTTGCCGCCGTGTTTGCCGGCATAGGGCGGAATATTCGCCGGCACGATGTGATTGTGGATATCGATCGCGCGCGCGTTGGCCGTCATATCCCCCTCCGCCGTGTGCGCAAGCTTGGCGGGAACTGCGCAACCCTGCCAGCGTTTTTCGCATTGTTTTGGCGGTGGACAGTGCGTCGCCACCCGGGGAAACTCCGCCGGTCATGGCCGATCGCAACAATCTCACGCGCCGCGTGCGCCGCTACGCGAAAGTCTCGACCGCGATGGGTGGTCTGGCCGCGCGCCTGGCGGGTTCGCGCTATCTCGGCCTCAAGCTCGATCGGCCGCGCCACGCCGCCGATCTGAAAGCCTCGCTCGGCGCGATCAAGGGACCGCTGATGAAGGTGGCACAGCTGCTGGCGACGCTGCCGGATGCGCTGCCGCACGAGTACGCCGACGAGCTGGCAACGCTGCAATCGAACGCGCCGCCGATGGGCTGGCCGTTCGTCAAGCGCCGCATGGCGAGCGAGCTGGGCGAGGACTGGCAGGCGAAGTTCAAAAGCTTCGCGCGCGAGGCGGCACACGCGGCATCGCTGGGCCAGGTGCACCGCGCGGTCGGCCTCGATGGCGCCGATCTCGCCTGCAAGCTGCAGTACCCCGACATGGAGTCGGCGGTCGAAGCCGACCTCCAACAGCTCAAGATCGTGCTGGCGCTGTACGAGCGCTACGACCGGGCGATCAATACCGGCGAGGTGCAGAAGGAGCTGGCGGCGCGGCTGCGTGAGGAGCTCGACTACCGCCGCGAGGCCGCGCACATGCGGCTGTTCGGCGCGATGCTGGCGGATGAGCCCGGCGTCCACGTGCCGCAATACATCGCCAAACTATCGACGCGCCGGCTGCTCACCATGAGCTGGCTCGAAGGTCGGCCGTTCATCGACGTCGCTTCCGAGGGCAGCCTCGCGGTACGAAACCAGATCGCGCGCAACATGTTCCGCACCTGGTACGTGCCGTTCTATTACTACGGCGTCATTCACGGCGACCCGCATCTCGGCAACTATACGGTGCGGCGCGACCACAGCATCAATCTGCTCGATTACGGCTGTATCCGCGTGTTTCCGGCGCCGTTCGTGCGCGGTGTCATCGATCTTTATCACGCGCTCGACCGCAACGATCAGGAGCTGGCAATCTCGGCGTACGAGACTTGGGGCTTCAAGAACCTGTCGCGCGAGATGATCGCTGCGCTCAACCGCTGGGCGCGCTACGTCTACGAACCGTTGCTGGAGAACCGCGAACGCCGCATCCAGGAACACGGCTCAGGTGCCTATGGCCGCGAGGTCGCCGAAACCGTGCACGCCGACATCCGCCGCCTCGGCGGCGTCAAGCCGCCGCGCGAATTCGTGTTCATGGACCGCGCCGCCGTCGGCCTTGGTTCAGTGTTCCTGCGGCTCAAGGCCGAGATCAACTGGCACCGCATGTTCCACGAACTGATCGAGGATTTCGACGAGAAGGCGCTGGCCAAGCGGCAGAAAGCGGCGCTCGCCGCCGCCGGCGTGAAGGACTAGGCCCGGCTCGCCGGACGCGCGTTCATGAAGGCGAAGCGGCGCGCAAAATCCAGGATCGTGATCGTCAACGACCGCATGCAGCGGAACTATCGCTACGCGCTGGTGGCGCGGCCGGGCCGCGCATTCGATCCCGAATTCCGGCCCGAGTTGACGCCGAAGCAGATGCTGCGGCTGGGCGTGTTTGGCGGCAAATACATGACCGATACGCGCAAGGAATTCCCGCGCGACTGGTTTGCTGGCGCCAAACTGTCGCCGCGGCGACGCGATCCGGCGCTCAATTATTTCGGCGTCGATGCCAGCCAGCCTCTATCGGTATGGCGTGCCAAAGGCTGGATCCACCCCGACGACCCGCGCGGCTGGTTCCAGTGGTATTGCCGCTATTGGATGGGCCGTCGCATGCCGGAAGAGGATCGCCGGCAGATCAAGCGCTGGAAGGCGATGCGCCGGCATATCCGCCAGATCGAACGGAATTGCGAGCGGTGCGATCACACCTGCCGGCCGCGCCAGCGTCAGGCGCTGCTGCATTGGGCGTACGATAGTCGGAAAATCTAGACGGACAGTTCCGCGGAGATCGCGCCGGAACTCAACCGACGACGCGCAAGCTGGGTTCGGGGTTATCGCCGCGCTCGGTCAGCAGCCGGTCGAAATAGGCGATGGTGTGCTGCAGACCGGTTTCGAGCGGTACGCGCGGCTGCCAGCCCAGGACCTTCTTTGCCTGGCCGATATCTGGGCACCGTTGAACCGGATCGTCGACCGGCAGAGGCCGGCGTTCGATCTTCGAGCGGGAGCCGGTCATGGCGATGATCTTCTCAGCCAGTTCGCCGACCGTGGTCTCGACCGGATTACCCAGATTGATCGGGCCCGTAACGTTTTCGGGCGATCCCATCAGCCTGACGAAGCCTTCGATCAGATCGTCGACATAGCAGAAGGCGCGGGTCTGCTTGCCGTCGCCGTAAACAGTGATCGATTCGTTCTTCAGCGCCTGGACGATGAAGTTCGACACCACGCGGCCGTCGTTCGGATGCATGCGCGGACCGTAGGTGTTGAAGATGCGCGCCACCTTGATCCGCAACTTGTGCTGCCGCAGGTAGTCGAAGAACAGCGTCTCGGCGCAGCGCTTGCCTTCGTCGTAGCAGGCGCGCGGGCCGAGCGTATTGACGTTGCCGCGA
>DATEMD010000020.1:0-5236 GCA_035275845.1 Allostellaceae bacterium | reverse complement strand
CGTCGATCGCTATCCGCACGAATTCTCCGGCGGCATGCGGCAGCGTCTGGCCTTTGCGCGCATCCTGGCGTTGCGGCCGCGTCTCATCGTGCTCGACGAGCCGACCTCGGCGCTCGACATGTCGTTACAGGCGCAGATGGTCGATCTGCTGCGCGATTTGCAGCGGCGCTACAACATCGCCTATCTGTTCATCAGCCACGATTTGCGCGTGGTGAAGGCGCTGGCGCACCAAATCCTGGTGATGAAGGACGGCAAAGCGGTGGAGCAGGGGCCGGCGCGCCAGATTTTCGAATCACCGCGTCAGGCCTATACGCGCGCCCTGATGGCGGCCGCTTTCGAGCTCGAAACGGTCGAGGGCGCCGCCGCGACCTGAGTGTTATTTGTCGAGCTTCCAGCGCGCCATGAGCTTGCGCGTCGCGGCATAGTCCGGATGATCGACGGTCCAGCCGTGCCGCACATAGGCCTGCGCCGTCATGCGGTTGCCGCGCCAGCCGAGAAACAGGTCGAGCACGAAGAAGATCGCGGCGAAGACGTCGCCGGCCAGGTTCACGGTATGGCCGTCGGCGAAGCGGCCGAGCAGGAACCAGGCGACGAACCACGCCAGCAGCAGGCCGAGCATCAACGCGCCCCACGCATGCAGCTTGCGCCAGAACAGCGGCAGCCCCAGCAGCGGCGACAGCACGAACAAATCCCAGGCAAAGCCGTCCTTGACCCACTTGATTCGGCCGCCGCCCGGCGGTTTGAGTCCAAGTCGGATGGCCGGTGGCTCGGCTGCGCGTTTCTTCGCGGTTTCGCGTTTGAGCTTCATCGCTTGCTGCCATAGCGCTCGACGGCGAAGGCATAGAGCGCGCGCAACGCCAAAGCCTCGCCGCCTTCCGGCCGGCCGGGTTTCGTTTTGCCATTCCAGGCATAGGTGTCGAGGTGCGCCCAGGGAATTTCCGCCGGTACGAACTCGGCCAGGAACAGTGCCGCCGTGATCGCGCCAGCGAACGGACCCTCGCTGACATTGTTGATATCCGCTATGGGCGTCTTGAGCATCTCGCGATAAGGCTGCCATAGCGGCAGACGCCACATCGGATCGCCTTCACGTGCGCCCGCCGCCAGCAGCGATGCAGCAAGCGCATCGTCACGCACGAACAGCGCCGGTAGGTCGGGGCCGAGCGCAACCCGTGCTGCGCCGGTGAGCGTCGCGATATCGACGATCAGGTCGGGCCGTTCGCTAGCCGCTTCGGCAAGCGCGTCACAGAGGATCAACCGGCCTTCGGCGTCGGTATTGCCGATCTCGACGGTTAAGCCGTGCCGGGTGCGCACGATATCGCCCGGCCGCAGCGCGCCGCCGCTGACGGCGTTGTCGACGGCCGGCACCAGGATGCGCAGGCGAACGTCGAGGCCCGCGTCCATGATTGCGTCGCCAAGCGCCAAGAGGGTCGCGGCGCCGCCCATATCCTTTTTCATCCAACGCATGCCCGACGCCGTCTTGAGATCGAGACCGCCAGTGTCGAAGCACACGCCCTTGCCGACCAGCGTCAGCTTGGGCGCGCGCGCGTCGCCCCAGGTCAGGTCGACGATCCGCGGCGGCCGGTTGCTGGCGCGGCCGACGGCGTGGATGGTTGGATAATTCCGCGCCAGCAGCTCGTCGCCGACGATGGCGGTGCAACGCGCGCCATGCTTTGCCGCCAGGGTCTCAGCCGCCTGTTGCAGTTCGGCAGGGCCCATCGCCTCGGCCGGCGTGTTGATCAGGTCGCGTGCCCAGCACTGGGCGCGCGCTAGCCGCATGACCAGCTTGCGGTCGGCCTGCTGTGGCCAAACGAGACGGGCCGGCGGATGTTTGCGGGCCCGGTAACGCGTGAAGGCATAGGCGCCGAGCGCCCAACCGAGCGCGCGCGTCGTCGCGCGCGCGTCGTCGCTGGCGGCGTCGAGCGCATAGGTGCCTTCCGGTAACGCGTCGGGCAGGCCGGCCAGGTCCCAGATCGAGTCCGATTCGCTGGCGGCGGCCAGAACGCGCAGCGGCTTGCCGTCGGCGCCCGGCACCAGCAGATGATGGCCGGAATCGGCCGTGAAGCGCGTCGCTTCGACCCAGCGTGCGACGGCGGGATCGAGCGTGCTCAACGTCGCCACCAGCGACTCGCGCGTCACCACGGTCAGCGGCAAGGCGCCCGCCTCGTTTTCTACCAGCGCCGCGAGCGCCGCGTCGTCCGTCACGATCTGTCCCCACTCCCATGCGCAGCCAGCAGTTGCGCGACCCGCCTCTGCCCGGCACATTGCCGGCGCGAGGATACCCGATGGCAGACATCACCATCTATATCGGCAACAAGAACTATTCGTCGTGGTCGCTGCGCGCCTGGTTGATGCTCAAGCAGACCAGTGCCGCGTTCGAGTCGGAGGTCATTCCGCTGTACGTGCCGGGCAGCAAAGAGAAGATTCTGATGCATTCGCCGTCGGGCAAGGTGCCGGCGTTGCGGTATGGCGAGGTCACGGTCTGGGACTCGCTGGCGATCGGCGAGTATTTGGCTGAAACCTTTCCTAAGGCCGGTTTGTGGCCGGCGGCGCCTGCCGCCCGCGCCCGTGCCCGCTCAGTCAGCGCCGAGATGCACGCCGGATTTGCCAATCTGCGCCGCCATCTGCCGATGAACATGCGCCGCTCCGGTAAGCCGCGGCCATTGACCGACGAGGCGAAGGCTGATGTCGCTCGGGTCGCGGCGCTGTGGCGCGATTGTCGCCAGCGTTTTGGTGCGGGGGGCGCCTTTCTGTTCGGCGGCTTCGGCATCGCCGATGCGATGTATGCGCCGGTGGTGAGCCGGCTGCGCAGCTATGGGGTACCAATCGACCCGGACGCCGCCGCCTATTGCGACGCGATCGAACGCCATCCGCCGTATCGGGAATGGGCTACGGCCGCCAAGGACGAGCCGATGGTGCTGGTGGAGTTCGAGGTTTAGCGCTTCCGCGTCGGAATGACGTCTCAGGTGGAGGTTCGGCGACTCGATGTTCACCAACCTTCTCAAAGGCGTCCTTCACAATGTCGGCGTCGTGATCGTCGGTCTCGGCGTCGGCTGGGTCGGCACGACGATCGATGCGCTGCTCGGCATCGGTGAATTCCATGAGGTGGCGACGATCATCGCCGGCTGGGCTCTCTTGGTCATGGGATTTCTGCTGCGTGTCTGGGCGACGTTTCACTTCTATGCGCGGCACATGCGCGTCATCTCGCTCGAGCCGCAAGCGGCCCTCATCACGTCGGGTCCCTACCGGTTTTCGCGGAATCCGCTTTATCTCGGCGGCAATGTGTTCATTTTCTTCGGCGCGGCGCTGCTGTTCGGTTCGCCGGCGGCGCTCGTTCTCACGGCACTCCATCTGCCGTTGATGGATCGTTTCATTCGGCGGGAAGAGGCGCAGCTCGAGCAGAAATTTGGCGCCGACTGGCTGCGCTACAAAGCGCATGTACGCCGGTGGCTCTAGCCGTGCGTTAACGCTTGGCTTCGAGCGCCTTGATGCCGGGTAACGTCTTGCCTTCGAGCCATTCGAGGAACGCGCCGCCGGCGGCCGAGACGTAGCTCAGCTGATCGACGACACCGGCATGCAGCAGCGCCGCGACTGTATCGCCGCCGCCGGCGACGCTCACCAAGCGGTGCGCGCCGGTGAGCGCCGCAATTTGCTGCGCGATGGCGGTGGTGGCCTGGTCGAAGGGCTTGGTTTCGAACGCACCGACCGGTCCGTTCCACACCAGCGTGCGGCAGGCGGCGAGTTTCTCGCCAATCAGCGCAACGCTGCGCGGCCCGATGTCGAGGATCATCTGATCCTGGGGAACGCGGTCGACCGAGACCGACTGGTTGGCGACGCCGGCCTTGAGCGCCGGCGCCACGACCACGTCGACGGGCAGGACCAGTTCGCAGCCGGCCGCTTTCGCCTTGGCGTCGAGGCCGCGCGCCGTCTCGAGCATGTCGCGCTCGACCAGCGATTTGCCGACCGGCTTTCCGGTGGCCAGCAGAAGCGTGTTGGCCATCGCGCCGCCGATGATCAGCAGTTGGACCTTGCGGACGAGGTTGTCGAGCAGTTCGAGCTTGGTTGAAACCTTGGCGCCGCCGACAATCGCTGCCACCGGCCGCGCCGGATTGTCGAGCGCCTTGTCGAGTGCAATGAGCTCGGCCTGCATCAGCCGGCCGGCATAGGCGGGCAGCAGACGCGCCACCGCCTCGGTCGAGGCATGCGCGCGATGCGCCGCCGAGAAGGCGTCGTCGACATAGATATCGGCGAGCGCGGCCAACGCCTTGGCGAAGGCCGGATCGTTCTTCTCCTCGCCTGTGTGGAAGCGCAGATTTTCCAGCAGTGCAATGTCGCCGTTGCGCAGTCCTTCGACCGCGCGTTGTGCGGGCGCGCCGATACAATCGTCGGCAAAGACCACGTTCCGGCCGTCGAGCGCGGCGGCCAGCGTCGGTGCGATCGGACGCAGCGACAGATCGGGCTCGCGATCCTTGGGCCGGCCAAAATGCGAGATCACGACGACGCGTGCGCCCTTGTCGGCCAGTTCGCGGATGGTCGGCGCCAGACGCTCGATACGCGTCGCGTCGGTGACCTTGCCGTCGGCGACCGGCACGTTGAGATCGGCGCGTACGAGCACGCGCTTACCGTTGGGATCGAGATCGTCGAGCGTCCGAAACTGGGGCATGAGGTCACCGCGCGCTGAGCGCGTTCAGGCGTCGCTGGGCGGGACCCAGGGTATGGTTTGGAAGTCGATACCGTCATCGGCAAGCGCACGCGATTCTTCCGGCGTCGAATCGCCGTAGATGCCGCGCGCCTTGCTCGTGCCGTTGTGGATGGCACGCGCCTCGGTGGCGAACCGGGATCCGACGTTTTCGCAGTTCGTCTCGACGTGCCGACGCAGGACCTGGAGTGCACGGCGCACGTCTTCGGCGCGCGGCGGCGTCTGGTCCACGCTCGGCGTATCGGCGGCACGCAACGGCCGCGGTGCCATCGGCGCCTTATCGACGTCGTTGCTGCCGCATTGCGGGCAGCTGATCTGACCGCGCGTGTTCTGCCGGTCGAAGGTGGCGCCATCGCGGAACCATCCTTCGAATTCGTGGCCGGTTTCGCATTTGAGCTTGAACAAAATCATTCTTGAGACATAACCGTTTGATGGGCGGTGCGTTCCGCCAACATGGTTTTGGCCACCGCCGGGGTCAAGTGCTAATGCGCCCAGCCACTGAATTCGACCCGCCGCCGTCGCCTTGGATCGAGCGTCACG
>DATEMD010000019.1:0-2372 GCA_035275845.1 Allostellaceae bacterium | reverse complement strand
CCGCGCGATGGCGACGCGCTGCCGCATGCCGCCCGACAGTTGCGATGGATAGCTGTCCTCGAAGCCCTTCAGATGCACCAGCTCGACGAATTCCTGTGCCCGCTTCTCGCGCTCGGCCTTGGGCATGCCCTGCTTCTCGAGGCCGTAGAGAATGTTTTCGCGCACCGTTTTCCATGGAAAGAGCGCGAAATGCTGGAAGACGATGCCACGGTCCGGACTGGGGCCGTCGACCGGCTTGCCGCCGACGGTGATCGTGCCGCCTTCGACCGGAATGAAGCCGCCGAGCAGATATAGCAGCGTGCTCTTGCCGCAACCCGACGGCCCGAGCAACGCCAGGAATTCGCCATCCCGGACGTCGAGCGAAACATCTTCGAGGGCGAGGACCGACCTTCCGCGCGGCGGCCGGTACGTGTGACGAACCTCGCGGAACGAAATCCCTGCCATGGTCAAACCGGCCGTATCAGTGCAGGCGCTTTGCCGCCTCGGTCACGAGTGAGATATCGGCGTATTTCTTCACGTCGATCGGAATGTTGAGGAAGCCGAGTTCCTTCTGCACATTGAGGTTGTTCTGCAGCGCCGCCAGGTTCGGCAAGGCATTGACGTTGCGGTAGTTGTCCTTGTGCGTGAACAGCCAGTCGGAATATTCCGATGGCGGTTTCTTGGTGAAATCGGCGACGATCTTGATCGCCTGTTCGCGGTTCTTCGGATCGTAGAACCAGTGCAACGCGCGGATCCAGTCCTCGAAGAAATCAACCAGCACAGCGCGGTGCGCCTTGATGAACGGCGCGCGCGCGACCAATAGCGTCGTTTGCGCTGGCCCCATCGCGTCGCCGACGGTGAACAGCGTCTTGAGATTATTCTGGCGATGCGCCTCGATCGAGAACGGCATGATCATGGTGGCGAGATCGACCTTCTTCTCCTCGACCGACGCCAGCATGTTCGGGAACTGCACTTCGACCACCTGGTAGTCGCGCGTCGCTTGTAGTCCGTGATTCAGCAGGAATTTCTTCGAGGCGATGTCGACTGCGCCGCCGATCGCATTGGTAGCGACGATCTTGCCCTTCAAATCCTCGGGCTTGGTGATGCCGCTGTCGGCGCGGACCATGTACTCGCTGGTGTAGTAGCCGGGGATGCCGTCCTGATAGAGATCGGCGACGACGCGAATGTCGTTGAGGTGCGCGTTCTGGATCGCCAAGCCGAAGGACGAAAAGGCGAGCGACGCGAAATCGATATTGCCCGAGGCGAGGCTGGTGATTTGTGGCGTGCTACCACGGAAATGCGTCAGCTCGACGGTGTAGCTCTTGCCGTAGTGCTTGAGGATCGCCGGATTATTGAACAGCACCGCGGTGAGTTGGCCGGGGACAACGGCCCAGGAGATCGTGATCTTCAATGGTTCGGCGGCGCGCGCCGGCATGAATCCGGCGAAGAAGACGGTCGCGAGCGCAACTGCCACCGCCGCTGCCCGAATCTTACGCATCGTCGATCCCTCCCCGACCGTCGGCTTGCGCGACGCTTGCAGGACTTTTGCGGCCCATACGCCGATTGTCAACCCGATCTCGAACATGTTCGGGCTCTGGACAGAAGCGTAACGGCGTGGGCAGGATCGCCGCCCGCGATAATGTCGGGACTGTGAGCCAATGCGCGAATTCGACCTGGGCCGGGCCGTACCGCGAACCGAAGATTTGCTGCTGCTGCGCGGCCGCGGGCGCTACACCGACGATATCGATCTGCCGCGTACGGCTCACCTTTACGTGCTGCGTTCGCCGCACGCGGCGGCGCGCATTCGCGGCATCGATACGGCGGCCGCACAGGACGCACCGGGCGTCGTCGCGGTGCTCACTGGCCGCGACGCCGCCGCCGACGGGCTGGGCGTGTTGCGCAGCCGTATTGCCCGCAAGCGGCCTGATGGCAGCCCCAACTACCAGCCGGCCTATCGCGTCCTGGCGCTTGACCGCGTCCAGCATGTCGGTGATCCGGTCGCGGCGGTCATCGCCGAGACGCTGACGCAGGCCAAGGACGCCGCCGAGTTGATCGCGGTCGATTACGAGATCCTGCCGTCCGTCACCGATACCGCCGGCACGCTGGCACCCGACGCACCGCAGGTTTGGGATGAAGCACCCGGCAACATTTGCTTCGTCGAGCACGTCGGCAACGAAGCCGCGGTCAAGGAGTCCTTCGCCCGCGCCAAGCATGTCGTTCGCCAGCGTTTTGTCGTCAGCCGCGTCGCGGCGTCGCCAATGGAAAGCCGCGCCGCCCTGGGCTTCTACGACACGCGCGAGGAACGCTACACGCTCACTGCCGGCTTGCAGGCGCCGCACCTGATGCGCACCGATCTCGCCGACAACATCTTCAAGCTGCCGGCGAACCGATTC
>DATEMD010000018.1:0-24348 GCA_035275845.1 Allostellaceae bacterium | reverse complement strand
GGCTGGCGTGTCACCTGAATCACGCCGGTCCACGGCTTGTAGTAGGTGCTCGACGCCGGAAAGTAGTCGGTCCGGTCGCAAGCGGTGGCCGCCAAGGCCAACGCCGCGCCAGCGAGACGCAGCAAAACCGTGCGAATCCGCTTCGCCCGATGGACGGCAACGGGTGCTTGGATGCGGGACGAAGTTTGCAAGGCAAAATCCAGCAAGGATTTATCCAATAGCAGGCCCTTTCCTTATCAGATCGGCCGCCGGGCGCGGAAGAACATTTACCCGCACCGTCGGCGACCGCGCCGCGCCACGGCTGTGCGGGCGCTCCTGACATGGACGATCGAGGTCGACGATTTCCGCGTCCGCGTGCGCAGCACGGTCAAATCGCACGCATGACCGATACAGGTCGCACCGTCAGGATCATTTTCCATTGCCCACACGGCCGCGTTGCGTGCGCCCCCTTTACGCGACGTTAAGGATTTGGGCCCAGCCTGGAAACACCGGAGGATATTACCTGACCTGTCGATCCGCTTCGATTTGAAGCGGATTCGGTGAACGGGGGAATATCCGTTGGGTTCTCAACTGTACGGCGATATTCGCAACGATCCGGTTCTCGGTTCGGCGTTGGCCTATTGGGAAAGCAAATGCGGGTCGCGTCTCATACCGGACCGCCGCGACATCGACGCCACCGAAATCCTGCCCTCTCTCCTGCCCTATCTGCAGCTCACCGAACGCGTCGAGGCGACTGGACGAATCCGCTATCGCCTGATCGGCACCGGTATCGTCAATGCGCACGGCGCCGATCTCACTGGCAAATACATGGACGAAATTTATTCCGGCGAGCGCATGCGTTATGTCGAAGCCAATTATCGTGCCGTCTGCGAAAGCCAGCGCCCGGTGCTCGTCGTCAATCGCTATCATTCGACCCGGCCGGTTTCGCTGGTGTGCCACCGACTGCTGATGCCGCTGGCCAACGATGGCGTGACGATCCGGCTCTTTCTGACCGCCATGCGGTTCGAGTTCCCGGGCAACGCGATCGAGTGGCGTGGTACGTGGTTCGGCAACAGCGGCAATTTCGATTACGCACATTCCTTTTCCGGTGTGGTCGAACGGCAACGGTCGCTCGCGACGGCCAGCGGCGGAATTGATTAATCCCACGGCGTCATTTGCCGGATTTCGTGGGCCAAAAGTTAACCGCGTCTGGGCGCATCCGTAGGCATTACAGAATGCTAACGAACTTGCGTCTTTTTTGTCTCTATCCCATTGAATCCACGCCAAATTGTCGGCCTAACTGCTTGACCGAATTGGGCGGGGTCCGCCATAGTTTTCGAACGTGATCGGACGATAAACATCCGGCGTCTCGGGTCGTTCACGACGGCCGCCGGCAAACAGATAACGGAACGTTCGAGGGGCAACTCAATGCATCGTTTGATTTCGCGGAGCAAAACAGCGCGCAAGCCAAGCGCGCGACGCCGCGTGTCGTAGGGGCCCGACCAGAACCGGATCGGGAACGGTGCAGAACGCGCCGACAGCAGTGTGAAAAAAGCTTAACCGGGGGAGATTTAATGGTTGAGCAAGTTGCGATTTGTGCCGTTCGCGATCTATCCGAAACCAGCTATTCGACTGCGCCCGAGGGGGAAACCGAACCCAAGCCAATCGCACCGGTCGACGACATCGACCAGTGCCTCGAAGCGGTCGCTGACCTGGCTCTGGACATCGGCTATTTCTCCGACCTCGTCGCCGCCGAACGGCGCCTTACCATGATTCGCGCGTGGGTACAGCGCGAGATGGCACGGTACGAGGATCTTTGAGAGTGCGGCACGCCGGCGGCCATCGTCGGCTTCACGGATAAACGGCCGCCGCGATCCGGAACACCTCCGCGATCGTCGGATCGTCCAACGCAATCTCTTCGTCGGGATTGTAGAGGCGTAGCCGCGTGTCCTTGAATCCGTCACCGACGACGACCGCACAGTCGGCGCGCTTGCCTCTGGCGCGCACGAACAGCACGAGGTCGCCGACTGTCGGCATGCGCCTGGTATTGACGTAAACCAGCGAACCCGGCCGCAATGCGATACCGACGCGGTTGGAATAAGCCCGGGCGGCGAACCAGCCCTCGCCATTGCCGCAGAAATCCGGAACCGGCACCGTGCTGACCGCGGCTGTCCGGTCGAAGACGAATTCCGGATTTGGCCCGCTACTCATTTCGCCATAGACCGAGAGAGTTTCGACCGTCCGCGGCGTCACCACGCGCAACGACCGGCGCAGGGCCTCGCGCTCGAGCACGCCGACGCCGGCGAAGCGCTCGTTATCCCACAACAGCGCGCGCGGCCGGCGCGGCAGCAAATCTTCCGGCGCCACGCCCTTCTTCAGCTCCTGTTGGTGGATGGCGATCCGTTCTTCGATCATCTTGTTGAGAGCGCGCTCGGACAGCTTGTAGAACTCGGCAATCGCCTTGAGCTCTTCGGCCGTCGCCAGCCGGGTCGCCATCTCGACACGGTGATAAACCGAGATCGTCTTGCCGATGGCTTCCGCGACCTCGGTCAGCGTCTTGCGATGCTTGGTACGCAGCGCCGCCAAAACGTAGGCGATCGCCGCCGCACCCGATTCGACGCTCCAACGCACGGTGTCGCGCTGGACGCGGCCCCATTCCCGGATGTCAGCGGCGGAGTCACGGCCCTTGACCACCGGAATCTCTTCAGCACGAACGCCGAACACGCGCGCGAGGTCCTCGATCTGCAGATTGGTCAGACGGCGGGCGCCAGATTCGACTTTTGAAATTGTCGACACGCCCATTTGCGGCGACAGCAGCCGGCCGAGCTCGGACTGTGTCAGGCCTTTCGCCTTACGCAGCCGCTCGATGTTGTTGGGAAACACCACCTCGCCGCGCACGACGTTGCGCCCGCTTGTCGAGGCCAGCGCCATACGGCCGGCAAGTTCCGTCACGCGATCGTCGTGATGCTCTGCCATGGATCTCTCGTATCGCTGTCAAAAAAGTCCGGGCGCAGCAGGAAGCTTGATCGATAAGTTAGCGATTTTCCTATTTTTTGCAACAACAATTTCGCGATTTTCCCCATTATCCCCGGCTTCCATCTTGGGCCGCCTCAGCTCGACGAAGCGCCGAGTTGCGCCTCGATCTCCATCAAGCGCTGGGCGATGTTCTGGGCGTTAACCGACAGTTTACCTTGCTCGATCGCGGTACGGATCTGCTCGACACGCTGCGGGTCCACCGAGGGAATGTTCTGCGCCATGGTGCTGATCGCATTGAGAAGCGTTTGCGCATGTGAAACCTCGCCGCTGTCGACGGACGCCGCGGCAGTGCCCGGCGCCGCGGCGTCGGGTTTGGCGCCGCCGGCAGCCGGCGTGCCTGGGGCCGTAGCATCGGTAACGATCGGATTGGTCACGCCACTGATGGGATTAGTCGTCATCGTCCACTCCTTGTTCGAACGTTCCCTGCTGCTCCTGATTCGCAACGGCATCGCATGGTCATTGCACGGATAGATCAGCGTGCGGAAATCGCAGTCGCCAGAATTTGCCAACGTCTTCGATCACCGCCCGCGCCGAGACGATCGCTTCCTTGTCGTTGTTGGCATTGCCCTTGACGATGCCTTCGATGACGAAGCGATAGAGCTTGGCGAGACGGGTGCTCAACTCACCCGGCTCCACGCCAGTGAGACCGAGCATGAATTCCATCACGCGGCCAGCGCGCGCCAAAACCCGCGCCCTTTCCGGGCCGTTCTCGTCGTCGATGGCGGTCTCCGCGCGCGTCAGAAAGAATTGCACGGCATCGAGGGCGACGATCATCAGACGTTCGGACGAGATGCCGGCACAGTCGACGCTGCGATAGGCTGAGAGTTGATGTGCGCCCATGGTTTAGCTCGTGGTTGATGAAGCGGTGCTGAAATATTGGGTGAGGAAGCTACTGACGGTGGTGAGCTGCTGCAGCGTCTGCTCCGCCGCGCTGTACTGCTGAGTCAGCAGCACGGTCTGCTGCTGCGCTTGCTGCTGCAAGGACGTGATCTGCTTATTCATCGACGTCAGCGTCGAATTGAGGTTGCCGATCTCCTGCGTCACCGAACCGGTCGACGGTGCAAGGGCGCCGTTGAGAATGCCGCTGAGCTGGCTATAGAGACCCGAGCTGACGCTGACGGTGCCGAGCGCACCGGTGACGCCGGCGGCGACGTTGATCGACAGGCCGCTCGCCGCACCGGCGCCATTCACCGTCAGCACGCCACCGGTCCCACTGGCCGCCTGGCCATTGACGGTGCCGATCACTGTGCCGCCGGTGTTTGACGTGATGTTGACGGTATAGGTTCCGGCTTTGGCGGCGCCGACACCGGCGACCGTAACGTCCGAACTGGTGGCGGCTCCGACACCGCCGAGCAGCGCCGCCACAGCGGCATAATTCGTGCTCAAGGCGCTCGCGAACGTGCTGCTGTTGAGGGTAACCGTGCCACTCGACGTGACCGAGAAGCCGATCGAGCTCAGCGACGCATAAGGCGTTCCAGACGGCAGTCCGACTCCGCCGGGTCCCGAGACCGAATTCAGCATGTTCTGAAGCAACGTCTCGATGCCGACGTCGCCCAGCAACGGACCGGCGCCCTTGGTCGGATCGAATGTATTGAGCTGGCCGATTGTCGTGGCCGCGGTATTGAGCGCGCTGACAACCGCTTGCGCGGCCGACGACAGGCTCGAGGTGTTGGTGCCGATCGTGACGGTCGCCGAGCCGCTAGCCTGCAAGGTCAGCGTAACGCCGGGGATCGAGCCGGCGATCGTGTTGGAGCCGCTGGAGACCCCAATGCCGTTGAGCGTGAAGCTCGCGTTCGAGGCGGCCTGGGACTCGGTCATCGGGCTGCCGCTGCCGTGATAGCTGAGGCCGGTGAGCCCGCCCGTGCCGGTCACGGTAAAGCCGTTGGCCGAGCCGGTCTTGTTGCCGGTCAGGGTCAGTTCGTAACCGGTGCCGTCGAAAACCACCGCGGCGGAAACGCCGGCGTTCTTGGCGTTGATCGCGGCCGCGACGCCGGCGAGCGTATCCTGGCCGGTCGGGACGTTGACGACAATCGCCGAGCCGGTGCCGACCTTGATCGAAACCGTGCCGCTGCCGAGCGAACTGCTCTCGCTGGTGAAGCGGCTCGAAATCAGATTTTCGGCATGCGCGAGAACGATGCTCGACAGCGAATAGGTTCCGGGTACGGCCGTCGAAGTTGCGGTGCCCGAAACCGTGCCGTTGGGCGTGGCGGTGACCGTCAGCGGCGGCGTCGACGAGAGGTTGGCGAGCTGCGCCACCGCCGATTGCAGGCTCGAGAGCGAGCTCTGCACTTGGCCGAGCGCCGAGATTTGCGCTTGGACCGGCTTTTCCTGATTCTGAATCAGCGCGGCCGGCTCCAAAAAGGCGGCATTGGCCTGCTGAATCAGACTCGTTATCTGGCTCGAACTCAATACGCCGCTGAGCGTCGTCATTGCTGCCTCCTCAGCAATCGCCTCACCGCCTCCGGACCTTCACATCACTCGGATGCGAGGAAACCATCCCGGCAACGGATAACCGGGATGGCTCCCTCGACGCCCGAGTCCTAGCCTACTGTTGCAGCAACCGGAGGAAGCTCTGCTGCAATGCGCCGGACTTGGCGAGCGCGTCGACGCCGGCCTGTTGCAGGATCTGCTCCTGCGTCAGCTGGGTCGTGACCGCGGGTATGTTCGCGTCCTGGATGGTGGACAGCGCCGAGGTCATGTTCACCTGCGTGGTCTGCAGGTTGGACACGCTCGCTTGCAACCGCTGCTGGATGGCGCCGAGCTGACCGCCGACGTTCTCCAACTGCTGGATGGCGAAGTCCACCACATTCAGGGCCGCGTCGGCGCCGGCAACCGTGCCCACGTTCGCCGCCGACAACTTCGACAGCGCCGAACTGGCCTGCAGGCCGATGTCGGACGCAGCCGCGCTCAAAGCAAAGCTTTGTGCCGACTGCATCGTTACCACGCCCTGAACAGTCGCCGAAGTCGTGGCGCCGCCCAGAGTGACGAGCGTGGAGCCACCGGCCTTCAGGGTACCCGTACCCGTGTAGCCGGTGAGCGTGATGTTGTCGCCTTGCGCCTGCGTCAGCACGAGCTGGTTGCTGCTATTAACGGTCGCAGTGATGCCGGTCGTGCCGCTCTGCTGGTTGATAGCGCTCACCAGGCCCGCGAGGCTGCTGGCGTTCACGGTGCCGGTCACGGTCGCCGAGATGTTGACCGTGTTGCTCGCGCTGGCGTTGACGTCGCCCAGCGTGAACGAGAACGAGCCCGACGTGACTGTGAAGGCCGCGCTCGTATCGGCCACCGCGCTGACGTTGGTCTTGGCTTGGACGCTGTTGACCGATGCGACGATATCGCTCGCCGCTTCCGCCTTGGTCACGGCGACACTCGAACCGCCGGCTGAACCCGACACGCCGATCGAACCAGCGGTGAAGCCGCCCGCCGCGCCCGACGTGATGATGTACGACGCACCGGTGTTGTCGCTGACGCCGCCGGTGGCGACGCCGTTGACTTTATAGATGCCGGCTGCCGTGTTCGGCGACGACTGATAGACGCCGAGCTGATTGGCAGCGGTGTTGCCGATCGAGATCTGGATCGTCTGGCCGTCGTTCGGACCGACCTGGAACTGCACGCCCTGGAAGGTGCCGTCGAGCAGGCTCTGGTTGTTGAACTGGGCCTGCTGCGAAATCGTCGTCACCTGGGTCTGCAACTGCGACACGACCTGTTGCAGCGACGCAAGCTGTGAGGTGGTCTGGCCGCCGTTGGCCGCCTGGTCGGCGATGGTGCGGAGCTGCTGCAGGATGTTGATCTGCTGTTGCACCGCGCCGTCGGCGGTTTGCACGAGCGAAACCGCCTGGTTGACGTTGGAGATGGCCTGGGTCACGCCACCGAGCTGGGTGGTGAAGCCCTGCGCCGCGATGTAACCGGCCGGATTGTCGGCCGGGCTGTTGATAGCCAGACCGGACGACAGTTCCTGCTCGAGCGTGTTGGTTTTGTTGGTCGTCGTGTTCAACGAATTCAATGCATACAATGCATCGACGTTGGTGTTGATCGCGCCTGAAAGCATCTTCTCCTCCTTGGCGCGCCCCTGGCGAGAGCGAGCCTCCGGGTTGGGGTTGACTTCTGGCCGCCCGCCGCGCGTTTCGGATGGGCCACGCGAATTGCCGCCTACACCCCTATAGACGGCACGCTTCGAATCCTGTTGCATGCGGTGGCGACACGCGGCGGCGCGGCGCGGCATTGCCGCCAAATTCGAGAAAGTTTTGCGCAATCGCCATGGATTGTGGGTAGGAATGCGTCGGCGCGTCGCGATCGACCGCGCCGGGGCGATCATGCCGAATGGCGGATTTGACTCACGCCGCCGATGAGCTTGGCCAAGTAGCGCCCGTAGCTTGCGTTGAGACCTTTGGTCAGGTGCGCCACCGCGCGAGCGTCGATCAAATTCAGGCGATAGGCGATTTCCTCGAGGCACGCGACTTTCTGGCCCTGTCGCCGTTCGATCGCTTGCACGAACTGCGCCGCTTCGAGCAGCGCTTCCGGTGTGCCCATGTCGAACCAGGCAAAGCCGCGGCCCAGCCGTTCGGCGCGCAACGCGCCCATCCGCATATAGGCGCGATGCAGGTCGACGATTTCGTACTCGCCGCGCTTCGACTTTTTGAGGGTCCGCACGATGTCGCACGCGCGCTCGTCGACGAAGTACAAACCGGTCACCGCCCATGGCGACCGTGGATCCATCGGCTTCTCGACCACGTCGGTGACGTGGCCGTTCGGTGCCAAGGTCGCGACGCCGTAACGTTCCGGATCGGAGACCTCATAGCAGAAGATCGTCTCGCCGGCCGGCAGCAGCGCGGCACGGCGCAACAATTCGGTCAGGCCGTGGCCATAAAACATATTGTCGCCGAGGACCAACGCCGCGCGTGCGCCGGCGAGCCACGGCTCGGCGATCAGGAACGCTTGCGGCAGACCTTCGGGCGCCGGCTGCACCGCGTACTCGAGCGAAATGCCCCACTGGCTGCCATCGCCGAGAAGTGCGTGGAAAGAGGCGGCGTCACGCGGCGTGGTGATAATCAAGATCTCGCGGATGCCCGCCAGCATCAGCGCCGAAATCGGATAATAGATCATCGGCTTGTCATAGACCGGGATGAGCTGCTTGCTCATCGCGACGGTCATCGGATAGAGCCGTGTGCCGTTGCCGCCGGCTAGCACGATGCCTTTCATTTCGTTGAGCGCGCCGTACGTCATGCCGCCACCGTCGCCTGCTTGACCATGCGTTGCAGACACGCGTCGAGCGCCACGCGCCACGGCAGCGGCCGAATGCCCCAGACCCGTTCCACTTTCGCGCAATCGAGCGCGCCGTTGCGCGGCCGCGGCGCCGGTGCCGGCCAATCGGCCGCCACGGTCGGCCGCACGCGCTGCGCCGGTGCCAATCCCAACTGCGCCGCGCGCTCGACCACGGCAGCGATGAACTCGAAGACCGAAGCTGGCGGCTGGCCGGCGAAATGAAAGATGCCGTGGCCGGCGGCGCCGACGCGCGGCAGCGCCTCGACCATGGCGACAATCGCGTTCGCCAGATCGGCTGCCGATGTCGGACAGATCAAGCGGTCGGTGATGCCCGAGAGATCGTGCCGCAGCCGTTGCCGGACCAGAACCCGCTGCAGCAGGCTGCGCTCGAACTGGCTGTAGATGGTCGAGGTGCGCAGGATGATTTGCGGCACGCCGAGCGCGGCGAGTCCGGATTCACCCGCCCATTTGCTGCGGCCGTAGACGCTTTGCGGATTGGGAATGTCGGTTTCGGTATAGGGCGCGTCGCGGGTGCCGTCGAAGACGTAGTCGGTGGACAAGTGAATGACCGTGGCGCCGACGATGCCGGCCGCCTTGCCGATATTGACGACCGCGCCAAAGTTCGCCGCAAACGCGGCTTTCGGTTCGTTTTCCGCCTTGTCGACGGCGGTATAGGCGGCGGTGTTGACGATCATCGACGGCCGCAGGCCGCGCACCAAGCCGATCACCAACTCCTGGTTCTCGATGTTGATCTCGCGACCAACATAGAGAGGCTTGATGTCCGACGGCCACGCCGCGTTCAGCAGCTTCCGCGCAACCTGACTGCCTTTACCGAAGACGAGAACCGTGCGGCTCATGACGCGACCAAGCCCGACAGGTCGTGCGCAAAGCCGACGACGGATGGGCGGGCGAAGAGATCGGCGCGGCCGACCGAAGCGAGCAACGGCAACGCCGCATCCTTTGGCGACACCACTGCGCGTTCGGCGGTAACCGGCCACGGAATGCCGAGCGCCGGGTCGTCCCAACGGATGCCGTGCTCGCACTTCGGCGCATAGAGCGCCGAGACCTTGTAGCTGACGATCGTATCGTCGACGAGCGTGCAGAATCCGTGCGCGAAGCCGGACGCGATGAACACCGCCTCGTCGCGGCTGGCGTCGAGCCGCACGGCAACGTGTTGTCCGAACGTCTGCGATCCGACCCGCAAGTCGACCGCAACATCGAGGATTGCGCCCTTGAGAACACGCATCAGTTTGGCCTGCGCGAAAGGCGATACCTGGTAATGCAGGCCGCGCACCGTGCCAGCCCGCGCCGAGCAGGATTCGTTATCCTGCACGAATGATACGTCGATGCCTGCCTCGGCGAATGTCCGCCCGCTATACGTCTCGCGAAACCAACCGCGCGTGTCCTGGAAACGATCGCCCGTCAGGAGGAGAATGTCGGGAATCGATTGGCGCGCGACCCGCATCATCGCAGCCAGGCCTTGCACCAATCATCGAGATGCTGATCGAGCATCCAGTCGGCGAGCACCACTTGGCGCAACGCCTCGCCTTCGTGCTGACAGGCGGCACGGTCGGCCGCCATCTCGCGGATCGCCTTGACCCAATCGCGGTGGCGGTTCTTCACCCGACGCACCGGCATGTCGCCCTGGTACGGCACGATATCGGTGCAGATCACCGGAATGCCGAGCACGCCGTATTCGAGCAGGCGAAGATTGCTTTTCGCCTCGTTGAACGGATTGAACTCGAGCGGCGCGACGCCGAGATCGAGACCGAGTGACGCGAGTTTCGCCGGATATTCCGGGATCGGCACCCAATCGTGAAATTCCTTCACGAACGGCCGCAACGCATCCGGACACATGCCGAAGAAGACCCAATCGACCTCCTTCGCGGTTTCCTCGACGACGCTGGCCATCATTTCCAGATCGCCGAGATGGCCGAGCGCCCCGGCCCAACCGACCCGTATCCGGCCTTCGGTGCGCGGCGTCTCTTGGAAACCCTGCCAACGGCTGCGTTCAAGCCGGTTCGGCAGGACCACGACCTGATCGCACATCGGGCCGTAGGCCTTGGCCAACGGCTCCGTGCTGACGACCAGGCGATCGCACGAAGCCAGCGCGCGCCGCAGGCGCTGGCCGACGTCGCGCGGAATATTCGGGCGGTGCACGCTCTTGAGCGGCAGATTGGTGAGCAGATCGTCGAGCTCGAACACGCGGAAGGCACGGCTGTGCCGCTTGATCTCCTCGATCTTTTCGATCTGGTGATCTTCGATCTGGCGCTGGAACACGATGGTCTCGGGCGCGATGCGCGCGTATTCGGGCGGCATCATCAGCCGCATCGTCTCGCAGGCCTGCAACGCGCCGGCATCGAACAACACGCGGCTCGGCGCGATGATTCGATATTCGCCGCAAGCGTCGCGATCGGCGGCATGCGCGATCACGCGCGGCCGCGGCCGGAATTCCGGATTCCAGCAGCGCATCCGGTCGGCTTCGATGTCGAAACCGTTGCCAACTGACGACAGATTGGGGTTGTAAGCTGGATCGAACGCGATCACCGGCATCCAGCGGTCGTACATCGTGTCGCGTTCGCGGTTGAGACGCGCGCGTTGTTCGGCTGTCGGCTCCTTGCTCGCACGGTCGCGGCGGCTAACGCCCGACTCATGCATCAGGCGTGCATACGGCGTCCAGACGACGAGATAGCCGGCCCGGCGAACCTTCAGGCAATAGTCGACGTCCTGGTAATTGTCGTGCAACGCTTCTGCGTCGAGACCGCCGACCTCTTCGTACAGCGCACGGCGCGTCAACAGACAGGCACCGGTCACCGCCGAGAAATCCTGCACCGCGGTCAGCCGGCCCCAATAGCCCGGCGCGTTCGGTGGCTGGCCGATATAAGGATGGTCAGCCGGCGCACCCCAGCCAACACCCATGATCACACCGCCGTGCTGGATGGTGTGATTGGGAAAATGGAGCTTGGCGCCGACGACGCCAACCTCGGGGCGCCGCGCATGCATCATCATCTCGTCGAGCCATTCCGGCTCGATCACGGCGGTGTCGTTGTTGAGCAAGCAGACATATTCGCCGCGTGCCTCCTCGCGCACCGCGCGGTTGTTCATGGCCGAGAAATTGAACGCACCGGCATGACGAATGACGCGCAGCCGCGAGGCGATCTCGTTGCGGCGCGCCTCGATCAAATCGAGATATTCGCGGGCGTCGCGCGCGGTACTGTCGTTGTCGATGATGATGACTTCGTAGTTGGCATAGCGCGTCTTGGCGAGCAGCGTCTCGACGCATTCCTTGAGCAGGTGCAGTCGATCGCGCGTCGGAATGATGATCGAGACCAACGGCTCCGGCCCCGCATGGCGATAGCGCACGCGGAATTGGGTCGGCACCGCGCCGGACTCGACCGTCGCGTCAACGCCGAGCCGCTGTAGATGCGCCGCGACCGCGCGCGGGCCTTCGGCAATGATCTCCTGGATCGGACGCCGCGTGCGTCCGCTGCCGGCCAGGCGGTGGTAGAGCACGTCCGCGACGTGGCCGAAACCCTTGGCGCCCTGACGCTCCGCCACCCGTAGCGCCAGATCGTATTCCTCGAGGCCGTCCCGCTCGGCATCGAAACCACCCAGCGCCGCGAATTCGGCCGGACGGACCACCATCAGGCCGCCGACATAGGGCATGCTGCGCATCAGGTCGATATTGAAGTCGGGTTTGAATTGCGGGTTCGCGCGCTGCCCCTGCCCGTCGATCCGATCCTCGTCGGAATAGATCGCGGCCCAGTCGGCGTGGCGGAATCCGGCGTCGGCAAGCGCAAACAGCGCGTGCGGCGCCAACTGGTCGCCGGCATCGATCAACCCGATCCAGTCCGCCGCGGCATCACGCAGCAGCCGATTGAGCGTCACTACCGGACGTTCGTTGGCCGCGACCTGCCAGATGACGCGCGGGTCGGCGGCAATACCGGGCGGCGCCGGCATGGCCGCGACGACGAACAGGCGCCAATCGCCGGCCGTCAAAGCCTGGAGCGACGCGACCGTCAGGGCGACGTTGGCCTCGATGCCTTCCGGCAACACCATGCCGAACGTGAAGCGCGGCGTGTGCGGCCATTGTGCGACGCGCTCGGCGACCCATTCGGCGCGACCAGCCGCCGTCTTGGCAAAACCTTCGATCCATTTGGCGTAGGCGTCGGCAGCCGTCAGTGTGGCGAGCGGGCCGCGACCATACTTGCGGATACACGCTTGCAGCTCGCGCAGCTCGGTGTCCTTGCGCGACGCCGCCTCGCGCAGTTCGACGTTGGTGTGTTGCAAACGCCTGACTTCGTCGCATAGCCCTTCGCGCGACAGGCCGCTTTCGGGCGCCGCGGATGCACCGGCAAGGCGGCCCCAGACCTGGTCGGCCCGTTCGATCTCGCCGGCCACCCGGTCACATTCCGCAATCTGACATTGGGGCGCGCGCAAGGCGTCGTAGACCGATTGCACCCAGGCACCGAAATCGTCCGCGCCGCTTGTCGTCGTGGTCTGGTGGTGGCGCAAAGCCGGCGACAGAAAGGCGCCGACAGCCGCATCGATCGCCTGATAGTCGTTCGACCAGTCGAGGCCGCACTCGACCGCCACGCGGCGAAACTCGGCCGACCAGTTACGCGGATTCTCGATCAGGTCGGCGAAATTGACGATCGTCCGCGGCAAGCCACGCGTGGCGCGCTCGGCTTCGAGCATATGACGCAACCACAGCAGCGCCGCTGCGGCGCGGCTTTTACGATCGCGCTTGGCCAGCGACGCAGCGACTTCGGCCGGATGACGAAGAACCAGGATGAAATGCGGCGTGATCCGCATCGTGCGCAACAGCGGCAACCACAACGGCAGCAGGCGGCACAGCCGCGGGTCCTTGAGGCCCCACAGCGGCGCTGCGTTGAATTCGCGTTCGACGATGGCACGGAGGCGCTGCGCCGCGCTCACCGCCGCAGGGTTCTTCGTCCAATCCGCCGGTAAGGCGCGCACGTCGTCCCAGCTCGATCCCAACGTCTCGAGCAGCTGATGGTGCTCTTGCACGATCGCCAAGTGTTCCCAATAGCCGCGCTCGTTGTCCGGCGACGCGGCCATCAATCCGTGACCGAGTTCGACGCCAAGCAAGTTGAGCACGCGCGTTACCGCCGAAGTGCCGCTGCGGTGCATGCCAAGCACGAAAACAGCGCGCCGTTCAGGCGGCGCGCTGTCCGACCGCGGCGTTTGCGCGGCAGTGGATTTCGCCGGGCCGACCTCGGGGTCGGCGATTGCAGCCGTCGCGTCCATCGGGCGGGTCACCTGGGTCTACGCTTCACTTCCCGGAATATAGCGATTTTCCGTTTTTTGGCAATTCCAAAGACAGGGAAAAACCTGCAGGGAGCATTCAACGGCGCTCCGCTAAATATATTTAAAAAGCGACAGGCCGCTGATTTTGCCGAACGCGGCTTGCGCGGCTTGCAGCGCCGTGACCCCTTCGCTGAATCGGGTCATCACGTCGGGCAGGCTGGCGCTTTGGATATTCGCGAGGTTGGCCTGGTCGGTCGTGGTGACAGTGTTGTCCTGGTTTTGCACCGCGTTGATCTCGCTGAGGCTGGTGCCGAGCGAGGCTTCGGCCGACAGGGTGCTGGTGTGCACTTGGTTAAGCGTCGCTAACGCATCCTGGATCAGTTGATCGGCACGCGCCCGTGTGCCGCTGGCGCCGTCAACCGGTGCCTGCAACGCGGCGATCACGTTCTGAAGCGCCTGGAAGGCGCTGGTCGTCTGGCTGGTGCGGACCATGAAATGGTCGCCCGCTGCCGGTGCGCCGGTGAACGAGATATCCATGCCGCCAAATGACAATGCCGCGCTCGCGCTGTTGTACGCGCCGGCCGCGACGGTGCCGCTGCTGGCGAGGAACGACGCGCTGCCCGGCGCGCCCTTGCCGCTGGCGATCGAATAGTTGAGCGTGCCACCTGCGCCGGCGGTGAACGAAATCTCGAATTGAGTGTTGGCAAGATGCTCGGTGTTGACCAGTGCCGAATTGAGCACGCCGCCCAGCGCCGCCACGCCGGTTCCGGTGTTGGTGCCCGATGCCGCCACCGCGAAGCTGCCATTGCCGTCGGGAACCTGCATGAAGACGGACTGGCCCGAAACGGCCACGGGCACCTGCAGCGAGGGACCGATCTCGATCTGATTGACGCCAGCGTCACCCTTGAAAACGACCTGGCCGGTCGGCGTCATTTGGAACGGCGCGTTGGTGGCCTGCGATCCGCCGAAGATGTATTGGCCATTGGACAGCTGTGTATTCGCAAGCTGCACGAGTTCCTGGAGCGAGCCTTGCACGGCACCGGCAAGCGCGGTGCGGTCGTTGCTGCTGGCGGTGGCGGTGGCGCCTTGCAGCGCGGTCGACTGGACCTGGTTCAGGAGGTTGTCGACCTGGTTGAGCACGCTCAGCGTCTCGTTCATCGTGCTCGAAACCGCCTGCGCGTTGTTGATATTGGTCGAGATCTCGCTGATCTGATTGCTGGTGTCGAGCACCGCCGCGGCGGCCGACGGATTGTCAGTGGCGTTGACCACCGACTGGCCGCTGGCGATCTGCTGATTGAGGTTACTGACCGTCGATTCCTGCGCCAGCATGTCGTTGAGCGAGCCGAGGAGGAATTCGTTGGTGCTGATGCGCATGGCCGACCCTCTTATCCGTGCATCGCGGTGAGCAGCGACGAGATCAGCGATTGGATCGTGCCGATCACTTGCGCATTTGCCTGATAGGCCTGTTGTAGCTGAACCAGATTGGCCGCTTCCTCGTCGAGATTGACGCCGGAAATCGACTGCTCGTTGGCCCGCGCCCGGTTGAACACCGATTGAGCCGCCTGCCCGGCCGCACTGGCTTCGGCGCCGCGATCGCCGATGTCGGTCACCGTCTTCGTATAAGCGTCGCTCAGCGTCTGGCCGGACAGCAGTTTGGCGGTCTGCAAATCCGCCATCGCCACCATGTTGCCGTTGCTGCCGGTGCCGCCCGGCGTCATCACGAAGCTGTCGCCAGCAACCGGCGTCCCAGCCGATAGCGTGAGCGTCGCCACTTCGCCGGCGGGCGCCGGCGGCGACGGATAGGCGACGGCGACTTCGGCGCCACTGGCGCCGCTATAGGTGCCCGACGCGATCACCACGTTGCTGCTGTTGAGCACGTTGAACGTCGTCGCCGAGGTGAATTTGACGCTCATCTGTTGGCCGAAATCGGCCGCCGGGAGGATGACCGTGCCCGCTGGCAACGAGCCGCTGAGCGTCGGCGCGCCGGCGGTCATGGTCACGTTGCCGACGTTGGTGTTGTTGATGCCGCCGTTGGCAACGACACCTGCGGTCGCGACATAAGGCGCCGCCGCGGCGATCGCCGACGGATCGGTGGTGGTGACCGCTATCCCATTCGCAGCCTTGAGCGTCGGCTCGATCTCGAACGAGTCACCAACATTAGCGGCACCGGTAACCGTGATCGACATGCCATCGAGCGACAGTGTCGGTCCGGCGCCGAGCGTCGTGCTCTGGCCAGTCTGGACGTTGACCGCCTGATAACCGCCGGCGGTGCGCGTCAGGACGTAGTCGCCGGGCGTGAACGCATTGGGATTCGTGATCGTCGCGGTAACCGTCGCCGTGCCGGTGTTGCCGGCGCCGGCAAAAACCACCGGCGCCGGCACCGAGAAGAGCGCCTTGCCGAGCTGGCCGTTAAGAGTCAGGCCGAGCGTCTGTTGCCCGTTGATCGCGGACGCCAAGGCCACAGCCAGCCCGCCAACGCTGTCGTTGGCGCTGACATATTGCGAGCGCATGCTGAGCAGGCCGCCGAGCTGCCCGCCGGAGACCCGATTGGTCAGGTCTTCGCCGTTCGGCGAATATTTGATTGCCAATGTGCCGTCGTTGAAGCTGCCGGTTGCTGCCGCCAGGCTGTACGAGGTCGCGCCGTTGACCAGCGCCATGCCGCCAGCGAGGTAGACGTCCATGGTGCCGCTGGCGCCCGGCGCGACGGTGATTCCGACCTGCTCGCCGAGCTGCTGGACGAGCTGATCGGCCTGGTCGATGAGACTGTTGGTCGCCGAGTCCGACGGTCCGCTCTTGCTCAGGATGTCCTGATTGATCTGCGCGATCTGGGTCGCGAGGTTGTTGATCTGCGCCACCGATTGCGTGATCTGGCCGTTGACCGTGCTGATATTGGACGCAAGCTGGCTGCCGACCGACTGGAACAGCGACGTCACTTGCTGCGCACTGCTCAGGAAAGCGTCGCGGTTGGATAAATTCGCCGGATCCTGCGCGACAGTGTTGGCGGCCGTGAACAGACTGCCGATGATCTTGCCGAGGCCGCCGGCGCCGCCCGACGCCAACGGAAACACCGACGACAGCGAGTTCGTGCCCGACAGCACAACCTGTGCGGCCTGGTTGACGGAATCCGCCTGGACCATTTCTTGATAGACGTATTGGTCGAAGCTGCGCTGGATCGAAACCACCGACGTGCCGGTGCCGACGCCGCCGATCGGACCCACCGTGCTCGTGGTTGCGACTTGGTTGAGCCCCTCGACCGCGTAACCCGGCGTATTGACGTTCGAGGTGTTGTTGGCCTCGGTCGCCATGCCTTGTTGCGCCGCGAGCAAGCCGGAAAGCGCGCTGTCGAGAACCTGATTGATGCCGCCCATGCTCAGCTCCGACCCAGAACCCGGCCACTGGAAAAGCCCTTCACACCTGAATTCGTGCCCTCGCCGCGCAACGCCTTGACGTCGGACCGCAGCCGCTCGGTGCGCGCTTCGGCGGGTTGCAACGTGTCGCCGATCTCGCGCGCCAGCGCCTTGGCGGCGTCATCGAGACCGCCGTCAGCCGTCGCGCCGCGACGGCGGCGTTCGGCATCGAGACTCATCAGCTCGTCGATATAGTGGCGGCGGCGCGCGATGAGCGCGAAGACGAAGCCGATCGGCCAACGTTCGGTGCGACCGTCGCGCTCGAGCCGGAACAGGCGAACGAGGCGCTGCATCATGCGCCGCTCTTGTTCGATCATCGGATCGCCGCTCACGCGGCACCACCCGCCGGTGCCGCCTGCGCGACAGTGGCACCGGCCGGCGTACCGAGTGCGGCGGTGACGGTCGGGCTGCCGGCAACCGCCGCGAGCTTGCTGGCATAGTCTGGATCGGTGGCGTAGCCGCCAGCGACGAGCGCGTGGCCGTAGGCGAGAGGATCGCCGCCAGCGCCGAGCGCCGCGCGATAACGCGCATTGTGGGCGATCAATTGAACGTAATCGGCGACCGCCGCCGCCAAGCTCGGATAGGCGCGGAACTGCGTCGTCTGGCCGACTTCGCCGGTGGCGGATGCCTCATGCGTGTAGGCCTGCACGCTGCCACCGCTCCAACCGGCGCCCACCTTGACGCCAAACAGATTGTTGCCCGGCAGCGAGCGGCCCCAGCCGCTTTCGAGCGCCGCCTGGGCGAGCAAGACCTTGGGCGAGACGCCCAAGCTCTGCGCCGCGCCTTGCAGCAACGGCGCCAGGGTCGCGGCGAAGCGCTGGCGGTCGGCCGCCGCGATCGAACCTCCGGACGGCGCGAGCTGCGCCGCTGGACCTGCTGGCGCGTCGTAGGGCGACGGCGACGTCGGTGGTGCGGCACTTGGCAAGGCGGCAGGCCCAGGACGAGCTGGCGCGATGGGATGTGTTCCCGCTGGCGACGGCGTGATCGCGTAGGCGGCGCCCGGCGAGACGATGACATGGTGTCCCTGCCAATATTGCTGGAGCGAGAAACCCGCACCGCCGGCTGCCGGCGTGGATGTCGCAGCCGCGGGTGACGCCGGCGCCGCGCCGTTGGGGGCCGGTGGCGTTGTAGCCTTCGGCATCGATTGCAGCAGCATGTCGGCAAAGCCGAGCTGATTGCTCGACGCCGCCACCTGGCTCATCACGTTGGCATAAAGCGTGTTGATCGTGTCGCTACCGACGCCCTCCACCATCGACAACGGGCTACCGTCGGCATTACGCATCAGACCTTCCATCAACATCGCGCCGAACTGGCCGGCGACCGCGCGGCGCACCGCCGGATCGTTGGGATGACCTTTGAGGGCTCCGATCGCCGTCGGATCGATCCCGCTGGCGAGACTTTGTGCGACCGCCGCGTCCATCTCACAGCACCTTCAGATGCGCGTGCAGCGCGCCGGCCGAGCGCAGCGCCTGCAAGATCGCGATCAGGTCGGACGAGGTCGCGCCAATGGCGTTGAGGTTGCGCACGATGTCCGAGATTTTCGGCGCCGCCTTGATTTCGATGATCTTGGCGGTTTTTTCCTCGGCATTGATCTGTGTACGGTTCACGACCTGTGTCGTGCCCGTGTTGCTGAACGGTAACGGTTGGGCGACTTGCGGCGTCTCGGCGATGGCGATCGAGAGATTGCCGTACGCCACCGCGGCACTGGTCAACGTGACGTCGGCGCCCATGACCACCGTGCCACTTTGCGCGTCGATGACGACTTCGGCCGGCGGACTGTCCGGCGTGACCTCGACGTCGAGCAGCTTGGCGAGAAACGGCACGCGGCGCTGCGGATCGACCGGGCCGCGGACCTGCACCTGGCCCGGACCCAGCGTCAGCGCCGTATCGGCGCCGAAGCGGTGATTGAGCGCATCCGCCAGCCGCGTGGCGTTGCCGAACGACGCCGTATCGAGATTGAGCAGGATGCTGCCGTCGCGCGCCGATGCATATTGCGCGTGCACCGCGCGCTCGACGGTCGCGCCGTCGGGAATATGGCCGACCGTCGGCACGTTGACGGTCGCCGACGCCGCCTGCCCGGACGCACTAAAGCCGCTGACCAGGACCGAACCCTGCGCGATCGCGTAGACCTGACCGTCGGCGCCGCGCAATTCGGTCATCAACAACACACCGCCGCGCAGGCTCTGGGCGTTGCCCATCGCCGACACGGTCACGTCGATCGACTGGCCGGCCGCCATGAAGGTCGGCAGCGTTGCCGTCACCATCGCCGCCGCGACCGTGTTGGGCTGAAGAAAGGCGTTGGGATCGAGCGTCAATCCCATATGCGCGATCATGTTGCGGATCGCCTGCACGCTGTAGGGGATCTGCGTCGTCTGGTCGCCAGTGCCGGCCAAGCCGACGACCAGGCCATAGCCGATGAGCTGGTTGCCGCGTTGACCTTCGACGCTGGCGATATCCTTGACGCGCTCCGCCTGCGCAACGCCCACGTGGACGAGCAGAAAGGCGGCGGCGATCAGGGCTAGAAATCGGGCCATAGCGTACTGACCGTCATGAACAGGCGCTGGAGGAATCCCATTTTCGGCGCCAGATAGGTTTCGCCGTCGCCGCTGAACTCGATGTAGCCCTCGGCCATGCGGGTCGACGACACGGTGTTGCTGGAAATGTCTTCCGGCCGCACCACGCCGGCGATGCGGATGTATTCCTTGCCGCCAACGAGCTGGACCACGTTCTCGCCCTTGATGACCAGGTCACCGTTCGGCCGGATGTGCTGCACCATCGCCGAAACCGTGGTGATGACGCTGTCGCTTTGCGCGGTCGCGCCGCTGCCCTTGAGCGAGTTGGCGCTGTTGTAGGAAAGGTTCGGATTGAATTTGTTCACCGTCGTGCCGTTGTCGTGGCTGCGGCCGAACGCCAGCGGCACGCCGAAGAAGTTGCCGACCGTGCTGTTGATGCTGTCGCTGCGGCCGATGTTCTGGCTGACGTTCTTGCTGGCCGCGGCGCTCTGTGCGATTGCGACGGTGATGATGTCGCCGACCTGATAGGCGCGATGATCCTGAAACAGCTCCAGGCCGCCATTGCCTTCGGCCGTCGTCTGATAGATGGCGCCGTTGGTGGCCGGAAGCTGCTCGCCTTGGTCGCCCGGCAACGGGCCAAGCGCCGTCGTCGCCATCGGCAAATGGCCGGGCGGCTGCTCGCAACCGCCAAGGCCGGCGCCGAGCACGGCCAACGTGACCAGTGCGGAAACCCGACGCATCGTTCGCTCACGCCGTCGTGTTGTTGAGGAACCCGAGCATGTCGTTGACGTTCTTCGCCGCCTGAGTGTTGAGCTCGTAGGCGCGTTCGGTCTCGATCATGTCGACCATCTCGTTGACCACCGAGACGTTGGAGGATTCGAGATAGCCTTGCTGGATCGTGCCAAGCCCGTTGCTTCCGCCCTTCCCCGGCGTCGGCGAGCCGGACGATTGCGTCTGGATCGCGAGGTCGTTGCCGATCGATTGCAAGCCGGCCGGATTGATGAAACTGGCGAGCTGGACGAGACCGATCTGCGTCGGCGTCGACTGACCCTGAAGCTGGACGCTGACGGTGCCGTCGGTACCGATGGTGACCGACTGTGCGCCCGGCGGGATCGTGATCGGCGGCTGAAGCTGGTAGCCGTTCGCGGTCACCACTTGGCCTTGGGCGTTGAGCGCAAAGCTGCCGTCGCGCGTATAGGCGACCGTGCCCGATGGCATGAGAATCTGGAAATAGCCATTGCCGTTGATGGCGGCGTCGAGCGCGTTGCCGGTCTGCTGCAAACCGCCCTGCGTGATGATGGGTTCGGTGGCGATGACGTTGGCGCCGGTGCCGGTCTGCAAGCCGGACGGATAATTGGTGTTCTGCGAGGTAAAGCCGCCCGCCTGGGTCGCGTTCTGATACAGCAGATCCTGGAAAACCGGCCGGATCTGCTTGAAGCCGGCGGTGTTGAGATTGGCCAGGTTGTTCGCGATGACGTCCATCTTGGTTTGCTCGCCTTCGAGCCCGGTGCGGACGATCGCCAAAGATTGAATCATGATGTCCTCTGATTGATGTGTTGCCCGATACGCATCTATTGCAGCGTGAGCGGGCTTTGACCGCCCGCGCCCATCGTTGCAACCGAGTGGAGCATTTGCGTCTGCATTTGGAACAAGCGCGTGTTCTTGATCATGTCGACCATGACGCCGACCGAACTGACGTTACTGCCTTCGAGCGCGCCGACTTGCAGCGTCACGTTGCCGTCGACGGTGAACTTGCCGTTGCTGTTCTGAAACAGTCCGTCGGGACGCCGTTTCATGTCTTGTGCCGGCGGATTGGCGAGACCCATGCGCGCGAGGACCATGATCTGATCGGGCTGTTGACCCTGCGGCACGCCTGAGATCGAACCGTCGGCACCGATCGTGATTTGACTCATCGGCGGCAGAACGATCGGGTTGCCGCCCTGATCCAGCACGGGATGACCGCCCGCGATCTCCAAGGCCCCAGACGGCGCGATGTACAGAGAACCATCGCGCGTGTAAGCGGTCGTGCCGTCCGGCGCCTGGACGCCGATCCAACCCGGACCGTTGACGGCGACGTCGAGCGGCCGCCCCGTGACCTGGATCGGTCCCGATGCGAAGTTCGGCTGCTCCTCCTGCGTCACGACGGCGGCACGATTGGGCAGCCCCTGGCCGTAGAACGGCACCGCTTCGAACGCCGGCTGCTGCGCCTTGAAGCCGGTGGTGCCGACGTTGGCCAAGTTGTTGGTCGAGGCGGTCATCCGATCCTGAATCGAATTCATGCCGGTCATCAGCAGATAGATCAGCTGATCGCTCATCGCGGCGTGGCCCCGGTTACTGGATGTTGAGCAGATGCTGGATGTTCTGCTGCTCGTAGTTGATCGCCTGCGCGTTGGCCTGGAAAGCTTGCTGCGCGACGATGAGGCTGACCAGCTGGGTCGAGAGGTCGACGTTCGATCCTTCGAGCGCGCCGGATTGCAGCGTGCCGAGACCTTGCGTGTTCGGCGCGGCGAGCAGCGCCGGACCCGATGCCAGCGTCGCCTGCCAGAACGTGCCGGTCATCGGCGTCAGGCCTTGCGGGTTCTCGAAATTGGCTAGCGCGATGGTTCCGAATGCCTTGCTCTGGCCGTTTGAATATTGGCCGATGATCTGGCCGGTGGAGCTGATTTGAATGCCGGTGAAGGTGCCGGCGCTGTTGCCGTTGTTGGCGATCGCGTTGACGCCGAAGGTCTGGCTCGACAGCGTCGTGCCGGAGAAATTGTACGTGACATTAAGCGGCGACGCGCCATCGGGCAGCTTCGCCGTCGGCACCGACACGGTCGTGCCCGCGCCGGATGTCGCGCCGGTCAGCGCGCCGGCACTGCTGAAGGTGAGCCGCGGTCCCGTGCCCGAAGCAAGGGCCTTGCCGGTTGAATCGGTGAGCTGCCAGTCGACCTGCCATTTGTCGGGCGTGCCGCTGCCGCTCACCCGCGTGAAATAGCTGGTCAGGGTGTAGCCGGTGCCGACGCTGTCGTAGACGGTGGTGGCGGTGCTTTCGTCGTAAGTCGATGCATTCGACGGATTGAATGCCGCCGCGATCGCCGTGTCGGTGGTGGGCAGCGTGACGTTGAGACCGAGCGTCGAAGTCGCCGTCGCCGGCAAGGTCGAACGGCTGACTTGCAAGTCGCCAACGGCGCCGAGCGCGGCGCCGCTGCCGGCCGTGGTATAGCCCATCAGCTTGTTGCCCGCCGGATCGATGACGAAGCCGTTGGTGTTAACCTGGAACGAGCCGGCGCGGGTGTACTCGATGCCTTGGTCCGTCTGCATCTGGAAGAAACCTTGGCCGTTGATCGCCAGATCGAGCGGATTGCCGGTCTGCGAAATCGTGCCCTCGGTGAAGAGTTGCGAGAGGTTCGAGGCGACCACGCCCTGACCCGGCGTCAGCGTGTTGCCCGACGTGCCTTCGAGCGAAGTGCCGATGAGGTCGGCGAACTCCATTTTCGAGCCCTTGAAGCCCTCGGTGTTCATGTTGGCGATGTTGTTGCCGATCGTGTCGATGCTGGTCTGGGCGGCGTTGATGCCCATCAATTCGGTATTGAGCGACATGGTTCAGGTCCTCCGTGGCTTTCGGCTTGATTCGGGATTTCAGTAGATCTGATGGATTTGGTTGAGCGTCACGGACCCGAGGCCGCCAGCAAGGCTGACGATGGGACCGTTTTGGCCGTTGAGCGTGACGCCGGCGACCGGCACCACGGCGTAGGGCGCGACCGTGATAGCGTTGCCCTTGGTGTCGAGCGCGTTGATCTGGAAGGTGTAGGCGCCGGCCGCGGCGGTGCCGCCGCCGGTCTTTGCGCCGTTCCAGGTAAAGTTCTGGATGCCGGCGTTGAGCGGACCGAGATTGATGCTCGCGACTTGATTGCCGTTGCCGTCCTTGACCGTCACGGTCACGTTGGCGGCCGACGACGCGAGGTTGAACGCGCCCGGTGCCGAGCCGCTGCCCGCAAAGGCCAATAAATTGCCGCTGACCGCGACGTCATGACCGACCAGGCTCGATGCCTGGATGCCGGCGGTCGATGCGATCTGCTGGCCGATGCCGCTCACCGTCGTCTGCAACTGCTGCACACCGCTGGCGGTCGAAAATGCCGCCAGCTCAGCGGCATACTGGTCGCTATTCATCGGATTGAGCGGATCCTGCGATTCGAGTTGCGTCGTCATCAACCGGAAGAAATCGTTCTGGTTCAACGTCGTGTTGCTGCCGCTGGTGCTATTCGACGCCGAGGGCAGCTGGGTGCCGGTGGGAAGATTGGTGACGTTTACCGGCATGGCGCTTCCGATCATTGCAATGTCCTCCTGCGCGGCGCGATCAGATCGATAAGGTTTTCAACGCCAGCGTTTTGGCGACGTTGAAGGCGTCGAGATTGGCCTGATAGTTCCGCGTCGCGGAAATCATGTTCACCATCTCGTCCACTGGATTGACGTTGGGCATCTGGACGTAGCCATTGCCGTCGGCGTACGGACTGCTCGGATCGTAAACCTGCTTCAGCGGTTGCTGGCTTTCGACGACGCCGGCGATATGCACGCCCGACGTGCCGGCGGCCGCTGCTTGGTTGTCGCCGCCGACGCTGATGTTGACGCCACCATCACCGCCGTCGCTGTCGGCAATCGGCGTTGCCGCGAAAACCACTTCGCGCGCGCGATAGGGCTGACCGGACGAATTGGCAGCGCTGTCGGCGTTGGCGATGTTGCTGGCGATCGCCGACAGCCGCTCGGTCTCGGCCGACATGCCGGAACCGGAGATCAAGAACACGGAAAACAGCGACATGAGCGGACCTCTAGCCGTTCGTGCCCGACGCGGTCGAGCCGCGGATGGCGGTCATCAGCATGTTGATGCGGCCGGTGGTGAAGGT
>DATEMD010000017.1:0-13294 GCA_035275845.1 Allostellaceae bacterium | reverse complement strand
CGACTCGCGATTCAAGTCGCTTCGACTCGGTGCCGACGCGTCTTTCGCTGGCCTGATTGAGGTTGCATTCTGTTATAATCGCGCCGTGGCAATTTTTATTTTTGGAGGAAATGCGTGGCTAAACGAGTCAAGCGTACAAGTAAGTCGAGCAAAACGGTCCGCGCGAACAAGCGCAAGGGCAAGGTGAAAGCGAAGCGCCGCAATCAACGCCGCCGCGCCACCAAACGTTAGCGCGGAGGTCTACAGGGAAGGACGCGAACTCAGTTCGCGTCCTTCGCCGTTTCTGGGGCCAGCGTTTGTCGCGGGCGGCCATGTCCGTGACGCGGTTGCCGCTAAAGTGGTCGCTGCCTACATAGGGGCGCATGACCCGTTCGTTTCCCACGATCTTCGTTTCGCACGGTTCGCCGATGCTGGCGGTCGATCCTGGCGCCACCGGCGAGTTCTGGAAGAAGCTCGGCCGCGAGTTGCCGCGGCCAAACGCCGTGCTGGCGGTTTCGGCGCATTGGACGACGCGCGAGCCGACCGTCAACGCGCCGCCGTACAACGAGACGATCCACGATTTCTACGGCTTTCCCGAAGCGCTCTATCGCGTCCGCTATGACGCGCCAGGCGCACCGGCGCTCGCCGATCGCGTGGTTTCACTGCTTGAGGCGGTGTCGATCCCGGTGCAAATCGACGCCCAGCGTGGCCTCGATCACGGCGCCTGGGTTCCTTTGCAGAACATGTATCCGAATGCCGACGTACCGGTGGCGCAGCTCTCGGTTCAGCCGCAGCGCGACGCACGCTGGCACGTCCGGCTCGGCCAGGCATTGCAGCCGCTGAAAGACGAGGGCGTGTTGCTCCTGGCGACCGGCGGCGCGGTGCACAATTTGCGCGAAATGGCGCGCAACGGCGGCCCGACGCCCGCGTGGGCCAAGGATTTCGACGATTGGCTAACGGCGACGCTCGTTGCCGGCAAGGAGAAGGATTTTCTCGATTGGGAGGTCACTGCGCCCGAAGCCAAGCGTGCGCAGCCGACGCCCGAGCATTTCCTGCCGATCTTTGTCGCTTATGGCGCCGCTGGCGACCATCCGAAGGTTACGCGCCTCAACCAGGGCTTCACGCTCGGCAGCATGAGCATGGCGGCGTTTCAGTTCGACGCGTGATCGCGACGTTCTACGGCTTCGCGCCGAGCCGTTTCAGGCCGTCGCTGGCCTGCTTCATTTGGGGATCGAGTTCGAGCGCGGCGCGGTAGTCGGCAACCGCCTGATCGTGCTTGCCGAGCTTTTCGTAAATCTCGGCCCGCGTTTCGATCACCGCGGCGTTTTTCGGCACCAAGACGAGTGCCATGTTGACGTCGCGCAAGGCGTCGTCGTCCTTGCCGATCTGATGATAGGCCCAGGCACGGTCGTTGTAGGCGAACGCCAGCATCTCCTTGGTCTGGTGCTGCGTCTGGATGAGCTGAGTGCAGCCCATAATCGCCTGATCGGGATTGTGACTGCCGCACTGCTTGGCGGCGCCCGCATCGTTTTGCGCCCGCGCCGGAAACGCTGCGAGGATCAATACGGCTGCGAACGCGAGTTTACGCATGACGCGATGTCCGCACCAAAGGGCCTATGCCCGGGTCGCGACGCCCTTGTCGGCGAGCACCTGCTTGAGCTCGCCGTTTTCGTACATCTCGCTGATGATGTCGCAACCGCCGACGAACTCGCCCTTGACGTAGAGCTGCGGAATCGTTGGCCAGCTCGAGAATTCCTTGATGCCCTGACGGATCGCCGGATCGGCGAGCACGTCGATGCCTTTGAACTTGACCCCCATCTGGGTGAGGATCTGCACGACGCGAGCGGAGAAGCCGCATTGCGGGAACACTGGCGTGCCCTTCATGAAGAGCACGACGGTGTTGTCGGCGATATCCTGCTTGATGCGATCGGTAACGGTGGCGTCGGTGGTCATCGTGTCCTCGTGCTGAACGCGGTTATTCCTCGGGTGCGCTGGTCTGGAGCGCCAGCGCGTGCAATTCGTTGCCCATGCGGCCTTGCAGCGCGGCATAGACCATCTGGTGCTGCTGTATCCGCGTCTTGCCTTTGAACGCGGGCGAGACGACGAGCGCGGCATAATGATCGCCGTCGCCACGCAGATCCTCGATGGTGACGCGCGCGCCCGGCAACCCGTCCTTGATCAGTCTTTCGATCGTCGCCGCGTCGAGCGCCATTCGTGTTCCTATTGCGCCATGTAGGCGGGCAGCCACGCCTCATTGAGGCGCTTCAAATCCGGCACGGATATGGCATTGCCCCCCGCCAGTGTCAACGCGGTGCCGCCGGTCTTTCCCACAACGCGGGCAGGGATATCGGCCTTTTGCGCCGCCTGGAGCAGCGGGTCGGCGCTGCGGCATGTCAGCACGTAGCGCGCCTGATCCTCGCCGAACCAGAACGCATGCGCCGGCTGATCCTGCGGCGCCGACAGCGTCGCACCGACGCCGGAGGCCATGGCCATTTCCGCGACGGCGACAAGGAGCCCGCCGTCCGATACGTCGTGACAGGCGGACACCGCGCCGGCACGGATTTGCGCGCGGACGAAATCGCCGTTCCGCCGCTCCGCCTTGAGATCGACCGGCGGCGGCGCACCGTCCTCGCGCGCCAGCAATTCGCGCAGATAGAGCGACTGGCCGAGCCAGCCCTTGGTCTGGCCGATGACGACGATGATCTCGCCCTCGTGCTTGAAACCGAGCGACACGCTCTTGGCGACATCCTCGATAAGACCGACGCCGCCGATAGCCGGCGTCGGCAGAATGCCGCTGCCGTTGGTTTCGTTGTAGAGCGAGACGTTGCCCGACACGACCGGATAGTCGAGCGCGACGCACGCCTCCCGCATTCCCTCGATAGAGAGAGCAAATTGACCCATGATCTCGGGCCGTTCGGGATTGCCGAAATTCATGTTGTCGGTGATGGCGAGCGGTAGCGCGCCGACCGCGGTGAGGTTACGCCAATTCTCGGCCACGGCTTGCGCGCCGCCACGCTTCGGATCGGCGGCGCAATAGCGCGGCGTGCAATCGGTGGCGAGCGCCAGCGCCTTGTTGCGGCCGGGAATGCGCACGACCGCGGCATCGCCGCCCGGCCGTTGCACGGTGTGGCCCATCACCAGATGGTCGTATTGCTCCCAGATCCAACGCTTCGAGGCGAGGTCGGGGCAGGCGATGAGCGTCTTGAGCGCCGCGATCGGCTCGCGCGCCTCGACGCTCTGCGCGGCGATTTCGGGCAAGGGGGGCGTCGGCGTCCACGGCCGTTCGTATAACGGCGCCTCAGTGACCAGGGGCCCGACCGGCATGTCGGCCACTGTGCGGCCGTTCATGGTCAGCACCAGTCGGCCGCTCTCGGTGACGCGGCCGATGACGGCGAAGTCCAATTCCCATTTGTCGAAAATCCGCCGCGCAAGCTCCTGCCGTTCGGGCTTGAGGATCATCAGCATGCGCTCTTGGCTTTCGGAGAGCATGATCTCGTAGGGACTCATTTTCTCTTCGCGCGTCGGTACTTGGTCGAGCGCGAGCTCGAGGCCAAGTCCGCCTTTGCCGGCCATCTCGACCGACGACGAGGTGAGGCCGGCCGCGCCCATGTCCTGGATGGCGACAATGGCGTCGGATTCCATCAACTCGAGACAGGCCTCGATCAAGAGCTTTTCAGTGAACGGATCGCCGACCTGCACCGTCGGCCGTTTGCTTTCGTTATCCTCGCTGAATTCCGCCGAGGCCATGGTGGCGCCGTGGATGCCGTCGCGGCCGGTTTTGGCGCCGACATAGATCACCGGATTGCCCGGTCCGGCGGCGGCTGAATAGAAGATCCGGTCGGCGCGGGCCAATCCCACGGTCATCGCGTTGACCAGAATGTTGCCGTTGTAGCTTGGATGGAAATTGCACTCGCCGCCGACCGTCGGCACGCCGACGCAGTTGCCGTAACCGCCAATGCCGCGCACCACGCCGTCGATCAGGTGCCGGGTCTTGGGATGATCCGGACTGCCAAAACGCAAGGCGTTCAGGTTCGCAATGGGCCGTGCACCCATGGTGAAGACATCGCGCAAGATGCCGCCGACGCCGGTCGCCGCGCCCTGATAGGGCTCGATGAACGACGGGTGGTTGTGGCTCTCCATCTTGAAGATCGCGGCGTCGCCGTCGCCGATGTCGATGACACCGGCGTTCTCGCCCGGGCCGCAGATGACACGCGCGCCGGTCGTCGGCAGTTTCTTGAGCCAGACCTTCGACGATTTGTAGGAGCAATGCTCCGACCACATCACCGAAAAGATGCCGAGTTCGGTGAAATTGGGCGTGCGACCCATGATGCGGCAGGCGCGCTGGAATTCTTCCTCGGAAAGACCGAACTGCCGCGCCTGGTCGAGGGTCGCCGCGGTTTCCGCACCGGTGTCCGGACTCACGCCAGCGCCTCGGCGAGCGAGGCGAAGAAGCCCTGGCCGTCCGTGCCACCTAACAGCGGATCGGTCGCGTCTTCGGGATGCGGCATCAATCCAAGCACGTTGCGCTTCGCGTTGAGGATGCCGGCGATGGCGCGTGCCGAGCCATTGTCGTTGGCCTGGTCGACGATTTCGCCGGCCTCGCTGCAATAGCGGAAGGCGACGCGGCCTTCGCCTTCGAGCCGGTCGAGCGTGTCCTTATCGGCGAAATAATTGCCGTCGTGATGCGCCACCGGCACGCGGATCACCTGGCCGGCGTTGTAACGCCGCGTGTAGACGCTCTGGCTGGTCTCGACGCGCAGATGCACGTCCTTGCAGTGGAAGCGCAGCGTGCGGTTGGTCAGCAACACGCCGGGCAGGAGGCCGGCTTCGGTGATGATCTGGAAGCCGTTGCAGATGCCGAGGACCGGCGTGCCGGCGTCGGCGCGCGCCTTGACCTCGCGCATGATCGGCGAGTGTGCCGCCATGGCGCCGCAGCGCAGGTAGTCGCCGTAGGAAAAGCCGCCGGGAATGACGATGAGGTCGGCCTTGGGCAAGTCGGTGTCGCGGTGCCAGACCTTGAGCGGCGCCGTGCCGGTCGCGCGATGCAGCGCGTCGTGCACGTCCTGCTCACGATTCGAGCCAGGGAACAGGATGATCGCGGCTTGCATGGACGGGCGGCCTCGGGCGCGGAATACGCCCTTGAGATAGCCCGCGGCGTGCGGCCGATCAAGGCCGGCAGGCGGCGACTCGGCGTGACGTTACGACGCGCGGGCGAGCAGACTGACGTGCGCCGGCCGCGCTGCCGGCTCAAGCACCCGCGCCGCACCAAAACCGATGCGCACGACCGTGCCAGCGCCAAGCCGGCTCTCGATCGCCAGTTTGGCGCCGTGCAATTCAGCCAGCGACTTGACCAGCGGCAGGCCGAGGCCGGTGCCCTCGTATTTGCGGGTATAGGCGTTCTCGACCTGGGCGAAGGGGGTCAGCGCGACCGCGACATGCTCTTCCGTCATGCCGATGCCGGTATCGGCGACCGCCAATTCGACGCCGCCGTCCGGCAACAGCACCAGTCGCACCGCGATGTCGCCGCCGGCCGGCGTGAATTTGATCGCGTTCGATAGCAGGTTGAGCAGAATGTGGCGCAGCGCCCGCTGATCGGCGCTGAACGTGACCCTCTCCGCCGGCAACTCGCTCGACAGCGACACGCGGCCGGCTTGGGCGCGCTCGCTGACCATCCGCAGCACCGTATCGATCAACGACTTGACGTCGACCGGCTCGTCCTGGAGCACCATCTTGCCTTGCTCGATCTTGGCCATGTCGAGCACGTCGTTGATGATGGACAGGAGATGGTTGCCGGCGTTGTTGATGTCGGTGATGTAGCCGCCATAGCGCACCGGCTCGATCTTGCCGAAGGTGCCGCTCTGCATCAGATCGGTAAAGCCGATGATGGCGTTGAGCGGCGTGCGCAGCTCGTGCGTCATGATGGTGAGGAATTGCGACTTGGCCTCGTTTGCCGCTTCGGCGCGGCTACGCGCGTATTCGAGCTGGCGGTTGCGGCGTTGCGTGCGCGCCATGCTGAGTCGCAGCAGCGACAGCGCACTCCCGACGCCGGCGTAGCGGCCGTCGCGCGTAACGATGAAGCCGCTTCGCAGCGCCGATGGCTTCTCGTTGGCGATAATCGTCTCGAGCTCGTCGACGCTCATCGCGTGGTCGACGATCAGCGGCTGTGCATCCATCAGATGTGTCACCGACTTGTCGGCGTAGAGCGCATTGCCGTATTTGTGTGCAAGGCTCGACAAGAACGCGGTGCGGAAGATCAGGCCAACGGGCTTATCGCCGGCAACGACCGGAATGGAGATCAGCTCGGCGTCGATGCGGAAGCGCTCGTAGACTGCGGCGTTCGTCGTCTCCGGCGCGACCGGCACGATGTCGAGCAGAACGTCGGCCAATTTGGAATGGCCGCTGTCGTCGGGCAGGGCGGGCAGGGGGGACGGCGATAACATCCGCAGGAATCCGTTGGTGACGGCCGGACGCTAGGGGCCGAACCGCTAATTCTTCCTGAATAGACGGTGGATTCCGCTTTCTGTTGCGCGATTTTTCGTCGCGTTTGAAACACAAACGAAAAGAACTCGGCGAATATGACGAAGCCGTTTCAGTTTTATTGCAAACGCGCCTTATCGCCGAGCGCGCCGACGATCGCATTGACCAGCGGCTTGAGATGAAACAATTCGCCCGCCGGTGTGATTGCGACGCGGCCGCCAGCTTTTTCGACGGCGGCGCTCACCACGGGACCGATCGCGGCGATTTTGATGCGCGCCAATCCGTCACGCAGTTGAGCGTCGAGGCCGCGCGCGCGGGCAACCTCGGCCAGGCGCTCGATCTGCATTGAACCGGTGAAGGCGATGACGTCGAGCGCGCCGTCGGCCATCGCGCCGATGAGTTCGGCGACGCGATCCGCGTCGGCGTCGCTGGCGTAGGCATAGGGCAGAACCGGATCGGCTGCTGCACCGGCCTGTGCAAGAAAATCGAGCAACGGTGTGTTGGGATTGCCGGGATAGAGCTGCACGCCGATGGTGCGGCCCATCAGGTTCTCACGCACCAGCGTGGCGATGATGCCCGCGGTCGTCGGCTCTGCGGCGCTCAAGCCGGCCTTGAGGCCAAGCTCGCGCAACGCCCGCACCGGTTTCGGCCCGCGCGTGACGGTGCGCAGCTTGCCGAGCCCGGCGATGACCGGTGCTTCGATGCCGGCGCGCTGAGCGATCCCGATGAGGCGCCGCAGGCCTTCACCGGTGAGCAAAATCAGATCGTCGAATTTTCCGGCGATCAGGCGCCGAAGCCAGGCTTCGGCCGACGCCGGATCGTCCAAGTCGCGGATCGCGACCAACGGACAGCGCAGCGTTTGTGCGCCTTGCTCTTCGAGCATGCGGGCGAACAGATCAAGCTCGCGGCTTTCGGGAACCGCGATACGCTTGCCGGAGAGAGGACCGCTCATGCCACGCGCCTCACAAGAAGCGTGCGGATCTTAGTTCTGAATCTCGACGCGGTAGCTTTCGATCAGCGTGTTGGCGAGCAGCTTCTCGCACATCGTTTCGACCGCGCGCTTGGCTTTGGCCGGATCGCTCTCGTTCAGCTCGAGATCGATGACCTTGCCCTGGCGCACTTCGCCGATGCCGTTGAAGCCAAGCGAGGCGAGGGCGTGCGAGATCGCCTTGCCTTGCGGATCGAGCACGCCCGTCTTGGGCATGATCTGGACGCGCGCTTTCACCACTATTGCACGATCTGCGGCGCGCGCACGTCGCCGGGCGCGGGTTCGTTCAACAGGCCGAGCCGGCGTGCCACTTCCTGATACGCCTCCTCGACCTTGCCGAGATCACGGCGGAAGCGATCCTTGTCGAGTTTCTCGTTGGTCTTCAAATCCCACAGCCGGCAATTATCGGGGCTGATCTCATCCGCGAGCACGATGCGCATCTCGTCGCCGTCATAGAGCCGGCCGAACTCGAGCTTGAAATCAATCAGGCGGATACCGATGCCGAGGAACAGGCCGGTGAGGAAGTCGTTGACGCGCAGCGAGAGCTGCATGATGTCGTCGAGATCCTGCGTCGACGCCCAGCCGAAGGCGGTGATGTGCTCTTCCGACACCATCGGATCGCCGAGTTCGTCCTTCTTGTAATAATACTCGACCACCGAGCGCGGCAGCGCCGCGCCTTCCTCGAGCCCGAAGCGCTTGGCGAGCGAGCCGGCGACGACATTCCTGATCACAACTTCGACAGGGATGATCTGCACCTGCTTGACCAGCTGCTCGCGCATGTTGAGCCGGCGGACGAAATGCGTCGGCACGCCGATCTCGGCCAAGCGCAGCATCAGGTATTCGCTGATGCGGTTGTTGAGCACGCCCTTGCCGGTGATCGTGCCTTTCTTCTGGTTGTTGAAGGCAGTGGCGTCGTCCTTGAAATACTGCACAAGGGTGCCCGGCTCCGGGCCCTCGAACAGCACCTTGGCCTTGCCTTCATAGATCTGTTTGCGTCGGTTCATGACCGCCTCGGCGGAAAAAGAGAGGCAAGACTTTATATAGCAAGCAGGACCGGCCACGCCAACGTCGGCGCACCGACCGGTGCCGAGTCGTTCACAGGCAAATCACACCGGAATGTCACGCCAGGATGTCGGCTGCGGCTGCCAGGCTATGAAGCGGAATTTCGGCTTGCGCTGGCCGGGCGCGGGCAGGGCGACCAACGCGCTCGACACCGTGCCGAAGCCTTCGGGCGTCAGGAAGCGCATGGCGTTGGCGGCGCCGTCGGTCGGGTCGGGCCGGTCGTCGGCCAGGAGCTTTTCCCAGGCCGACCAGTCGCCGGCGTCGGGATCGGGCGCACGGGCCTGCTCGAACAGCGGCCGGTAGCGTTTGAGCCGCGGCGTCTCATCGTCGAGGTCGCCCGCCGCGATCATCGCCAGGCCGGGCTTGATTTCACGCAGTTCGAGCGGTTGCGTGCCGGATGGATCGGCGTGCTTGAGCCAGAAGGCTTCGCGGTTGTCGGCGAGGATCAGGTTGAAGGTGCGATAGGCCTTGGGGTCGAGCGCGGCCAGCGCGTGCGCCGCTGCCGCCGCGTCGGCGTGGTCGAGCGCCTCAAGCACCAGCTCGCCACGCGAACGCACGCCGGGCGCAGGTCCGAGCGAGCCAAACCGGTTGAGAATGCCGGCCAACAGGCCGTGATCGTTGACGCCGAACCACGAGCCGCCGGCAAGCTCGTCGAGACCCGCCAGGACCTCGGGCCGGTCGCGCCAATGGCGGGCCGGCGCCTGCCAGGGGCGGCCGATCATTTCGTCGCGATTGGCACCGACGACCACGGGCCAATCGTCGCCCGGCCGGCGCAGGATGACAAAGGTGCACATGCGGCCGCGATGATGGACCGGCGCACACGCTTTGTGTAGCGCCGCGGCAGGCGTTAAGCTCTGGCCTATGACAAGTTTCGAAGATCGCGGAAAAGGCGAAGAGGCGAAGTTCCACCACGAACAGGAACTCGCCTTCAAGGCGCGTGCCCGGCGCAATCACCTGTTCGGCCTGTGGGCGGCCGACAAGCTCGGCCTCGGCGGCGACGCCGCCGAGAACTATGCACGCGAATTGATGACGGCGGCTTTCGGCAAGCACGGCGACGAGGCCGTGCTTGCCAAGATCGAAGCCGATTTCAAAGCGAAGGGCGTCGGCCTGACGCTCGACACCGCGCGCATCCGGCTCGAGCTCGACCGCTGCTTGGCCGAAGCCAAGAAGCAGCTCGGCGTTCAGCGCTGACGCGGCCGGCCGCCGCGCGCTGCCTTACTTGTGCAGCGCGCTCTTCGGGTTGAGGTTGGTGATGTGGCCGCTTTCGGTGCCGGCTTGCGGGTCGATCACGGCGTTGATCAGCGTCGGCTTGCCGGAGGCAATGCCTTCGCTCACCGCCTGCTGCAGATCCGCCGACTTTTCGACGTGACGGCCGACGCCGCCGAAGGCCTCGATCATCTTGTCGTAGCGCGCGTTGTTGTAGAGGCCGGTCGGTGAATACGGGGTACCCGGCGCGTCGCCGCGATAGATGCCGTTGTTGTTGAAGATGACCGTGGTCACCGGCAGGTTGTAGCGGCAGATCGTCTCGATCTCCATGCCGCAGAAGCCAAAGGCGCTGTCGCCTTCGATGGCGACGACCGGCTTGCCGCTGACCGTCGCGGCGCCGACGGCATAACCCATGCCGATGCCCATGACGCCCCAGGTGCCGCTGTCCAGGCGATGCCGCGGCTCCTTCATGTCGAGGATGTTGCGGCCGAAGTCGAGCGTGTTGGCGCCTTCGTTGACGACGTAGACGTCGGGACGGCTGCTGAGCGCGTTGCGCACGGCGCGTAGTGCGCTGGAGAAATTCATCGGCGTCGGGTCGGCGTTGAGACGCGCCGCCATCTTGTCGACGTTCTTCTGCTTCTGCTCGGCGATGCCGCTGAGCCAGGCCGCCGACGGCTTGATCTGGCCGGGCTTCAGCGCGGCGAGGAACGCCGCCATGGCCGACTTGATGTCGGCGACGACCGGCGCTTCGATCGGCCGGTTGCTGTCGATCTCGTTCGCCGCGATGTCGACCTGGATAAAGCGTGTGTTCGGATTCCACGTCGGCGGCTTGCCGTGCGACAGGAGCCAGTTGAGGCGCGCGCCGACCAGCATGACGACGTCGGCGTTCTTGAGTGCGAAAGAGCGTGCCGCGGCCGCCGATTGTGCGTGGTCGTCCGGCAGCAGGCCCTTGGCCATCGACATCGGCAAATAGGGGATGCCGGTCTTCTCGACGAAGGCACGGATGTCCTTGTCGGCTTGCGCGTAGGCTGCGCCCTTGCCGAGGAGAATGAGCGGCTTCTCGGCCTTGCTCAGCAGATTGAGCGCGCGCGTGATGGATTCAGCCGAAGGAATCGAAGCCGGTGACGCATCGACCACTTTGAACAGCGACTTCTTGCCGGCCGAGAGTTCGAGGCTCGAACCGAGCACGGCCGCCGGCAGGTCGAGATAGACACCGCCCGGACGGCCCGACGACGCGGCGTGGATCGCGCGCGCAATGCCGACGCCGATGTCTTCGACGCGGTTGACGCGATAGGACGCCTTGGCGAACGGCTTGGCCGCCGCCATCTGGTCCATTTCTTCATAATCGCCTTGTTCGAGATCGACGATGTGGCGCTCGCTCGAGCCGCTGATCAACACCATCGGGAAGCAGTTGGTGGTGGCGTTGGCGAGGGCGACGAGGCCGTTGAGGAAGCCCGGCGCGGAAACCGTCATGCAGATGCCCGGCTTCTGGGTGAGGAAGCCGGCGATGGCAGCGGCGTTACCGGCGTTCTGCTCGTGCCGGAAGCCGTACACCCGCATGCCCTCGGTGTGCGCTAGGCGCAACAGGTCGGTGATCGGAATGCCGGCGACCGTGTAGATCGTGTCAACGCCGTTGAGTTTGAGGCCATCCACCACCAGGTGAAAGCCATCGGTGATCGCTGCTGCTGCGTCCATTTCCATCGCCCTTGTGAATTTTTCCCGTCAGCCCAGAGCGGCCCTGCGGGCCAAGCATCCGGACAAATCCCCCGTCTTCAATACAGCGTCTTTGAATACCTCAAGCCGTTAGCCGTCAACACTTGTCGCGTGCACCGATGGCGCCAAGTGCCGGTTATCTCGGCTTGGCGCGTGCCGCGACGCATCGCCGCGGAGCGGTGTTGGTAAAGCGACCGTGTCGTGATGACCAAGGTTGTGGTTCTTCGTGAAGCTCTAAAGCCGACGTATCCCGGCTCGCGGGACGGCGGTTTATAGGACGGTCCTGGGGGCGCCGCCTAGCAAAATTCCTGGTCTATCTGGATTGTGACGCGGAAAATGCCGGATTGGCGCGGCTTCGAACCGTGGTCTGATCGGCTGCGACGGCAGGACGCACTGTCGGTTCCCGAAACCACCCTAAAGCAGCGCCGGGCGCACAGGGGCAAGGTGCGGATTCCTCGACTCGTTGACGGTCTCAATATGCGCAACGGCACGACCAACGATCAAACCGGCAGCGCTGTTGTCCTGACGCGTCCCGAACGTTTCGACAGGCCACGGTATTTAAGTACCTGTGCAGAATTCGGCGAAAACGCTGGGCTACCACCATCTCCGAAATGGCTGGCCAGCGGCCGTACGCACGCTTAGCCGCGACAAACTAATTGACTTTAGTTAGCCCTACATAACTAAATAGTGCTCAGGTATGCCACGGCGGTGCGCCGGGGCGGACCAAGGAAACTGGCGATAACTGGGGAGGAAGATCGAATGTCACAAGCTTCATCGGCGGCCCAAGGGTCGTTCACGACGCGGCGATGGACCCAACTGATTTTGGGCATCATCTGCATGTCGTCCGTGGCGAACTTGCAGTACGCCTGGACGTTGTTCGTTGGACCGATTACCACGCAGTTCGGCTGGTCCAAGGCCGAAATCCAAGTTGCCTTCACCATCTTCATCCTGTGCGAGACTTGGTTGGTGCCCATCGAAGGCGCCATCGTCGACCGTATCGGTCCGAAGTGGATGATCCTGGCCGGCGGCATCGGCACGTTCCTCGCGTGGCTCATCGATTCCCAAGCAACCCAGCTCTGGCAGTTCTATGTCGGCGGCGGCTTGGCAGGCTTCGCGGGCGGCGCGGTGTACGGAACTTCGGTGGGCAATGCCCTCAAGTGGTTCCCCGATAAGCGCGGCCTGTGCGGCGGGTTGACCGCGGCGGGCTTCGGTGCCGGCGTGGCGCTGACGGTGGCGCCGATCCGCGACATGATCAAGTCGAGCGGCTATGCGCACACCTTCCTGGTGTTCGCCATCATCCTGGGCGGCATCGTGGTCATCTGCTCGCAGTTCATCCGCGCTCCGCGCGCGGAGGAAATGCCGCCGATGGACAAGATCAAGACGCGGCAAGGTGCCGATGATCAGCCGCCGAGAAAGGCGCTGCGGTCGCCGATCTTCTGGACGATGTATGCCATGTTCTTCCTGGTCGCCGCCGGCGGGTTGATGTCGGCGGCGCAGCTCTCGCCGATCGCGCATGAGCGCGGCATCGCCGATGAGGTGGTGACGCTCTTCGGCATCACCGCGCCGGCCATCGTCATGGCGCTCAGCGTGCACAGCATCACCAACGGCCTCGGCCGGCCGCTCAACGGCTGGATCTCCGACCATATCGGCCGCGCCAACATGATGTGCATCGCCTTCGGCATCGAGGCGGTCGCCCTCGCCGCGTTCGGCTTCTTCGGCACGACCGGCCTCTCCTTCATCATCACCGACGCCCTCGTGTTCCTGTTCTGGGGCGACATCTTCAGCCTGTTCGCCGCCACCGTCGGCGACGCCTTCGGCCGCAAATACGTCACCGTCAATTACGGCCTCATGTACACCGCCAAGGGCGTC
>DATEMD010000016.1:0-2820 GCA_035275845.1 Allostellaceae bacterium | reverse complement strand
ATCGGCGCGGTCTTCGGCTCGTGGATGAACCAGCGCGCGATCACCTATCGCCGGCTGCACGGCATTCCGGCGGAGTGGGGCACGGCGGTCAACGTCCAAGCGATGGTGTTCGGCAACATGGGCGACGATTGCGCCACGGGCGTCGCCTTCACGCGCAATCCGTCGACCGGCGTCAACGAGTTCTACGGCGAATATCTCGCCAACGCGCAGGGCGAGGACGTCGTCGCCGGCATCCGCACGCCGCAGCATCTGACCGTTGCCGGCAAGACCGCGAACAGGTCGAAGCTACCGGCGATGGAAGAGCAGATGCCGAAGGTTTTCGGCGAGCTGCTCGCGGTGCGCGACAAGCTCGAGGCGCACTATCGGGATATGCAGGACATCGAGTTCACGGTGCAGCAAGGCAAGCTCTACATGCTGCAAACGCGCACCGGTAAGCGCACCGCGCCGGCGGCGCTCAAGATCGCCGTCGACCTCGCCAACGGCGGCGTCATCACGCGCGACGAAGCCGTGCGCCGCGTCGAGCCGCAATCGCTCGACCAGCTGCTGCATCCGACGCTCGATCCGGCGGCGAAGCGCGTGATCCTGGCGCGCGGCCTGCCAGCGTCGCCGGGCGCGGCCTCGGGCATCATCGTGTTCTCGGCCGACGAAGCCGAGGCCAAAGCGGCCAAAGGCACGGCGGTGATTTTGGTGCGCGTCGAGACCAGCCCCGAGGACATTCACGGCATGCACGCCGCCAAGGGCATCCTCACCACGCGCGGCGGCATGACCAGCCACGCCGCGGTGGTGGCGCGCGGCATGGGCCGCGCCTGCGTCGCCGGTGCCGGCGATCTGCGCGTCGACTACGTCGCCAAGACGCTCACCGCCAAGGGCACGGTCATCAACGCCGGCGAGACCATCACCATCAATGGCTCGACCGGCGAAGTCATGCTGGGATCGGTACCGACGATCCAGCCCGAGCTGTCGGGCGATTTCGCGACGCTCATGGCCTGGGCCGACAAGGTGCGCACCACTGGCGTGCGCGCCAACGCCGACACGCCAACCGATGCGCGCACCGCCAAGCGTTTTGGCGCGGAGGGGATCGGCCTGTGCCGCACCGAGCACATGTTCTTCGAGGCCGAGCGCATCGTCGCCGTGCGCGAGATGATCATGGCCGACGATTCCGACGGCCGGAAGAAGGCGCTCGCCAAGCTGCTGCCGATGCAGCGCGGCGACTTCGTCGAGCTGTTCCGCATCATGGACGGCTTGCCGGTGACTATCCGGTTGCTCGATCCGCCGCTGCACGAATTCCTGCCCAAGACCGACGCCGAGATGCAGGAGATCGCCAAGGCGACCGGCAAGGATCTCGCCACCATCCGTCATCGCGCCCAAATGCTGCACGAGGCCAATCCGATGCTCGGCCATCGCGGCTGCCGGCTGGCTGTCACCGCACCCGAGATTTACGAGATGCAGCTGCGCGCCATCTTCGAGGCGGCGGCGCTGGTGGCGAAGGAAACCGGCAAAATGCCGGAGCCGGAGGTCATGCATCCGCTGATCGCCACCAAGGCCGAATTCGATCTGTTGAAGGCGATGACCGACCGCGTCGCCGCCGAGGTGGCGAAGGAAACCGGCGCCAAGCTCAAATACCTCACCGGCACGATGATCGAGCTGCCGCGCGCGGTGTTGCGCGCCGAAGAGATCGCGCAAAGCGCCGAATTCTTCAGCTTCGGCACCAACGATTTGACGCAGACCTGCCTCGGCTTGTCGCGCGACGACGCCGGCAGCTTCCTCGACGCCTATCTGCGTCAGGGCTTGCTCGAGCACGATCCCTTCGTCTCGATCGACCAGAAAGGCGTTGGCGAGCTGATGAAGATCGGCATCGAACGCGGCCGCCGCGCACGCAAGAAATTGAAGCTCGGCATCTGCGGCGAGCACGGCGGCGACCCCGCGTCGGTGCGCTTTTGCCACCACATCGGGCTCGATTACGTCTCGTGCTCGCCCTATCGCGTGCCCATCGCACGCTTGGCCGCCGCGCAGGCGGCGCTCGAACAAGACGCCAAAGAAGCGGTCGCGACGACGGCGTAACCTAGCCGAGCTTCATCCACTCCGGCGCTTGTGGTGTGAGCTTCGCCGCGCCGGCCGAGAGCGGTCCGGCCAGCGCATCGAGCTTGAGCATGGCAAGCGCCGTACCGTCGCGGCCCGAATGAATTTCGCCGACTTCTTCGCCGTTGCGTATGATCGGCGTGCCCGGCGCCGGCATCGGTCCGTCGACTTTCACCGGCACCAGCCGCTTCTTGATCAGCGCGCGGTATTTCGTGCGGGCCGTCAGCTCCTGGCCCATGTAACAGCCCTTGGCGAAATCGACGCCGTTCAATTCCTCGAAGCCGTTTTCGAGCAGGATGGATTTTTCGATTTCGAGGTCGCGACTGCCGTCGGGCACGCCGAGGGCGAGACGATGCCGGTCGTACGCATCGGCGTCAGCGCGCGCGAAGCCCGCCGCCGCGATGTCGCTCTCGCGTCCCACCGGAATCAGAAATCGAACGCCGAGCGTGCTGAGCCGCGGATCGGCATAGGCGATGCCACCGGCGAACGGCTTGGCCGCGTCCGCTGTAAGAGACAATTTCGCTGCCGCGCCGTCGCCCCATGCCGCCGCGACCGCAAAGCGCGCGCTCGCATCGGCCAGTGTCACCTTGGAGCGCAGTCTGTAGAGCGACAGCCGACGTTGCAGGTCGCCGAGCCGCGCGCGCTCGCCATCGAGATAAAGTGCGTCGCCGAGCGCGACGACGAAGAAATCGTGCAGATATTTGCCCTGCGCGGTGAGCAGCGCGGCATAGACCGGCGCGC
>DATEMD010000015.1:0-4401 GCA_035275845.1 Allostellaceae bacterium | reverse complement strand
CATGGCGGCTCAGGCCGCGACGGGCGCGGCTGACGGCACGCCCAAAGACACGTCGTTCAATCGGAGCTCCTTGTTTTGACCGGGTAGGCTGCGACCGGATCGGCGTCATGCCGATGGCGTGGATATAGACAATCCCGCGGCAATGGACAAGCGACGGCGGCGCTAGGTCTTCTTTTTTGCGGGGCGCTTGCGCGGGCCAACGAACGAGGTGATGACGCCGTGCAGCGTGCGCAGCTCCTGGTCGGTGCACTGCGCGCGCTGGAACAGGTTACGCAGGTTGCGCACCATCGACGGCCGTTTTTCGGCATTACGCATGAAGCCGCTGTCGTCGAGCGCTTCCTCGAGATGCTCGAAGAAGGCGACAAGCCGGTCCTTGGTCGCCGGCTTGGAGTGGCCGGTGGCGATCTGCGCCGGCGGTGTTTCGTCGCTGGCGGCGAACCACTCATAGCCAACGATCAGCACCGCTTGCGCCAGGTTGAGCGACGAGAACGCCGGATTGAGCGGCACCGAGATCACGCATTCGGCGAGCGCGATGTGCTCGTTGACGAGGCCGGTGCGCTCCGGTCCGAACAGGATGCCGCACCCCTCGCCCGCCGTCATGAGCGCGCGTATTTCGCCGGCGGCGAACCGCGGCGTCAGGATGCGCTTCACCATGTAGCGGTCGCGCGCGGTCGTCGCATAGACCCGGCGCAGGTCGGCGATCGCGTCCTCGACGCAGTCGAAAAGCCGCGCCTTGTCGAGCACGGTGTCGGCGCCCGAAGCGGTGGCGACCGCCCTCTTGTTTGGCCAGCCGTCGCGCGGTTTTACCAGGCGCAAATCGGTGAGGCCGCAATTGTACATGGCGCGCACTGCGGTGCCGATATTCTCGCCGAGCTGGGGCTCGACCAGGATGATCGCAGGACCGCCCGAGAGCCGCGTCCGGCGCCGATCGGTGCCGGCCATGTCAGCCTCGCCGGCCTGAGCGCCAGAGCTTGTAGGTCAGGGAGTCGTGCAGCGCGTTGTAGGACGCGTCGATGACGTTGGTCGAGACACCACAGGTCGACCACACCAAGCCGTCGCGGTCGGTAGTCTCGATCATCACCCGTGTCACCGCGCCGGTCGCGTCCTGCGGCGTCAGGATGCGCACCTTGTAATCGGTCAGGCGGATCTCGGTGACTTCGGGAAACGCCGGCAGCAGCGCCTGGCGCAGCGCCGCATCGAGCGCATTGACCGGGCCGTTGCCCTCGGCGACGGTCATGCCCGGTTGGCCGTTGACGGTGATCCTGATGGTCGCTTCGGACAGCGTGATCAGCTCGCCGCGCGCATTCCAGCGGCGCTCGTCCAGCACGCGAAAGCTTTGCAACCGGAAATATTCCGGCACGCTGTCGAGCGCGCGCCGCGCCAAAAGCTCGAACGAGGCTCCCGCGTCGTCGTAGGCATAGCCCTCGAATTCGCGCTTTTTGACGTCGTCGAGCAACGCGCCGAGCTTGGGATGGTCGGGTTTCACCTCGATGCCGATCTCGCGCAACCGCGCCAGCAGGTTCGACTTGCCGGCTTGGTCCGAGACCACAATGTGGCGATGATTGCCGACCAGATCGGGATCGACGTGCTCGTAAGAGCGCGGGTCCTTCTCCACCGCCGAGACATGCAGCCCGCCTTTGTGCGCGAACGCGCTTTCGCCGACATAGGCGGCGTGGCGATCGGGTGCGCGGTTCAAGCGCTCGTCGAGAAAATGCGAGACGTGGGTCAAGTGCTTCAGGCCCTCGGCATCGACGCCGGTCTTGAAGCCCATCTTGAGCATCAGGCTCGGGATGATCGAGACCAGATTGGCATTGCCGCAACGCTCGCCGAGGCCGTTGAGCGTGCCCTGGACATGGCGCACGCCGGCGCGCACCGCGGCCAGCGAATTGGCGACGCCGGTTTCGGTGTCGTTGTGGCAATGGATGCCGAGCCGGTCGCCCGGCACCGTCTTCACCACTTCGCCGACGATCTTCTCGATCTCGTGTGGCAGCGTGCCGCCGTTGGTGTCGCACAGCACGATCCAGCGCGCGCCGGCCTTGAGCGCCGCCGCAATGCAGCCGAGCGCGAATTTCGGATCGGCCTTGTAACCGTCGAAGAAATGCTCGGCGTCGAAGATCACCTCGTCGAGCTTTTTCGCGGCGTGTGCCACCGAGTCCGCGATCATTGCCTGGTTTTCCTCGGCACTGACGTTGAGCGCGACCTTGGTGTGGAAATCCCAGCATTTGCCGACCAGCGTCGCGACGCGCGCGCCCGACGTCAGCACCGCCGCGAGGCCGGGATCGTTGGCCGCGCTGCGGCCCGAGCGGCGTGTCATGCCGAAAGCCGTGAGCCGCGCCCGTGCCAGCGTTGGCGGCCGCGCAAACAGCGCATCGTCGGTCGGATTGGCGCCGGGCCAGCCGCCTTCGATGTAATCGATGCCGAGCTGGTCAAGCTCGCGCGCAATCGCGATCTTGTCGGGCACGCCGAAATCGACGCCCTGGGTCTGCGCGCCGTCGCGCAGCGTCGTGTCGTAGAGATAGATGCGTTCGCCCGTCATGGGGGCGCATCGTAGTGACCCGATTCCGGAAAGTCGAGCCGCAGGAATGGGTTAAGGAGCCATCCTCAGGCGTTCAGATGCCCGCCGCGTCCGGTGACGATCGATTGATTTCGCGTCGGCTTTCGGCCGATAGTTCGTGGAGATCGATACAGGGGGAGCCATGCAACGCGTCCTGATTTCCGCCGTCGCGCTGACGGCGCTGCTGACGGCGCCAGCCTTTGCATTGGTTACTTCGGCGCCGTTGCCGGCCCAAGGCATCGCGCCTGCCGAGATGGCGCAGCTTCTGGCGCAACACCAAATGGCGCCCAAACTCACCCAGGGCAGCGATGGTCAACCGATCATCGATGCCCGTACCGGCGGCATCGGTTTCGACGTCAGCTTCGGTGAATGTCACAACGGCCGCTGCCAAGACGTCTATTTCGAAGTTGGCTGGTCGAACGCCAAAGGCAATCCACAATTGACTCCCGAACGGCTCAACGCTTGGAACAATCGCAACAAATTCCTGCGCGCCTATATGTCGCCCGACAACACCTTGTGGGCCGGGATGGACGCTAGGGTCGCCTACGGCACCACCGCCAACGTCGAGGAATACATCGTGCTGTGGACAGAACGGCTCCATGCGTTCAAGTCGTTCATGGGGTTGTAGCCACAAGGCGCGTACCGCGATGCGTCGGCTTGGACTAGCCGCACTATTGTTGTTCGCGCTCGCCTTCGCGGCCGCGCGGGCGGATGCCGATCCGATGGCGCTGTGGCGCATCGTTCACGACCAATGCGTGCCCAATCAAATCGACCGGCACGATCCGTCGCCGTGCGCGCTGGTGGATCTGGCGGGCGGCTATGTCGTGCTCAAAGACCGCGTCGGCGCCACCCAGTTTCTGGTGCTGCCGACGGCGCGCATCACCGGCATCGAGAGCGCGGCGCTGCTCTCGCCGCGCGTGCCAGACTACATGCAGGATGCCTGGATCGCGCGCCGTTTCGTCCAAGCGCGGGCGCCCGGGCAACTCACGCGCGCCGATCTGTCACTGGCGGTCAATTCGATTGACGGTCGTAGCCAGAATCAACTCCATATCCACGTCGATTGCCTGCGCAAGGACGTGCGCGACGCGCTGGCGCACCACCGCGCCGCCATCGGCAACAAATGGCAGCCCTTCCCGGTCACGCTCGCCGGTCACAACTACATCGCGCGCCGGCTGGTTCTTCCCGATCTCGAGAACGTCAATCCATTCCGGACACTGGCCGACGAGGTGCCCGAGGCACGCGCCAACATGGGCGCCTACACGCTCGTCGTCGCCGGCGCGACGTTCGGCGGCAAGCCGGGCTTCATCGTGCTCGCCGACCACGCCGATCCGACGCGCGGCGATATTGCCCACGGCGAAAGCCTACAGGATCACGCGTGCGCGGTGGCTCACGCCACCAAATAGTGCACGCCGAAACGGTTTTCGGAATCGGTCCAGCAGTCGAGCGGCTTGAAGCCGGCGCGCGCCGCCAGATGGCGGAACTCGTCGATGGTGAATTTGTAGGAATACTCGACGTGCATCCGCTCGTCGGCAACGAAGGCGATGCGCCGGCCGGATAGGGTGACGAGCTGATCCATCAGGCTGCGGATGTAGATTTCGATGCGGCCGGCGGTTTCGTTGTAGAACGCCTCGTGCGCGAAGCGCTTCAGGTTGAAATCGGCGCCGAGCTCGCGGTTCATGCGCGCCAGCAGATTGAGCGTGAACTGCGCCGTGACGCCCGCCGCGTCGTTGTAAGCGGCGTGCAGCACGCGCGGATCCTTCTTCAGATCGGCGCCGACGATCATCGCACCGCCGGGCCCCAGGAGCTCGCGGCAGCCGCGCAGGAAGCGCACTGCCTCGTCTGGCGTT
>DATEMD010000014.1:0-5202 GCA_035275845.1 Allostellaceae bacterium | reverse complement strand
GCGGCCGTCTTGGCGACGGTCTGGCCGCCCTGATAAAGCGGCTGGATCAGCTTGAAATCGAGCGACCGCGGCGTGTTGTAACCCTCGGGCTGCTGCTGGCTGGTGTTCGGCGTGTTTTCGAACTGCTGCTTGCCGATGGCGCCGTTGAATTGCAGCGTCGGTCGCCAGCCGGACAACGCCTGATTCACGCCTTCGTCGATGGCGCGCAGGTTGGCGCGTTCGGCCAGCAATTGCGGGTTGGTGTTGTAGGCCTCGGCGAGCGCGTCCGGCAGCGTCTCGGCCCGCGCCGATAGGGCACCGAACGTCAGCGCGGGAAGCAACGCGAGGATGAGGCCGCGCCGCATCGCCGCGTGGTCAGAATGCGAAGTTCGGCGTCGGCTGATAGCCCGGTATATAGGGCGTGCCGGCATCGAAAACCGGGCGGCGCGACAGCACGCCGTCGATATAAGTCATGACCTCGGCCTCACCCATCGGCACGCCAGGTTTGCGGATGACGCCGACGAGCCGGCCGCCTTCGACCAGTTGCATGCGCAAGGCCTCCGGCACCGCGGCCGCGGCACCAGCCAGAACGATCACGCTGTAGGGCGCGCCGGGCATGTGGCCGCGCTCGAGCGCGCCCTGCACAACCTGGACGTTGGCGCAGTCGAGCCCGGACAAATGCTGACGCGCGGCGGTGGCGGCCGCGGAATCGGATTCGAGCATGGTCACCTGGCCGGCGAGCCGCGCGACGATCGCGGCGGTATAACCGCTCGGATCGCCGATGATCAGCACGCGGTCGGTCGACGTGATCTGCGCGAATTGCAACAAACGCGCCAGCACCATCGGCTCGATGAGCCAGCGTCCGCCGCCAAGCGGCAGGTCTTCGTCGATGCAAGCGACGCCGCGCAGCGTTTCGGGCACGAAGCGTTCGCGCGGCACGTCGGCGAAAGCGTCAAGCACGCGGTTGTCGGTGACGGCATTGGTGCGCAACTGGCCGTCGACCATGGCCAGGCGCGCGGCACGGAAATCGAATTGAGTCATGGGAGTGGATGAAGATCAGCCGCTAATGGTCTTGATAATCCAATTTTAGCCGCAGCGGAGCGGCGCGACAATCTCAGAGTCGTCTCAGCATTGCGCCCGGTGGGCGGAAACGCCTATATGTCGGGCCCTGGCGCGCCGGCCGGATGGCAGAGTGGTTATGCAGGGGACTGCAAATCCCCGTACAGCGGTTCGATTCCGCTTCCGGCCTCCACGCGGTTCGGGTTTGGACTCGTTAACCGGGCGCGTGTATATGATGCGGCCCTATTCGGGGGTAGCTCAGCGGTAGAGCAACGGACTGTTAATCCGTCGGTCGTCGGTTCGATCCCGACCCCCCGAGCCATTTTAAAAGCCAAGAGGTCGAGCGGTTAGCCCGCTCGGCCTCGGGCTCTCCGCGGGACAGGCCGCCGGGCTCTTCCCTCCGAGCGCGATCGACGTGTGGTGCGAAAAGTTGGGCTATGAACGGGTATCGTTCATCGACGGCACCGCTGCGCCATGGGGCGAGCCCGGTGCACTAGGCCAGTCCGCGGCGATCCTGCGCCGCCAGTAACGCCGGCGCCGGAGGAACGCGCGCCTAACGCTTCACCTCCGGATCTTCGCCGCGACTGCGGCTTCGGCCCGCCCGTTCTGCTTTTTTCAGCGACTTACGTTCATCGCCGGCGAGCGCGGCCTCCGCCTCGCGGGCCTTTTTCTCGACCGGGCCGCTTTGCGCGAAAGCCTGCTGCGCGCGGTTGAATTCGCGCGCCGCCGTGCGATTACCTTCACCCTCGTTCGCCTGTTGGGTCGGCGCAGCCGTATGCTCGCGGCGCTCGGCCTCAAGCCAGTGATCGAGCGCGCGGCCGGCCGGTCGGCCTTCTTTTTCCCATAGCTCGTAAGCCCATTCCCTGATCCGTCTCTTGTCGTCCATGGTGCGCTCCGTTAGCCCGTGGGGCGGCGCTCCGCCCCCAAGAGATAACTGCTGCAGCAATTTTTGGTTGCGGCGAGCCGCGCTTAGCGGCGCGCTGGCAACAACTGCTTGATGCGCGCCGACAGGCCATGACGGAAGCGCTCACGGCGCACAACGCTGTCGCTTTCGACCCAGTTGAGCTGCACCACGCGGCGCGGTCCGTTGGTCGGATGATGGCCGTGCCATGAATGCGGCGTGACCAAGAACGCCAGCAGCGTGCCGGCGGCCGGCGGTACTTCGGCGACCATATCGTCGAGGCTCGCATTGGAGCGCAGCAGCCGCAGCCGTCCGCCCGGCGCCTCCCACGCCTCGTTCATGTAGACCAGCACCGTGATGATCTTGGTCGCGCTATCCGTGTGGATACGGCCATCCTTCGCCTGTGCCTGACCGCGCACCGTCACCATCGTCGGCCGTCCGGCAAGATCGACGTCGAACTTACGCGCGAATGCATCGCGCATTTCCGGTCCCTCGATCTCGGCGAGAAAGTCGCGGAAGGCCGGCCCATAGGTTACGTCGGCGACCGGAAAGCTGCCCGGCCGCTCGAGCTTCGGATAATCGGCGGACAGCGGTGCGCGCACCGCCGCCGGCACGAAGCCGGGAACGATCAGGTAGGGAAACGGATCGGCCTCGAGTTTGGTGTGCTCGAACGCGGCGAGGTCGATGAAACGAAGCCGCTCTTTGGTGGCGATCGCCGTCATGGGGGCATCATACCGACACGCCTGGGACAGCACCAGCCGTCGCCGGAACCGACGGGCACCGGGACCGTTGGCTTGCGATGAGAACCAGCTTGCCCAACAAGTTCGCGGCCGCTGCCACGGTGCTTGCCCTGGCCGCCGCGAGCAGCGGCACGCTCGCGCAAAACGCGAGCCACCCGCCCGACATGACACCACCCGACAAATACGGGCCGCCGATCGACGGCGGCAATCCGCCACAGCAACCGGCACAACCCTCGCCGGGCAACAACGGTGGCTCGCTCAGCGATCACCTGTCTGGCTCGGGCGGTGTGGTGACGCCGCCGCCGACCGGCGACAAGAGCGTCATTCCGCCGCCGAGCGCCGGACCCAATGCCATGCCGGTGATTCCGCCGAACACGCCGAACGGCGACCGCGCCCCCGAACCAAAATAGCTGCGAACGCGGACAGGGCCGCTCGACGAGCACGGTCTAGCCGCCTAGAGTGCCCGCCCATGAAAAAATCTGCTCGCGTCCGCATCCTGCGCAAGAAACGCGTCTATCAGGGTCATTTTCGGCTCGACCTCTATACCGTCCGCCACGCGCTCTATCGCGGCGGCATGACCACGCCAGTCACGCGCGAGGTGTTCGAGCGCGGCAACACCGTCGGCATCCTGCTGTACGATCCAAAGCGCGACGCGCTGGTTCTGGTCGAGCAATTCCGCCTACCGGCCTACCTCGCGGGTGCGCCCGCGTGGCAGACCGAGATCGTCGCGGGTATCATCGACCGCAAGCGCGAAAGTCCACGCGCCGTCGCCATGCGCGAAGCGTACGAAGAAGCCGGCATCAAGCTGACCGAGGCGCCTTTCCTGGCGCAACGCTATATGACGACGCCAGGCGGCTCGACCGAGACCTTCCATCTGTTCTGCGCGCGCGTCGACACGCGGGGCGTCGGTGGCCTGCACGGGCTGCCGGACGAGCACGAAGATATCCGGGTGATGGTGAAAAGCTTCCGCACGGCGATGCAGCTCGCTGCCACCGGCCGGATCCAAAACGGTCCGACGCTGCTCGCGGTCTATTGGCTCGCGGCAAATCGCGCGCGCTTGCGCCAGCGCTGGCCGCGCCGTTGAACCGACCGAACCGGGTTAAGCCGCCGAGCGCGGCTTGTTGGTCTCGTCGCGTTGTTCTTCGGCGCGTACCGGGATGAGTTCGGCCGTACCGCGATAATGGCCCGGCCGGAACAGGCGCGCGGCCACAAGCACCAGCAGCACCGGGACAATCCAGGCGAGGCCGATGGCATTGAAGGCGTTAGCGTGATCGAGAATCCAGTGCCACATAACGTTCTGCCCTCCCCCGCTGGAAGATTCTAGGCACCGACTCCGACGAAAATCCCCCCGGAAAACTTACGGCCGCCAGGGTGTTCCGATGATCGGAATTCCATTCTGATCAATCGGCGCGCCCGCGCCATTACGCGGCGTAAACGGACCGTAGGTCGGCGTCGGCGGATTGCCGGCACACCCCGCCAGCAACACCACCACGATCGCCAAGGCTATGACGCCCGCCGACCGTGCAAACACGGCCCTAGAATGCGAGGCCCTGGGGTTGATTGCAAGAGGCGACTCACTATAGTCACGCTTCTTTACAGCCCCGGCCATTCCCCCATGCTCAGTCCCGCGATCCGCAACGGCTTCATCGAAACCATCGGCAATACGCCGATGATCCGCCTGCGCAAAGCATCGGAGATGACCGGCTGCGAGATCCTGGGCAAGGCAGAATTCCTCAATCCCGGCGGCTCGGTGAAGGACCGCGCGGCGCTTTATATCGTTAAGGACGCCGAGACCCGCGGCCTGTTGAAGCCCGGCGGCACCATCGTCGAAGGCACGGCTGGCAACACCGGCATCGGCCTCGCGCTCGTCGGCAACGCGCTTGGCTATAAGAGCGTCATTGTCATGCCTGAGACGCAGAGCCAGGAAAAAAAGGACATGCTGCGGCTGTGCGGCGCGGACCTACGACTGGTGCCGGCAGTGCCCTATACCAATCCGATGAACTATGTGCGCTATTCCGAGACGTTAGCGAAAGAGGTAGCGGCACAATCGCCGCGCGGCGCGATTTGGGCGAACCAATTCGACAACGTTGCCAATCGGCGCGCGCACATCGAAACGACGGGGCCGGAAATCTGGGAGCAGACCCAGGGCAAGTGCGATGCCTTCATTTGCTCGGTCGGCACCGGCGGCACACTCGCTGGCGTCGGCATCGCGCTCAAGGAATTCGACCGCAAGGTCAAAATCTATCTCGCCGATCCGATGGGTTCGGCGATCTATTCCTGGTACGCGAAGCACGAGCTCAAGGCGGAAGGCAGCTCGATCACCGAAGGCATCGGCCAAGGCCGCATGACCAAGAACCTCGAAGGCGCGCCGCTCGACGGCTGGTTCCAGGTGACCGACGAGGAGATGCTGCCGGTGCTGTTCGATCTGGTCACCGACGAAGGGCTGATCCTGGGCGGCTCGTCTGGCATCAACATTGTCGGCGCCATCAAGGCGGCGAAGGAACTCGGGCCCGGCCATACCAT
>DATEMD010000013.1:0-4427 GCA_035275845.1 Allostellaceae bacterium | reverse complement strand
TGAGCGCGCCGACCACGATCACCCTCGGCACGCGCACCTATTCGATCCGGCCGCTCACGCTGGGTCAGCTACGCGTCGTGCTGCCGGCCTTCGCCCGCGCTGCACGGCTCAGCGCCGCCGACGGCATCGACGCCGCGATCGACATTCTCGCGGCGGCGTTGGCACGCGATCATGCTTCGCTCAGTCGCGACGCGCTGCTCGAAATGGAAGCGACGCCGCACGAGCTTGCCGCCGCCGTTGCCCAAATCGCCGAGCTTTCCGGCCTGGTGCCGAAGGACGGTGCAGCGGGGGAGCCGCCGGCGGATCGGTGAACTGGGCCGATCTCTACGCCCTCGTCGCCACAGGTTGCGGCTACACCTGGGCTGAGATCGACGCGATGAGCCTGTCCGCGCTGCGCGAATTGCTCGCTTACTGGTCGCGCCATCCGCCGGCGCATTTGATTCTGGCCAGCGTCCTCCGCGTCAAGCTGAAGCCCGAATCCGAACGCGCCGGCTTCGCCGATCTTGTCGCGCTGGCACCAGGCGGCGTGCTGTCGACCGGCGCCGCGTCGCGATAGCGAGCGCAAAAGCGCGCGCTGCTGCGGCCACGACTCGCAAATCTCGCATTTGCGTCGATGAGGTCTGGTGCGGTCCCGAGTCGGTGGTGGATGATATTTCTGTGACGACGCTGACTGGAATCGGATCCGAACAAACGAGGGGGCGCAAACGCCGCGCCCGTCTGGCTTGGAGGAAACCTCCGATGGAAACGCCCGTCTCGGTCGATCGCCTTCGTCCCGTTGCGCTCCCGTCCAATAACAAACCGGCAATCCCGCCGGCGGACGATCTCGTCGTCGCGCGGCACCGTATGCGGAATTTGGCGCCGTGGGACATCAAGCCGCTGCCGATGATGCATTCGGTGGCCGGCGCGTCGGATGAATCGCCACTGCCGCGCGAGCAGCGCGAACGCACCCGGCAACTCGGGCTGCAATTGCTCGCCGTCCACATGTGGCAAGCGGCGGCCAAGACCGCCCTGCGCTGAGTTCGCTCGTACTCGGCGATTCGAGCCGGCGATTTCCCAGCTTGAATTTAGCCGCCGTTCTGGAACCAGCCGTGTTCGACCATGCAAGCGTTAAAGATGCGGCTGTCGGTGTGCCCCTCTTGGCCAAAGATTCCGTTCATGGGATTGATGAACACCGATCCGCCCGGTCGCTCGGCTTCCTTAAGGCACTCCGATCGATCTTCGCCGAACGCCTGCTGGTTCGTCCCCGGCTTCGTCCACGGGCTCCCGCATCCGGTTAGGAAAACCAGGCCGCAGCACAGCGCGAACAATCGAATTGTCATGGGCGCGCTCCATCTCGAAAGCGCGCAACCACTTTACACCCGCGGCCCGCGGGGAATGAGGGGACTGACGATCAAATTATCGTGCGCGTCGGCGATGCCTCAGGCCTCGCGCGGCCAGCGCCGGTGCAGCCACAACCATTGCTCGGGCCGCGCCACGATCCATTCTTCGAGTACCGCGCTGATGCGCGTCATCGTCGTCCGCACATTGTCGGCGGTGTCGCGCTTGTCGGCCAGTTCGATCGCCGGCAGGACGGTGAAACGGAAATGCGTGCCGTTGAGCCGCTCGACCCGTACCGGCACGATCGGACAGTTGAAGCGCAAGGCGAGCCGGGCGATCGCCGGCGCGGTCATGGCCTCGTGGCCGAAGAAGGGCACCGCAATGCCGTCGTTCATCTTCTGATCGACCAGCATGGCGACGTGGCCGCCGTCGCGCAGATGACGCAACAGGTCGCGGCCGCCATCGGCGCCCTTGGCGACGGCGCGGCGCGCCGGCATCCGGCGGCGCAGCACGCGGTCGGCCCACGGATTGTTCGATGCCCGAAATACCGACAGCAGCGATGGACCGAGCAGGCGATGGATGGTCGACGGTCCGACCTCCCAGTTGGCGAAATGGCCGCCGAACAGGATCGCCGGCTGGCCCGCATCGCGCAGCGTCGCGACCTCCTCGCCGTTGACGATCTCGACCCGCTTCGATCCGGCGGCGCATATCGCGTCGAGGTGCGGAAACTCGGCGACCGACCGGCCGAGATTGTCCCACATGCCGTCGACGATGCGGCGATTCTCGGCTTCGCTATTGCCGGGCAGGGCGCGTCGCAGGTTTCGGTGGGCGCGTCGCGAGATGCCGAGGCGCGGACCGACCGTTCGGCCGATCCAGCCGCCGACCGCCGACGCCCAGTCGACCGGCAGGAGGCCGAACAGCGTGATGATCACGAATAACCCGGCGGCTTCAGCCAGATGCCGTACCTGGCGTAGCGCCGAGCGCAGATGTCCGACGGTTTGAGCCATTTCCCTTGACGGGCCGATGAACGGGCCCAGCCACCTTCAGCCTAACACCAATCTTTTGCCGATTGCCCCAGGATTCATGCCATGGCCGATGACCAGATCACCGTCGGCGTCGCTGCCGATATCTCGGATTTTAGCGACGGCATGGCGCAGGCGAGCGCCGCGGCCGATGCAACCTTCGGTCGCATCCGCGCCAGCGCGCAATCGGCCACCGACGGCATGGGCAAAAGCTTCGCCGCCGGCGCCGATCAGCTCACCAATCAGCAACAGAAGCTCGCCGCCTCATGGATCGCCACATTCCGGCCGATCGGCGCCGCCTTCAATCAGTCGATCGCCGGCATGATTCTCGGCACCACCACCTGGCAGAAGGCGGTCGCGCGTATCGGCCAGAGCATCGTCACCGAGGAAGTCGGTAACACGCTCAAGCTTGCCGAGAACTGGGCGGCGACCGAATTGGCGAAAACCACGGCGACGCAGCAAGGCGTGGCGGCGCGCGCGGCCACCGAGAACGCTTCGCAGGGCGGCTTCCTGGTGATGATCGCGGAACAGCTCGCGCGCTGGCTCGGCCTCGAAACTGGCAAGACCGCCGCGACTGGCGCCGGCGAGGCGACACGCGCCGCCACGCAAGCGGCAACCGCTGCGGCCGGTCTCGCCGCCATGGTCGCGCGCGGTTTCGCCCAGATCGAAATTGACGCCGCGGTCGCGGCCGCTGGCGCGATGGCCGCCACTGCCGCGATCCCCATCGTCGGACCGGAACTGGCGCCCGAAGTCGCCGCCGCGACCTACGCGGCGACGATGGGTTGGGCGGCCGGCATGGGCGGCGGCATCGCCTCGGCGGAAGGCGGCATGTGGGACGTGCCGGGCACGATCCTCTCCGTCCTCCATCCGGAAGAGAGCGTCATTCCGGCGTCGGTCGCCAATCCGATGCGCGATTTCTTTTCCGGTGGAACGTCGTCGGGTGGCGCCGGCGGCGACATCCACATCCACGGTCCGCTGGTCAGCGCCATCGACACCCAAACCGGCGCGCAGTTTTTGAAGAACAACATGCGCGCCATCGCCAAGGGCCTTGCGGCCGAGCTGCGCAACTTCAATGCGAACCTGACGCCGGCGATGAACGGCTGACATGACCGAACCATTATTTCCCGCGCTTGCCGGTCTCGGCTGGTCCGTGAAGCGTTCGCCCGTCTGGAAGACGCGCGCGCAGCAGGCGATCTCCGGCAAGGAGACGCGCCTTGCCGACTGGTCCTATCCCGCCTGGCATTGGGCGCTGACCTTCGATTTCCTGCGCGCGACGCCGTCCGCGGCCGAATTCCAGTCGCTCGCCGGTTTCTTCAACCAGCGCCAAGGCGCCTTCGGCACCTTTCTCTATGCCGACGCCGACGATAACGCGGTCACCGGCCAATCGCTCGGCGCTGGCGACGGTGCGACGGTGTCGTTCCAACTCGTCCGCGCCTTCGGCGGATTCATCGAGCCGGTCTTGGCGCCCAACGTGGTGAGCGCGGTCTACTTGGCCGGCGTCGTTCAGTCGCCGTCGGCCTACAGCGTCAATCCGACAACGGGTCTGCTGACGTTCACCGCCGCGCCGGCATCGGGCGCAGCAATCACGGCGGACTTCTCGTATTACTTTCGCTGCCGCTTCGCCGAAGACACCGTCGATTTCGAGAAGTTCATGGCGACGCTCTATCGCGCCCAGAAATTGGCTTTTATCTCGCTGAAATAATGAAACCGGCGTCTTCCGCCCTCAAATCGCTGCTCGCAACGCGCCAATTCTATGCCGCCGATCTCTACACCTTCGCGCTGGTCGGCGGCGGTACGCTCCGCTACTGCGCCGGCGATCGCGACATCACGGCGAACGGATTCCTTTATCCCGCCGGTGGCGCAACCGGCCCGTATTTCGACCGCAAGGACAGCAAGGCCAAGTGCCATTGGAAGGTCGGCGTCGAAGTCGATCAGCTCGTTTTCGACGTGCTGCCCGGCAATGCTTCCGTGCTGGGATCGCCGTTCCTGTCGGCGGTGCTCGCCGGCCTCTTCGACGGCGCCGAGCTCACACTCGAGCGCGCCTTCATGCCGCAATACGGCGACACATCCGCCGGTGCGGTGATCCTG
>DATEMD010000012.1:0-12557 GCA_035275845.1 Allostellaceae bacterium | reverse complement strand
TCTGGCGACGCCCAATATCGGTCTTGCCAGCGACATCATCTGCTGCCCCGGCATGGACTATTGCAGCCTGGCGACGGCGCGCTCGATTCCGATCTCGCACGCGCTGGCGACCAATCTTGCCAAGCGCGAGGAGGAGATCGGGCCGCTGCAGATCAAGATTTCGGGCTGCATCAACGCCTGCGGCCATCACCATGTGGGCCACATCGGCATTCTCGGGCTCGAGAAAAACGGCGCCGAGTCCTACCAGATCACCGTCGGCGGCAGCGACAACGCCCAAGCGGCGTTGGGCGGCATCGTCGGGCCGGCCGTGCCGGCGCACGAGGTCACCGCGACCGTCGACCGGCTGATCGACACCTATCTACGGCTCCGGCATCCGGATGAGCAGTTTCCCGATACCTACCGCCGCGTCGGCTTGGCGCCGTTCAAAGAGGCTCTTTATGTTGCTCGATAGGAATGGCGGTTTTCGCCCCGATCCGTGGCGTCATCTGGCCGACGACGAGACGCCGGCCGGCGATGAAGCCGTCACCATCTCGTTCAAACGCTGGCAGGCGGAGCCGGAGCGCTGGTCGGATCGCACCGGGCCGCTTGGCTTGCGGCTGCCCAACGACGTGCCGGCGGCGGCGTTCGGCCCGGCCGCGACGCGCTTCGCGCTCATCGTCCTGCATTTCCCGCGCTTCATCGACGGCCGTGCTTATTCGCAGGCGCGTCTCTTGCGCGGACGCTTCGGCTTCAAAGGCGAGCTGCGCGCCGGCGGCAACGTGTTGCGCGACCAATTGCTGTTCATGGTGCGCTGCGGCTTCGACAGCTTCGAGGTCGACGCCGAACGCGCCCGCGCCGAGGACTGGCCGCGGGCCTTCCGCGAGTTCGATCAGTTCTATCAGCCGGCCGCCGACCACCAGGAAACCATCCTGCGCCAGCGTTTGCGCGGCTGGCAGACCGCGGCCGAGTAGGCACGGCGGAATTGCCTCAAATTGGCGGCAAATTGCGGACGGTTACGTCGCTATTTCACCGTTGATTAAGCGCCATCGCCTAACATCGTAAGCGCGTGGATTGGGCTCGCCGGTGATGGCCTGACAATCCGCTTATGAGTTTCGGTATTTGCCGGTTGTCGCGCGCGAAGGTCGCGGCCGGTGGCGATTCCCCCTCAATCGCGCCGGCCGCGACCAGCTTTTCAGCCGCCCAAGGCGTATTCCGCCTGATCTTCGTAGATCGAGCCGCTTTTCGTGAGATAGCTCGCGACGAGCTGGAATTGCATGACGTCGAACGGCGCCGCGCGGAATAGGGCGTGCTCGGCGAGATAATGGCCGAGCCGTGTGTCCGGCTTGCCCTTGAGCCGCGCCAGCGTCACGTGCGGCGCGAAGCGACGGCCTTCAGGCTCGATGCCGCTGCGCGCGACCGCGCTTTCGACTTTTTCCTGGAGATGAACGAGATCGGCATTGCGCTCGACGCCGACGAACAGATTGCGCGCGTTGAACGAGCCGACACCGGCGAGCGTCAGCGCGAAGCGTTTGGCGCGAACGCCCGACAGGGCCGCGTCGACGTCGCTCGCCGCGCCTTCATCGATTTCGCCGATGAAGCGCAGCGTGACGTGATAGTTGCCGGGATCGACCCAGCGCGCGTTCGACAGGCCGCCGGCAAGCCGCGACAGGTCCAGCTTGAGCGCGGGCGGTAAGGCGATGCCGACGAACAGCCGCAGCATGGCGGCGAATTTGGCGGCCGCGGCGGGTGCGGTCAACCGGCGTCGCCGGGCGGCTCAATAACAGGAAATTTAGGGCTCGCGCCAAGGACTTAATCGGTCATTGAATTGCCGGCGACCTGTGCCAATATCACGGCCGAAGGCACTCCGGCTTAGAGAGGTTCCAAACCATGTCATTCGATACCGGCAATCGTTTTGCCGCGCGGACGGCAGTCCCGCAGGTCGGCATCGACCAGGGCCTGCGCAGTTACATGCTGCGGGTTTACAACTACATGGCCGGTGGACTCGCCATCACCGGCGTGGTGGCCTATTTCGCGGCGGCCAGCGGCCTCTATCTGGCGCTGATGCAGACGCCGGTCCTGTTCTGGATCGTCGTCTTCGCGCCGCTCGGCCTGGTGCTGCTCTTGAGCTTCCGGATCCAGCGCATGAGTCTGCACGCCGCGCAGGCGACCTTCTGGGGCTATGCCGCGTTGGTTGGCCTGTCGCTCGCCGGCTTGTTCCTGGTCTACACCGGCGCCAGCATCGCACAGGTGTTCTTCATCACCGCGGCGACCTTCCTGGCGATGAGCCTGTGGGGCTACACCACCAAGCGGGATCTGACCAGCTTCGGCCATTTCCTGATCATGGGCCTGATCGGCATCATCATCGCCTCGCTGGTCAACCTCTTCCTGCATTCGCCGGGCCTTTACTTCGCGGTCTCGGTGATCGGCGTACTGGTGTTCACCGGCCTCACCGCCTATGACACCCAACGCATCAAGGAGATGTACTGGGAAGGTGACGGCGGCGAAGTCGCCGGCAAGAAGGCGATCATGGGCGCGCTCGCGCTCTATCTCGACTTCATCAACCTGTTCGTCATGCTGATGCAGCTCATGGGTCAGCGCCGCAACTAAGCGCGCGACCCGAGCCGAAAACCGAAGGGGCCCGTTTCTGGGCCCCTTCTTTTTTGCGTCAGTTCACGCCACGCGGCAGCAGCCGCCAGGCCTTCATGCCGGCGATCTCGCCCTCCGGCACGACTTTGTAGTGGCTGTCGAAGAAGCCCGTGAACGTGGCCTTGGGCATGCCGTCGCGAGTCAGCAGCATCCACGGCGCGTTCCAATTGGTCGGATCGAGCGCCTCGAAGACGATGACGCGGCCGCCGCGCGCCAGCACCGGATCGACCTTGGCCTCGACGGCGGCGAAGAACACCGATGCGTCCTTCGAACTCTCATAGAGCTGATCGAGGACGACATGCGGCGTCGGCAGCGTGAAGAAGCTCATATTCGGGCCGCCGCCATAGGTGACGAAATAGAGGAAGAGATCGCTGGCGTTGTAATCCCGGGCGAGTTCGGCCTGATAGTGATCGAGCGGGTAGCGCGCCTCGGGCACGGCCCAGAGTGCGAGGTTGAGCGCGATGGTCACTGCAGCCCAGACCGGCAACGCGACCCGCGCGAGGCGCGGCGGCGTCACCATCAGGAACAGGAACACCGTCGGCACCGTCAGGTGGAACCAGTGCTCGGGCTCGTTGATGTTGAAGAACAGGTTCCAGGCGAGCGCGCTGACGATAAAGGCCAACGCCATCATCAGCGGCGCGCCCTTGAGCGACAGCCACGCGGCGCGCAGATAGACCGCAGCGAGCAGGATCAGCGTCGCGAGCCAGGGTAGGGCCTGGAGGACGAGCTCTTTGCCATAAGGCGCGAGCGACGGAATCTGGTGCAGCAACCAAGCACGTACCACCGGGCCAAGCGCCGGCGCGGCGATGAAATTGTTGACCGTGCCGAAGATCATCCGGCCGGCGAGGTCGGTCCACGAGAACCAGCCAGTCCGCAGCGCATCCTTGGCGCCGATGCTGGCGCCGAATGTGTCGGGCGTCAGCCACTGGCCGAAGAAGACGAGACGCGCGAGCTCGAGCAGCGCCAGGAACAGAAGTCCGGCCGTGGCGCCGTAGAGCACAGCGCGACCGATGCCCTTCGCCCAACCGTCGCCGCGGCGCAGGCTCGCGAGCAAGATGACCAAGGCGACAAAAGGCGGTGCGGCGAGGCAGCTCGAATGGAAGGAAGCCGCGAGCGCCAGAAACACGCCGGACCAGATCAGCGTGCGATTGCGCGCGATGCCGGCCGCAAGGTCGCGCTCCCACGCCGCCGCGAAATAGAACGTCGCCGTCAGAAACGGCAGCGCCAGCAACTTCATGTGGCCCGTGGGGGCCAGAGTCAAAATGTTGCAGCTCGCCGCCACCAGCGCCGACGCCACGACACGCCGCCACAAACCGACTTCGAAGCGCATCAGCGCGAAATAGAAAACGCCGATGCCAGCGGCGGCGAACGCGGTGTTGATGTGCTTCTGGCTGTGCTCGGCGGTTTCGCCAAAGCCCAGATACCAGTGCCAGAGCAGCGTCACCGGCTGGAGCCAGACATGCCCCATGTCCCAGACGAACTTGCCGCTGTCGATCTGGGCGATGAAACGGATGACGTCGTGATAGGGCAGTTGGCCGTAAAGCGAGACGTAGAAGGCCGCCGTGGCCAGCGCGGCCAAAACCGGCTGCCACACGAAAGGCGACAGCACGCCAGCACGGCGACCGGCGAATTGGGTTGGAGCGGCAGAAACCATGGCGGGAATCCCGCCTCGGTATAGGGTTTCTTAATTGAGGAAGCGTGAACGCCCCACGGCTAGCCGCCCGCGCGCCCGGCGCAGGGCCGGTTTGCTTCCGCCGGGATAGCCAGCGCCGGCATGCCGCGCTAGCGTGCCGGCCGCCAATCCACGGAGGGATTCCATGAAACTTTATTATTCACCCGGCGCCTGTTCACTGTCGCCGCACATCGTCTTGAACGAGGCCGGCTTCAACTACGAGGTCGAGCGCGTCGACCTGGCGAGCAAGAAGACCGAGAAGGGCGCCGATTTCCTCGCCATCAACCCCAAGGGATATGTGCCGGTCCTCGCCCTCGACGACGGCCAAATTCTCACCGAAGGCCCGGCGATCGTGCAGTATCTCGGCGACCAGAAGCCGGCGAGCGGCATCGTTCCCAAGGCCGGCTCACTGGAGCGCGTCCGCGCGCAGGAATGGCTCAACTTCATCACCAGCGAACTGCACAAGACCTACTCGCCGCTGTTCCGGTCGACGACGCCCGACGAATACAAGAAGCTCGCGCGCGAATACCTCGCCAAGCGGCTCGCGATTCTCGACAAGCACCTCGCCGGCAAGCCGTACATCCTGGGCGACAAATTCAGCGCGCCCGACGCCTATGCCTTCACCGTGCTGCGTTGGTCGCAATACACCGGCGTCGACCTGTCGCCGTTTCCGAACATCAAGGCGTTCGTGGAACGCGTCGCGGCGCGGCCCAAGGTGCAGGAGACGATGAAGCAGGAAGGCCTGCTGAAGAGCTGACGTTCAGCTTTTACCGTAGACCGGCACGATCGCGCCGCGGGTGACGTGGTTTGCCGGCGAGGCCAGAAACAAGATGGTCGCCGCGATCTCGTCGACCTTAGGCCACGCCTCGTGCTTGGCCTTGGGCATCGCAGCACGATTGGCCGGCGTATCGATGATCGACGGCGCGACGGCATTCACCAGGATGCCGTCGCCCGCGACCTCTTCGGCCAACGCCTGGGTCAGCGCCGCCACCGCCGCCTTGCTGGCGCCATAGGCGGCCATACCGGCCGCCAAACGCGGCTCGAGTGCCGGCCGCGCGGCGACGTTGACAATGCGGCCGCCCCGCCCGTTCCGGCGCAACACCCGCACCGCCGCGGCGCAGCAGAGATGGCAGGTGACGAGATTCATCTCGAACATCTTCAGGATGTCGGCCTTCTTGGTGTCGCCGACGGCGGTCATGGCGAAACCGCCGGCGAGATGGATCGATGCCCACAGCGCGCCGGCGCCGTCATAGACGCGCGCCACGTCGCTTTCGCTGACGAGATCGACGGGACCGACCAGCGTCACTCGGTCCTTGAGCGGAAATTGCGCCGCTTCGGCGGCATGGATATAAGGCACGACACAGGACGCACCATGCGCCAGCAGCGCGCCAACCACGGCCTGGCCCAGCGCGCCGGTGCCACCGGTGACGACAACGGTACGGCCGTGATAATCGGTCATCAGCCACGAGTTTAACGGATCGAACCTGCGCCCGCCATGAATGCGAAACCGGCCGATGCCCGCGCGACAGCGTTGGCCCTGCTCGACACCGTGCTCGCTCGGCGCGTGCCGCTCGACCAGGCGTTGGCGGAGAACCGGACGCTCGGCGCGTTGAGCCCACGCGACCGCGCGTTCGCGCGGTTGCTGACGGCGACGGTGCTGCGCCGGCTCGGCCAGCTTGACGATGCGCTGGCGCGTTGCCTGGCGCGACTGGTGAACCCGGGCACCGTGCGCGACATCCTGCGCCTCGGCGCGGCGCAGCTGATGTTCCTCGACACGCCGCCGCATGCCGCGGTCGCGACAGCGGTCGATCTCGCCGCCGCCAACGCCCCGGCGATGAAGGGCCTAGTCAACGCCATCCTCCGCCGCCTGGCGCGCGAAGGCGCGGACATCTTGAAGCAGCAGGATGCGGCGCGGCTCGATACGCCTGCGTGGCTGTGGCAAAGCTGGAGCGCCAGTTACGGCGAGGCGACGGCGCGCGCGATCGCCATGGCGCATTGGCGCGAGGCGCCGCTCGATCTGTCGGTGAAAACGGACGCGCCGGCCTGGGCGGCGAAGCTCGAGGCGAAGGCGCTGCCGACGGGTACGTTGCGCCGCGCGCCGGGCGGCTTGATCGAGGATTTGCCGGGCTATGCCGACGGCGCCTGGTGGGTGCAGGATGCCGCCGCCGCGTTGCCGGTCCGGCTGTTCGGCAGGCTCGATGGCGCGACGGTCGCCGATCTGTGCGCCGCGCCGGGTGGCAAGACGGCGCAGCTCGCCGCCGCCGGTGCGCGTGTGATCGCGCTCGACCAATCCGAGGCACGGCTGAAACGGCTGCGCGACAATCTTGCGCGGCTCAAATTGACGGCCGAGTGCGTGACCGCCGACGCCGCCGACTGGCAGCCCGCCGAGCCGTTGCGTTTCGTCCTGCTCGACGCGCCGTGCACCGCCACGGGCGCGATCCGGCGCAATCCCGACGTGCCGCACCTCAAGTCGCCGGCCGACGTCGCGCGTCTCGCCGCCCAGCAGGACCGATTGCTTGCCAATGCCGTACGCGCGCTGGCGCCGCACGGCACGCTGATCTATTGCGTCTGCTCGCTCGAGGCGGAAGAAGGCCCCGCGCGCATCGCACGGCTGCTCGACGAGGGCGCACCCGTCGAACGCCGGCCAATCGTGCCGGCTGAGATTGCCGAGATCGCCGACTGCATCACGCCCGACGGCGATCTGCGCACGCTGCCAAGCCAGCTTGCCGCCGAGGGCGGCCTCGACGGCTTTTACGCCTGCCGCCTCGCGCGCAAACCTTGATGCCGCGCGGTATCCCTGTTAGTCAGGCCGCATGCGGCAGATGACCCGAATCGCGCCTTCGATCCTGTCGGCCGATTTCGCGCGACTCGGCGCCGAGATCGAAGCGGTGACCGCAGCCGGCGCTGATTACATTCACGTCGACGTGATGGATGGGCATTTCGTGCCCAACCTGACCATCGGGCCGGTGGTGGTGAAAGCGCTGCGACCGCACACCAAGCTGACCTTCGACGTCCATTTGATGATCGCGCCGGTTGATCCTTATATTGAGGATTTCGCCAAGGCTGGCGCCGACATCATCACCGTCCATCCCGAAGCCGGACCGCATCTCCACCGCACGATCCAGCTGATCAAATCGTTCGGCAAGAAGGCCGGCGTCGCGCTTAATCCGGCGACGCCCGTCGACGCGATCGACTACGTCCTCGACGATCTCGATCTGGTGCTGGTGATGAGCGTCGACCCGGGATTTGGCGGCCAAAGCTTCATTCCGGCGGCGCTCGACAAGATCCGCGCCGTGCGCCAGCGTATCGACGCGACCAAGCGCGCCATCGACCTCGAGGTCGACGGCGGCATCAATTTCGAGACGGCGTCCGAGGCGGTCGCCGCCGGCGCCGACGTGCTGGTGGCCGGTACCGCGACGTTCGCCGGCGGCAACGGCGCCTATGCCCGCAACATCGCGAGGTTGCGCGGCGGAGAGCGGTGATGGCGCTCCGCGACTGGGTTTATCGTTCGAGTCTTTACAATCTCGCCCTGTGGGGTCCGGCGCCGAGCGAATTGCGTCTGCGCCTGGCCGAAACCTGGCCCGGCGATCCGGAGCGCGGCGAGGCGCTGCTCGGCCAAGCGCCGCAATGGACCGCCGAAAACCACCGCTTCGGATTCCTGGCTGATTTCGCGGCACTTGGCACCGAGCCCGCCGTGCGCGCCGCACGCGACGCCGCCGCCGACTGGCTCAGGCGCTGCGACGCCATCGAGCCGGTGTCGTGGGACGCTGAAATCGTCGGCGAGCGCCTGTTCGCCTGGATCGCGCACCACGATCTACTCGCCGCGCCGCCGCAGGATCCGGCCTTCCGCAACGCCTTGCTGATGAGCCTGGCGCGGCAAGCGCGCCACCTGCACCGGACCTGGCGCCGGGCGACCGGCGTGGGCCGGCTACGCGCGCTGCGCGGCCTCGTCGCGGCGTTCGCCGCCCTCAAGGACCAGCGGCGGCTCGGCACCGCCTGCGCCCACCTGTCCGCCGAAGCGAAGGCGCAGATCCTGCCCGATGGCGCGCATGTTTCGCGCAACCCGAGCCAGCAGCTCGCGGCGCTGATGGCGCTGATCGACGCGCGCGATGCGCTGAGCGCGGCCAGCGTCGAAATTCCCAAGCCGGTGATGGACGCGATCGACCGCGCCGCGCCGATGCTGCGTTTCTTCCGGCACGGCGACGGCGGCCTGGCGCTGTTCAACGGTGCGGCGGCGGGCGATATGGACCTGATCGATCTGGCGTTGCAGCGTTCGGCGGCCAAGGGCCGGCCGCCGGCGCACGCGCCGCAGGCCGGCTATGAACGATTGCAGGCCGGGCACAGTCTCGCGTTGTTCGATTGCGGCACACTACCGCCGGCGCCGTTCGACGGCGACGCGCATGCTGGCGCACTCGCCTTCGAGTTCAGCCACAACAGCGAGCGGCTGATCGTCAATTGCGGCGCCTATCGTGGCAGCGACGCGCAGTGGCGGACGGCCATGCGGGCGACCGCGGCACATTCGACGCTGATTGTCGCCGATACCGCTTCAGCGATCATCGAGCACGGCCACTTCGCCGCACGACCTGAAGTCAAGGCGCAGCGCAACGAACAAGACGGCAATATCTGGGTCGGCGGCAGCCACACCGGCTACGTGCCGAATTTCGGCCTGCGCCACGAGCGCGAGCTGTACCTCGCCGCCGACGGCGACGATCTGCGCGGCGAAGACCGGCTGGTCGTGGTCGGCAACGGTCCGCCGCGCGGCCACGGCTTTGCCATCCGATTCCATCTGCATCCCGACGTGCAGGCCTCGACGACGCAGGACGGCAACGCGGTCCTCCTGAAATCGCCGAGCGGCGTGTTCTGGCGGCTGAAGGCGGCGGGCGCGGTGATGAACCTCGCCGAGAGCGTCTATCTCGGTGACGGCGCGGCACGCAAGACGCAGCAGATCGTGCTCGACGGCCATGCCGGCTCGACCGGCGCCGCAGTCAAATGGGCGTTGAAGCGCGAAGCCAAGAAGGGCGAGAAGCCGGCCGAGGCATGACGACATGAACGCGCCGGACGGTTTCTTCCAGGGCACCGAGATGCCAACCGCCGGTTGGTGGCCGGTGCTGTGGCCGGACCCGGCCAGCGTGCTGGCCACCATGGGCGTGGAGCGCGGCAGCGACGTGATCGACTTGTGCTGCGGCGACGGCTGGTTCACCGCGCCGCTGGCGACGATTGCCGGCCATGTCGTCGCCATCGACCTCGATCCCAAGTTTCTCGCCATGGCACAGGTGCGCGTTTCGGCAACGGGCGCGACCAACTGCGCTTTCGTTGCGGGCGACGCCTATGACATCGCGGCCCTGGTGCCGCGGACGGTCGATTACGTGCTGATGGGCAACGCCTTTCACGGCGTGCCCGAGCCAGCGCGGCTGGCCGAGGCCGTGCGCCGTGCGCTCAAGCCGGGCGGGCACTTCGGCGTGATCAATTGGCACAAGCGGCCGCGCGAGGAAACGCACGTGTCCGGCGAGCCGCGCGGGCCGCGCACCGAGCTCCGCCTCTCGCCCGACGAGACCGTCGCGCGTGTCGTGCCGGCAGGATTGACGCTCACCCGAATCGTCGAGCTGCCGCCGTACCATTACGGCGCGATCTTCGCCCGCTGACCTTGCGCCCAGGGCGGCATCGCCTTATGGTCGCGCTGCCTTTTGCGCGGAAATCCCATGTCCGAACCCCGCCTTCGCCCGATCCGACGGGCGCTGATTTCGGTTTCCGACAAGGCCGGCCTCATACCCTTCGCTCAGGCGCTCGCGCGGCACAAAGTAGCGCTCGTCTCCACGGGCGGCACCGCCAAAGCACTGGCCGATGCCGGGCTCGCGGTCGAGGACGTCGCTGCCGTCACCAAATTTCCCGAGCTGCTCGACGGTCGGCTCAAGACCCTGCATCCGGCGATCCACGGCGGCATCCTGGCCAAACGCGACGAGCGCGCGCACCTGGACGCAATTGCCCAGCACGGCATCGCGCCGATCGATCTGGTGGTCGTCAATCTTTACCCCTTCGCCGCGACGGTCGCGCGCGGCGCGCCGTTCGACGAGTGCGTCGAGAATATCGATATCGGCGGCCCGTCGCTGATCCGCGCCGCCGCCAAGAACCACGCCGACGTCGTCGTGGTAACCGATGCGGCGGATTATGACGCCATCGTCCGCGAGATGGACGCGCACAAGGGCGCGACGACGCTGGAATTGCGCCGCGACCTGGCGCAGCGCGCCTTTGCCCGCACCGCCGCTTACGACGCCGAAATCGCCTGGTGGCTGGCGCGTCAATCCGGCGACGAGTTCCCCGAGGCGCTGATCCTGGCGGCGGCGCGCAAGCAACCGCTGCGCTATGGCGAGAATCCGCACCAGCAGGCGGCGTTTTATGTCGGCGGCCCGGCACGCAAAGGCGTCGCCACGGCGCATCAGCTTCAGGGCAAGGAACTCAGCTACAACAATCTCAACGACACCGATGCCGCGTTCGAGCTGGCAGCCGAATTCGCCGAGCCCACGGTGGTCATCGTCAAGCACGGCAATCCGTGCGGCGTCGCGGTCGCCGGCAATCTCCGTGCCGCCTGGGACAAGGCGCTGGCCACCGATCCGACGAGCGCCTTCGGCGGCATCGTCGCCGTCAACCGGCCGCTCGATGCGGCAACCGCCGAGGCGATCGGCACGCTGTTCATGGAAGTGGTGATTGCACCCGCGGTCGAGGATGCGGCGCTGGCCGTGCTCAAGAAGAAAGCGGCGCTACGCGTCTTGGCAACGGGCGGCATGCCCGATCCGGTCGAGGCCGGCGTCACGCTCAAGTCGGTGGCCAACGGTTATCTATTGCAGACGCGCGACAGCGGCCGTGTCTCCGAGAACCAGCTCAAGACCGTGACCAAACGCGCGCCGAGCCGCCAGGAGGTCGCCGATCTTGTCTTCGCCTTCCGCGTCTGCAAGCACGTCAAATCGAACGCCATCGTCTTTGCCAAAGACGGCGCCACCGTCGGCGTCGGCGCCGGACAGATGAGCCGCGTCGATTCCGTGCGCGTCGCGGCGCAGAAAGGCGGCGCGGCGATCAAAGGATCGGTGGTGGCAAGCGACGCGTTCTTTCCGTTCGCCGACGGACTCGAAGCGGCGGCCGCGGCCGGCGCCACCGCGGCGATTCAGCCCGGCGGTTCTGTCCGCGATAACGAGGTCATTGCCGCCGCCGACAAGGCTGGCATCGCCATGGTGTTCACCGGCATGCGGCATTTCCGGCACTGATCGCACACGGCTTCAGGCAAACCCGGCGCGGGCTCCTGTACCCAAACCCTCAACAGGCATTGCCCGCCGGCACGGTCGTGCCATTGGGGCACACGACAGTCGCGCCGCCGGCCGGCACGACTACGGAGCCCGGCGCTTGTTGCGCCGGCTGAACGACGACCGGCTTCTCGACCGTATGACTGCTATAGCAACCGGTCAATCCGAAGGCGAGGACCGGTAGCAGCAAGACGTAACGCATTCCAATCTCCATCGTCAGGTTGCGCATCTGAAAAAGATGGGCGCAGACATTGTCCGCGGCATGGTCGCGATGTGATCAATCGGTGGTTATCAGCGCCATCCGAGCCGCTTGTTACCGCCCGCCGGGGTTCCTAAACTCGGCGGAAATAAGCCTTTCGGGAGGGCGCCATGCCGGATACCGCCGTCAACATGTTCCCCGTGCCGCGCCAGGTCGCGCAGAGCGCCTGGGTCGGCGAAAAAAAATATTTCGACATGTACGAGGACTCGATCAAGAACCCCGAGCGGTTCTGGGGCGAGCACGGCAAGCGTCTCGACTGGATCAAGCCCTACACCAAGGTCAAGAACACCAGCTTCGACGGCAACGTCAGCATCAAATGGTACGAAGACGGCACGCTCAACGCCGCCTACAACTGCATCGACCGGCACCTCAAGCTGCGCGCCGACCAGACCGCGATCCTATGGGAAGGCGACGACCCTAACGAAAGCCGTCATGTCAGCTACAGCGAGCTGCACGAAAGCGTGTGCAAGCTCGGCAACGTGCTGAAGAGCCTCGGCGTCAAGAAAGGCGACCGCGTCACCATCTATATGCCGATGATTCCCGAAGCGGCGTTCGCCATGCTCGCCTGCGCAAGAATTGGGGCGGTGCACAGCGTCGTGTTCGGCGGCTTTTCGCCCGAAAGCCTGGTCGGCCGCATCAAGGATTGCCGTTCGACCGTCATCATCACCGCCGACGAAGGGTTGCGCGGCAGCCGCAAGATTCCGCTCAA
>DATEMD010000011.1:0-12782 GCA_035275845.1 Allostellaceae bacterium | reverse complement strand
CGTGACGGCGACGCAACGCGGATTTGCGCTGGTGCCACGCCACGCGCGCGCGGTCGTCGTGCTGGCGCGGCCGGTCGAAGAAGAGCACGCGGCGGTGCTCGCCCTCCTGGCCGACGGTGAATCATGGTCGAGCTCGGCGCTGGCGGTTGCGCTTGGCGCCAGCCAGCGTACCGTGCAGCGGGTGCTTGATTCGCTGGCCGCCGTCAGCAAGGTGCAATCGTTGGGTCACGGGCGCGCGCGCCGCTGGATCACGCCGCCGTTGCCGGGAATCACGACGACCTTGTTACTCCCCGGTCCGCTGCCGGGCGACTAGGATGGCAGCATGAAAACATCGAAAGCCGAAATCATCCAGGAATATTGCCCCCTGCCGGGCATCGACCATGTTGCCGGCGTCACGTTCGACGGCCATGACGTCTGGTTTGCGTCCGGGGACAAGCTCAATGCCTTCGATCCGGCGAGCGGCAAGATCGAGCGCACGATCGACGTCGCCGCCCATGCCGGAACGGCGTTCGACGGCGAGCATCTGTTTCAGCTCGCCGACGATCGCATCCAGAAGATCGACCCAAAGACCGGCCGCATCCTCGCCACCATTCCGGCGCCGGGCGGTGGCTCGGGGCTCGCATGGGCCGAAGGGACACTTTGGATGGGGCAATACCGGAACCGCAAGATCCATCAAATCGATCCGCAAACCGGCGCGGTTCTTCGCACCATCGAGTCCAGTCGCTTCGTCACCGGGGTCACCTGGGTCGAGGGCGAACTCTGGCATGGAACCTCGGAGAACGACGAAAGCGATTTGCGGCGGATCGATCCGCAAACCGGCGAGGTCCTCGAGCGGCTCGAGATGCCGCCCGGCGTGACCGTGGCGGGACTTGAGTCGGACGGCGGCGATCGGTTCTTCTGCGGCGGCGGAAAAGCCAGCGACAAGGTCAGAACCGTACGCCGGCCCAAGCGCGGCGTCGCGGCCGCCCGGCAACCGTAAGATATTCGGCGCGCTTGTGGTGCGGCCGAGCGCTTTTCGCTAGCCTTGTGCCGGATGGGGGAGCCGCCAAAACCGAAGCCGCATTTCCACGGTCACCGTGCGCGATTACGCGCGCGGCTGCTCGAAGGCGGCGCCGATGCCCTGCCCGACTACGAGCTGCTCGAATTCCTGCTCACGGCCGCCAACGCGCGCGGCGACACCAAGCCCCTCGCCAAAAGCCTGCTGAAACGGTTCGGCGGTATCGCCGGCGTGCTCGGTGCGTCGCGCGACGCGCTGACCACGGTGCCGGGCATGGGCGACGCCGCGGCGGCGCACCTTCTCGCAGTGCGCGCGGCAGCTGCGCGCATGGTGCGCGGCGAACTCGCGGCACGGCCGGTGATCGGCTCGTGGGACAAGCTGGTGGATTATTGCAACACGGCCGCCGGTTTCGCCGAGACCGAAGAGTTCCGGTTGTTGTTTCTCGATCGCAAGAACGCGCTGATCGCCGATGAGCGGCAGCAGCATGGCACGGTCGATCACGTGCCGGTTTATCCGCGCGAAGTGGTCAAGCGCGCACTCGAGCTGGGCGCGTCGGCGATCATCATGGTGCACAATCATCCGTCGGGTGATCCGACGCCCTCGGCCGGCGACATCGAAATGACGCGCGCGGTCGCCAAGGCCGTCAGCGCGGTCGGCGTCGCGCTGCACGATCACGTGGTGATCGGCCGCGGCCGACACGCGAGCTTCAAGAGCCTCGGATTGCTGTGACCTGCATCGCCGCGCATTCGAAACGGCAATGAATATGACCATCCGCGATCGGCCGCCTCGTTTCTGCCACGCGCGCGCCACATCGGTGTGACACTTGCGGACCCGTCCCCTGTGGAATCGCGCCGGAAACAGTTTTGTCACTTTTAGCGGCGTGACGAACCCGCCAGGGTAACGGACCGGCTGCCATCGTGCGCCGGGGGACGTTTGTCACCTTCGGTGTGAAACCATGCGTGCCTCGTCTTATGTCTCGTCGCCCGGTTTCCAAGATGCCGCCATTGCCGACGCGAATTCGTGCAACGACACAACACCCGTACAATCAGCAAATGGCGATCCGTGGCGAAGCCTGCCGCTTTGCGTCGACCTCGACGGCACGCTGTTACGCACCGACGTTCTCCACGAACAGCTGCTATTCGCCGCCACGCATTGGAGTCTCTTGCGACGTCTGCCGGGATGGAAGCGGCAGGGTATCGCCCGACTCAAGCAGAAGCTTGCCGTCGCGGTGCCGCTCGACGTCGCGACACTGCCTTACGACCCGGCAGTGGTCGATTACCTGCGCCAGCAGCGCGCGCAGGGTCGACGGCTGGTGCTGGCGACCGCGGCCGACCGCCGGGTCGCCGAGGCGGTCAGCGGGCATCTCGGCCTGTTCGACGAGGTGATCGCGTCCGACGGCCGCGAGAATTTGCGCGGCCATGCCAAAGCGGCGCGGCTTTGCGCGCTCTTCGGCGAGCGTCGGTTCTGCTATGTCGGCAGCGACGACAGCGACCTCGCCGTTTGGCACAAGGCTGCCGGCGCCGTCTTCGCCAACGCACGCCGCGCGATCGTCCACGCGGCGCGCCGGCGAACGACGGTCGAAGCGCGGATCGGAACCGTACGTTCGCGCATCACGACGTTTATCCGTGCGCTGCGGCCGCATCAATGGTCGAAGAATCTGCTGGTTTTCGCGCCGTTGCTCGCCGCCGGCGCACTAACCGACGGCCGCGGTTGGCTGGCAGCGTTATTCATGTTCGCGGCGTTTTGCTGCGCCGCCTCGGGCATCTATTTGATCAACGATCTGACGGATTTGGCCGCCGACCGCCGCCATCCGCGCAAGCGACACCGACCGTTCGCCAGCGGCGACCTGCCGGTGGTCTACGGCGTGATCGCGGCGCCGTTGCTGATCGCCGCCGGTAGCCTGCTGGCGCTGCATAGCGGCGGCGACGCCGCCGTCATTATCGGCCTCTACGCCCTGCTCTCGCTGCTTTACTCGCTCAAGCTCAAGGAGAAGCCGCTGGTCGACATCTTTGGGTTGGCGGCGCTCTATTCCATTCGGCTGTTTGGCGGCGGCATCGCCAGCAACCATCCGGTGTCGCTCTGGCTGATGATGTTCTCGAGCTTCCTGTTCCTCAGCCTCGCGTGCACCAAGCGCGACGCCGAGATGATCGCTTCACCTCCGGGCCGGTTGCGCCGGCGCGGCTATCGCGCCAGCGACCGCCGCATGCTCGAAATGATGGGCGTCGGCGCCAGCTTCGTCTCAAGCATGGTGCTCGGTCTCTACATTCAGAACGACGGCAACATCGGCCAATGGAGCCATCCGCAATGGCTGTGGGCGACGATCCCGCTGCTGCTGTTCTGGCTTTGCCGCCTGTGGCTGGCGACAAGCCGCGGCTACATGCTTGACGATCCCATCGTCTACGCCAGCCGTGATTGGGTGTCGCAAGGCGTCGCCGTCCTCCTCGCCATCGTCTACGGCCTGGCGTTCGTACCGTTCTGAACGCCGGTCACCGGCGTTGCCGGTAGTTCGATGATGATCTCGGTTGTTCCCGGCACCGCATCGATCTTCGTGGCGTGCATCGTCGCTGCCAGTGCACGACCGCCGTGCCATTCGTCGGCAACGACGGCGGTGACGCCATAACGTGCGATGGCCTGTTGTGCGGCGGCGACGCCGTTGCTCGGCAGCGGCACCGCCGGGATGCCGGTGGTCGCGGTAAAAGGCGCCGGATCCTCGACCATCGCAACGATCGGCCCTTTCCCAGCGCCGCTTTCGATCAGCCGTGCCTCGGTCAAATATCGCGCGCGCAAGTCGTGAAATTCGTCGAGGAGGCCATGCGTCACGCCCAGACCATGGACGGTGCTAAACAACGCCGCCACGCCAACAACCGCGGCGACCATCCGCCAAGAAGTCGTCAATTCGCGCACCGCAATCACCGCCAGCACGGCACCGGCTGGCAGCACCGCCGCCGCGCTGCGCGGCACCGCATGGTCGGCAATCACCGGCAGTACCGCGACATAGACGCCGACGAGCGCGACGAAAAACACCGCCGGGCCGACGAACGCCGTGCCATAGGTACGACGCCGGCGGGTCGCCGCAAACCACGCGCCGAGCAGCATCAACAGCGTCGCAAATTGACCGCACATCAGGAGCACGCCGTGCAGCGTCGCGGCTGACGCCGCGAGACGCAGTTCGACAAGCGCGGCCACGCCGGCGCTCCTCCAAGCGGCAAAATCGAAGGCGCCGCCATAGCGGCGGAAATCGTCCATGTTGTTGAAAAAGATCACCCGGTTGATGGCCGAATTGAATGGGTGTCCGCCGGCCGCATAGAGCACCGCATACGTCGGCACGAGCGCGAGGACAAAAGCAGCGCAGAGAACGGCCGCGCGCCAGACCTCGTCGCGGAGTTGTTCGCTGCCGCGCGCCGCGATCAGACGCCGCACCAAGATCGCGGCCAGCGGAGCGCCCAGCAGGATCGCGTCGTTGCGGATGAGATAGGCAATGCCGGCCATTGCCACGCCACACAACTCGACCGCAAGGTGACCGCGCTCGAGCGGGACAAGCGCCAGGAACCAAGCCACCGCAACAGCATAGAAGAGCGCGGAATCCGGCGTCAGCGGCATGGCCCATAACGGCGCCAGCGACAGGCAGAAAAGATAGGCGAGCAGCGTCGCCAGCGGATCACGCAGCGTCCGCCAGGCAAGCCACGCAGCAGACAGGCTCAGCAACAGCGTCGCCACTGTATCCAACGCCGCGGCAGACAGCAGCGTTATACCCGCGCCGAACAGCGCCGGCAGCGCGAGAATGAAGCTCATGCCCGGCCGCCAATATTCCAGCGCCGGGTTCGGCAGACCGATATCGCCGACTTGGTAATTCCAGACAAACGGCAGGACGAAGCCGTGGTGCTGCGCCAGTTGCTGCGCCAGCGTTTCGTAGAAACAAGCGTCCCGCCAGCCGCAGAATTCAACACGGCTCGCAAGCGCGAACCGCACGCCGAGAATGATCAGCGTGCCGAGCGCACCCACGCCAAGATAGAAAAGTCGTGAACGTACCCCCGACGCCGCGAACGGCGCCGGACTCGACATTTCCACCATGGATTTAGAATGACCGCCGCGCGCACGCCGGACGTGTGATCACTCTGTGCCGGCCGAGTTCATACATTGGCCGGTTTTGTGGCGGCTGCGCGCCCGATTACTGCCGCACCGCCTTGCGATAGAGGTGCCACGTGGCATGGCCGAGGATCGGAAATACCACCACGAGGCCGAGCAGCAGCGGCAACGACCCGATCACCAAACCGACGGCGATCACCGCGCCCCACGCCGTCATAACAGCCGGATTCTGAGTGACGACGCGGATCGACGTTGCGACCGCCGTGTCGATGCCCGCATCGCGATCGAGCAAGAGCGCGAACGACACGACACTGATCGTCAACACCAGCACGGCGAAAAGGAATCCGACGCCAATGCCGACGCCAATCATCGCCCAGCCGTGACCGGTAGAAAAAACGTCATGGACGAACGCGCCGGGCGACGCCGGCAGCGCCGGTCCGAGCGTGAAACGGTAGATCAACGCCGCGGCACCCATCCACAGCAGGAAGATCGCCAACAGCAACAAACCAAGCATGACGATGGCGGCGAAGGACGGGGCGTACACGACCCGGAATGCCGTTGCCCAGGTCACCTTCTCGCCGCTTTCTCGACGGCGGCTCATCTCCAACAAGCCGACCGCCGCCAGCGGGCCAAGCAATGCGAAGCCAGCCACGAGCGGGAACAGCAACGGCAGCATATGCGCGCCGAACACCATGCGGCCGAGGACAAAACCGGCCAACGGATAGAAAGCGCATAGGAAGATGACGTCGCTGCGGCAGGCGCCGAAATCGGCGGCGCCGCGTATCAGGGCATCGCGCAGATCGGCAAGACCGATGCGCCGCACCATCGGCACCGGCGAATGCAGGGTCGCCGGGACGTGCTCGAGCGCGCGACCTGCCGCCTCGAACCCAGCGGCGGCATGGCGCAGCTGGTCGATACCCCATTCGATTGGATTACGGATGGTTTCCGCCATGACGTTCCTCCCGCCAACCGGTCACCTCCCGCAAACCTTAGACCGGATAGACGGGTTCCGCCAGACGCCGCTCACGAGCTTTGATTCAAAGTCCCGTGACCAAGCCGCGTTCAACGTCCGGTTGTAGAAGGGATTGATCCGGCGGCGCCGGAGGTGTTCCAATACGGACCGACATTCCGACCGATCGCGGCCGTGCAAAGCCCTTCGAGGCGGGATGAACGAAGATTTGACCATCGGCCCCGTCATCTCCGGTGCGACATCGCCCCGCGCCGGCGCCGGCTGGCTACGTCGTTCGATTTTCGGCCTCGATGCCTATTTGCGGCGTCAACATGGCATCATCGAATTCACCAACAAGTCCGACTGCATCCTGCGCGTGGCGCCGGCCATCGCGCCGCAGGCACTGACGCTGTCCGATGGCACGTCGATCCGGCCCGGCGATCCGCTTCTCGACCTGCATCTCTGGAACGAACACGTGCCGGCAATTCCGCCCGGCGGCGTGACGCTGCGCTGGGCGACCGCCGCCGCGCGTTGCGCGCGCAACAGCTTGCGCGCGCTCGCGGTCGAGACGCGCACCGGACACACACCGCACTTCGTCGCCTTGCGCGGCTGTCTGCGGTTTGACGGTCGGCTGTTGCAGGCGCCGTTTGCCGGTTGCGGATTCGACACCGTGGTCGAAACTCCACACACGGCCGGCGCCTGGATTCACGAGCTTGGCGAGGCATGCCTGGTCGCCATGCTGTTGTGGGCGTTCAACCCGGCCGGGCTCGGCCACGCCCATCTGATGCGTCCGTGCCGGTTCATTTGGATGTCGCGCACCCGCCTGCTCGAACGCCACGGCCGCGGCCAGCGCTGAACGCGAGCGCCCCAAACAATACGACTCGTTAACCAAATACTACGAGTTCGCCAGCATAGTATGTTAAGCACGCGACTATCGACCGGTTCACAGTCGCGCGTTCTTCGGGGCCCACAACCGCCGTAGATCTGTCCGCAATCGTGCAACTCGATATTCACACGCTCAGCGCGATCACCACCGCGCTCCTGCTCGGGATCGCGACGGTCCTTGGTACGCTCGCGCTGTCGAACAGCCGCCATCGGTCCGTCGTCGGCAGCTACGCCCTCGGCTACGCGATGCTCGCCAGCGGTTTCCTCGGCTTCAGCCTGCGCAATCTCGTTCCCGAAATCTTCAGCATCGTGCTGGCCAATTGCCTCATCGGCGCGGCCATCGTGGTGTTCTGGCGCGGCAGTCGCCACATGGTCGGTAAAACGCCCCGCCGCCGGATCGAGGCGGGCCTGATCGGCAGTCTGGCGCTGGTCTTTCTTTATCTCACCTACGTGCAACCCAGTACCAAACTGCGCTTCGTTGCCATTACCGCCTTCATACTGCTGGCGACGTGGCTCGGCGGCGCCGAGCTCTGGGCGAAGGCAAAGGCGGGTTGGGGCGCGGAGCGCCTGCTGGTCGGCGTTTGCATGTTCGGAACGGCGCTTTTCGGCCTGCGGATCGCGCTGATCCTGACCCGGACGAGCCCGCCCGACCTGATGCACATGACGCCGCCACAAGCGACGGTCTTCCTGCTGTTGCCGATCGTGAACGACGTCGTCCTCGCCTTCGGCGTTGCCTGGTACGCGCTGTCGAAGGTCAACGAGGAGCTCTTGGCGCAGCGCGTGGCACTGCTCGAAGCCAAGGAAGAAGCCGAACACGCCAATCAGGTGAAGTCGCGGTTTCTGGCCAATATGAGTCACGAGCTCCGGACGCCGCTCAACGCCATCATCGGCTTTTCACAGATCATCAAAGACGGCCTCATGGGTCCGGGAAAACCGATCTACGCCGGTTACGCTCGCGACATCTTCCAGGCGGGCGAACATCTGCTCGAGATCATCAACAACATCCTCGACCTCTCGAAGATCGAGGCCGGCAAGACCGAGCTACGTGACGAGTTGATCGACCCGGTGAAGATTGTCGACGACAGCCTGGCGGCGGTGCGCGTCCAGGCCGCTGCGAAACACCTCGAACTCGCCGCCGACGTTCCGCCGGGAACGCCCTTCATCCGCGGCGACACGGTTCGCATCCGTCAGGTGCTGCTCAACTTGGTGTCGAACGCGGTCAAGTTCACCGAAGCCGGCCACGTCCGCGTGTCGCTCGCATTCGACGCGGCGTCGGGATTGACCTTCGTCGTCGCCGACACCGGCATCGGCATGGCGCCGGAAGAAATCGGGAAAGCGCTCGAGCCGTTTGGCCAGGTCGACAATGCCGTCAGCAAGAAATACGCCGGCACCGGTCTCGGCTTGCCGTTGGCCAAGAACCTCGTGGTGTTGCATGGCGGCCGCCTCGAAATCGCCAGCGTCGCGGGCGCCGGCACCATCATCACCGTTTGCCTGCCCCCTGAACGGCTCGTCTGGAAAGCGCGCGAAGCCGCCGCCTGAACCGGCCCGCCGGGCGCGACCGCACGGCCATTGCGCCAAAACCGCCGCTGGGCTATCCCGTGCCGGGAGAGCCGCGAACCAATGATTCCCCGCTACAGCCGGAAGGAAATGAGCGCCATCTGGGCGCCGGAAAACCGTTTCCGTATCTGGTTCGAAATTGAGGCGCACGCCCTCGACGCCATGGCCAAACAGGGCACGGTGCCGAAATCGGCGGCCAAGGCGCTGCGTGACAAGGGCAAGTTCGAGATCGCGCGCATCGACGCGATCGAGCGCGAGACCAAGCACGACGTCATCGCTTTCCTGACCAATCTCGCCGAGCATGTCGGCCCTGAGGCGCGGTTCATCCACCAGGGCATGACCTCGTCCGACGTGCTCGACACCTGCCTTGCGGTGCAGCTGACGCAAGCGACCGACATGCTCGTCGCTGACGTCGATCGCCTAATGACGGCGCTCAAGCGGCGCGCGTTCGAATTCAAGAAAACGCTCTGCGTTGGCCGCAGTCACGGCATCCACGCCGAACCGACGACGTTCGGCCTCAAGCTCGCCGGTCACTATGCGCAATTCGCTCGCGGCCGCGAACGGCTCGTGCAAGCGCGCGCCGCGATCGCCACCTGCAAGATCTCGGGCGCCGTCGGCACCTTCGCCAACGTCGCGCCAGATGTTGAGGAATATGTCGCCAAGAAGCTCGGGCTCGCGCCGGAACCGATCTCGACCCAGATCGTGCCACGCGACCGTCACGCCATGTTCTTCGTGACGCTCGGCGTGATCGCCAGCTCGCTCGAGAATTTGGCGCTCGAGATCCGCCATCTTCAGCGCACCGAGGTGCGCGAAGCCGAGGAATATTTCGCGCCCGGCCAAAAGGGCTCGAGCGCGATGCCGCACAAGCGTAATCCGGTGTTGTCCGAGAACGTCACCGGCCTGGCGCGGCTGGTGCGTGGCGCGGTGATCCCGGCGCTCGAGGACGTGGCGCTTTGGCACGAGCGCGACATCTCGCATTCGGCAGTCGAGCGCGTCATCGCGCCCGACACGACAATCGCACTCGACTTCGCGCTCGCACGCACGGCCGAGATCGTCGAGAAACTGGTCGTCTACCCCGAGCGTATGCGCGAGAACCTCGACAGCCTCGGCGGATTGGTGAATTCGCAGCGCGTGCTACTGGCGCTGACCCAGGCCGGCATGAGCCGCGAGGCCGCCTATCAGGCGGTGCAACGCAACGCCATGGCGGCGTGGCGCGGCAAAGGCACGTTCGCCGAATTGCTCAAGAGCGATGCGGAGGTGTCGAAGCACATCAAGCCGACGGCGCTCGCGAAGCACTTCGACAACGCCTATCACCTGAAGCACGTCGACACGATTTTCCGCCGCGTCTTCGGTAAGGCGTAAGCCGCGCGGCCAGGGCGGCCGGCGCAATCAAATCCGATACTGATGCCAGAAAAAAAGAACCCCGCCGAAGCGGGGCTCAGGGAGCTGGCGTATTCACCACACACTGAATTTCTTAGGCCAATAGTTGTCTATAGTCAACTAATTGGTCGATGCGTCATAAGTCTTTGATTCAATTAGCTATTACTCAGAAGCGGGCAACCGGATTCACTCGACAGAGCCCCCAGCAACGGGCCCGTCGCGCGCGCATTACGACGCGTCACCGAGAGCCACACCAACCGTGCGGTGATGCCGGATGACAAGTCGGATTGCGACATCGCCGATGATCGCCGCGCTTCACGCCGAAAAGCCTTCGATCGCAAACCGCGTCTGATGCTGTTGAGCGATCACACGCGACGCGTTCACGGAACGCAATCTGTCCGCGCGGTTAACTACGGTGGCGTGACATCTATCCACAGTCGCGACGTTGGCCTATTATTGTATATCGCATTGCGATAAAACCCCGAACACCACCGCAACCGCTCTCCCTCAAATCATCTCGCAGATGCAAAATCACACTCCGTCAGATCGCCCGTCGCACGCTCATCCTGCCGCCCACGCCAAAACGACCGCCGCTGATCGGTTGCGCGATTTCACGACCGATCGCCGATTGCTGATCCTGGTGGCGATGGCGCTGGTCGTCGGCACCGCTGGCGCCGCGGCGGCCTGGGCGTTGCTGCATCTGATCTATCTGGCGACCAATCTCGCCTATCACGGCGAGTTCTCCGACGCGCCGGCCATCATTTCGAACACCGTGCTCGGCCCGATCTCGGTCCTGATCCCGGTTGGCGGCTGCTTCATCGTCGGTCTGATGGCGCGTTTCGGCTCGGAAAAAATCCGCGGCCACGGCATTCCCGAAGCGATGGAAGCGATCCTCATCGGCGGGAGCCGGATCGAAGCCAAGGTCGCAGTGATCAAGCCGCTGTCGTCCGCCATCTCGATCGGCACCGGCGGCCCGTTCGGCGCCGAAGGTCCGATCATCATGACCGGCGGCGCCTTCGGTTCGCTGTTCGGCCAGTTCTTCTCGCTATCGAATGCCGAACGCAAGACGCTGCTAGTGGCGGGCGCCGCCGCTGGCATGAGCGCGACGTTCGGCACGCCGATCGCGGCCATGCTGCTGGCGGTCGAACTGCTGCTGTTCGAGTGGAAGCCGCGCAGCTTCATTCCCGTCGCCGTCGCTTCGATCGTCGCCGAGGCTTGGCGCCCCTGGCTCTTGGGCGCCGGCGCGCTGTTTCCGATGGCGACCAGCCAAGCGCTGCCGACGACTGGGCTGTTGCTCGCGGTGGTGCTGGGCATCATCGCCGGGCTGGCGTCCGGCCTGCTCACCCAGATGGTTTATGCCGCCGAGGACCTCTTCCAACGGCTGCCGATCCATTGGATGTGGTGGCCAATGTTGGGGGGTCTGGTCGTCGGTGTCGGCGGTCTGATCGAGCCGCACGCCCTGGGCGTCGGCTACGACAATATCGGCGCGCTTTTGCACGGCGACCTCAGCAATGTCAGCGCCCTGCGGCTCTTGGTCGTCAAGGCCATCATCTGGTCGGTTGCGCTCGGCTCCGGCACCAGCGGCGGCGTATTGGCGCCGTTGCTGATCATGGGCGGCGCGGTCGGCGCCGTGTTCGGCAGCGTCATGCCCGTCGGCGGCGTCGATCTGTGGGCGTTGCTCGGCATGGCGGCGATCATGGGCGGCACCATGCGTTCGCCCCTCACCGCCATCGTCTTCGCGCTCGAGCTGACGCACAACGTCGGCGCGCTGTTGCCGTTGTCGGTCGCGTGTATCGCCGCGCACGCCACGACCGTGCTTCTGCTGCGCCGTTCGATCCTTACCGAAAAGGTGGCGCGCCGGGGTCACCACGTGATGCGCGAGTATATCGTCGATCCGTTCGAGACCATGCGCGTCGCCGACATCATGGCGACGCCGGTCAACACGCTCGCCGCCGACATGCCGATCGGCGATGCGATCACCTTCTTCACCGGACCCGATGCGTCGTCGCGCCACAAGAGCTATCCGGTGGTCGACACCGACGGCCACCTGGTCGGCATGGTGGCGCGTTCCGACGCGCTGCTCTGGACGATGGCGGGCTGGCCGGCGGGTCATACGCTGCGCGATCTGCTCGGGGAGCGCGAGCTGGTCACCGGTTATGAAGACGAGCTGGTCGGCGAGCTGGCCGACCGCATGGCGGCCGCCGAAGTCGGTCGGGCGCCGGTGCTGCGGCGCGATGACGACGTCGTTGTCGGTCTGGTCGCGCGCCGCGATCTGCTGCGCGTACGCGCCCATGTCGTCCGCCAGGAACGCAAGCGCGACACGCTGATCCAGTTCCGGGTGCGGACGACGGCGCAGGCAGCAGAATCACAGTCCGCGGCGGACTGAGCGAGCTAAAAGCCTCCGGAGCAATTGGGCAACGTTTCCTTGGCGAACCCACTTCTAAATGTGGGTTAAGCCTTTTTGCGGAGCCATTCGACGACCTCGGCAGCGCTTCGATCCGGCGGAAACACCGGATAAAAGACGTGCGTAACAACGCCATTATCTATGACCAGCGTGAATCGCTTGAGGAGCGTCATTCCGCTTGTCTCAAAGGTCGGCAGCTTCATGGCGCTCGTCAACTTTAGGCTGTCATCCGAGAGAATTGGGAATGGCAGGTGCAGGCGTTCCGCAGCCTCCCGCTGGTACGCCGGGTCTTGCGTCGAGAGGCCGAACAGCTGTTGCACAGCTAGCGCCTTCAGTTCAGCAAAGTGATCGCGGAAGGAACAGCTTTGCGGCGTGCAACCTCGGGCGCCTGGAATCATGTCCCAGCCGGGCGGGTTGTCTTTGCCGGGCTGGCCGGTACGCGGATACGCGTAGACGATGCTGCGCCCTCGAAGTGCAGATAAATCGACCTGCTTCCCATCGGTCGCTTGCAGGGAGATAGCGGC
>DATEMD010000010.1:0-8344 GCA_035275845.1 Allostellaceae bacterium | reverse complement strand
TCTCGGTCTTGTGGATCCATTCGCAGGTCTCGAAGGCAAGGCCGGGCGCATCGCCGCCGGCATAGCCACCCCAATCGCCGGCGCGCAGGCGCTGGCCCATCTGGCCGGTGCGGACGATGACGAAGTCACCGCGCTTCACGTCGACCTTCTGTGCCTTGGCGGTTTCGATCAGATCGTCGGCGGTGATAGCGGTGCCGTCTTCGAGGCAATCCACCTTGCAGTGCCGCGCGACGTCGAGCAGCACGCCGCGGCCGACCATCTTCGCTTTGGTCTTCTCGATGCCGTTCTTGGCGGCGCCGCTGGAATCCACGAGCGTCGCGTCGTAGCCGTTCCACATCTTGTCGTCATAGAAGATGTGGCCGAGCGCGTCCCACTGCGTGCCGCATTGCAGCGGCATCGACACCGCGTCGTCGGCATAGCGGATGCCGCCTTTGTCTTGCGCGCCCGCGACCGCGTCGGTGCCAGTCGCCAGCATGGTGTGCACCGGATTGTGCCGGTTGCCCCACAGGCCTTTCTGCGGACCGTTGCTGTCGTAAGGCAGCGCCAGCGAGAACACCTTGCCTTTGCGGATGAGCCGCGCCGCCGCCGCGATGTCTTCGGGTTTCACGTAGTTGAGCGTGCCGAGCTCGTCGTCCGGTCCCCACTTGCCCCAGCTCTTGAGCTTCTCCGCCGTCTTGCGCAGATGAGCCATGTTGAAGGTCTTGGCGTCGTAGCGTCGCGGCATTGTCGCCCTCCCCGTACGTCTCTTGTTCGTAACCGGCTCGGTCCGGGCAACGAGGCTAGCGGCTTTTGCACAGGGGCGACAATTTTTTCGTCGCGCGCCGCCGCTCGAAACGCGCTTTCATCAAGCCTGCGTGAGCGGCTGTTGCCTTCGGCCCACCGTGGGCCCAGATTCAGGCTTGCCCCGCCCGACCGATAACAAAAGGGAGACCGCGCATGTGGATGGCTCACAAGAAGACCGAGATGCCCGCGCCCGGCGAGATCCTGCCCGGCCGCACCACCAAGATGCACGTGACGGGAGCCCATTACGTCAACGGCCGGCGCATCGTGCCACCCTTCCCGGCCGGCATCGAGACGGCGCAGTTCGGTCTCGGCTGTTTCTGGGGCGCCGAGCGCGCGTTCTGGCAATTGGACGGTGTCTATGCGACGGCGGTCGGCTATGGCGGCGGCACGACGCCCAACCCGACCTACGAAGAGGTTTGCTCCGGCCACACCGGCCACACCGAAATCGTGCTGGTCGCTTATGACCCGAAGAAAATCTCCTATGAGCGACTGCTCAAGGCGTTCTGGGAGAGCCACAACCCGACGCAGGGCATGCGTCAAGGCAACGACGTCGGCACGCAATACCGCTCGGCGATCTATTGGACGAATCCGGCGCAGCAAAAGGCGGCCGTAGCCTCACGCGACACCTATGCCGCGGCGCTGGCCAAGGCAGGCCTCGGTGCCGTCACCACCGAAGTCAAGCAGGCCGGCGAGTTCTATTACGCCGAGGATTATCATCAGCAATACCTGGCGAAAAATCCGGGCGGCTATTGCGGCCTTGGTGGCACCGGCGTGAGCTGTCCGGTCGGCGTCGCGGCGGCTTAGCCGCCGCCCTCACACCACGCCGTCCTGCTTCAGCTTGGCGATGTCGGTTTCGGCGTAGCCGAGTTCGCGCAAGACCTCGTCGGTATGCTCGCCGCGGTCGGGCGACGCGCGCCGCAGCGCCCACGGCGTGCGCGACAAGTTCACCGCCTGGCCGACCAATTCGATCTCGCCGAGCCGTGGATGTTTCACCTTACGCGCCACCTTGAGATGCTGCACCTGCGGGTCGGCGAAGACCTCGTCCATCTTGTTGATCGGCCCCGTCGGCACGCCGGCCTTGGTCAGAAGACCGACCCATTCGGCGGAGCTTTTTCCCGGAGTCACGCTCGCGATGAGCGCGTTGAGCTTATCGCGATTTTTGCGGCGCGCGGCGGCGGTGGCGTAATCCTTGTCGGTCTTGAGGCCGGGCTTGCCGAGCGCATCGGCCAAGCGATGCCACAGCTCTTCGCCGGCGGTGGCGATGTTGATGAAGCCGTCCTTGGTCGGAAACACGCTGGTCGGAATGCTGGTCGGATGGTTGTTGCCGGCCTGGCCCGGCACCTCGCCCTTCATCAGCCAACGCGCCGCCTGGAAATCGAGCATGGCGATCTGTGACGCCAGTAGCGAGCTATCGACATATTGCCCCTCGCCGCTTTCTTCGCGCTCCAGCAGCGCGATCAGCACGCCGATGGCGGCGAAGAGTCCGGCGGTCAGATCCGCAATCGGTATGCCGACGCGCATCGGCCCGTGGCCAGGCTCGCCGGTGATCCACATCAGGCCGCCCATGCCTTGGGCGATTTGATCGACGCCCGGCCGCTCGCGATAGGGGCCATCCTGGCCGAAGCCCGAGATGCTGGCATAGACGATGCGCGGATTGACCGCCTTGAGGCTGTCGTAATCGACGCCGAGGCGGAATTTGACGTCGGGGCGGAAGTTCTCGACCACCACGTCGGCCTGCGCCACCAGCTTCTTCAGGATCGCCACGCCCTCGGCGCTCTTCAGGTTGAGCGTCAAGCTGCGCTTGTTGCGGTGGATGTTCTGAAAATCCGGACCGTCACGCTCGCCGCCCAAACCGGAATCGCCCTTCGGGTCCTCGACCTTGATCACGTCGGCGCCCCAATCGGCGAGCTGCCGCACGCAGGTCGGACCGGCGCGCACGCGCGTGAGGTCGACCACCTTGAAGCGGGCCAACGGCAGCTTGCTCATGCGGTCAGTCGCCGTGCTCGGTCTTGGGCACCAGGAAACACAACACGTTACCGGCGAGCACGGACGCCGCGAGGAAATAGAACACCGAGATCAGGCCGAAGCGGTCGGCCAGGAAACCGCCGACAATCGGCGCCAGCGCCGACAGCACGGCCTGGACGGTGAACAGCGCGCTGGTGATCGCCGCCAGATGCTCGGGCGGCGAGCGGTCGACCTGCCAGGCCTGGATCACCGGCCGCATCGCATAGAGAAAGAACCCGAGCACCGAGATGCAGGCGACGTAAGCCGCATGATTGGTGATGAAGGTCATCAATACGACGATGACCGTCGTGCTGAACATGCCGGCCATCACGATCGGCCGCCGGCCAATGCGGTCCGACAGGATGCCGGCCGCCGGCGTCGCCACCATGCCGCCGAGCTGCAACACCATCATCGCCACGCCCATCAGCACAGGACTCATGTGCAGCTCGTTCGCGAGGAACAGCGGCAGGAAGGTCAGCAGCCCAGCCTGTGTCATGGTGCGGAAGCCGGACATCAGGAAGAAGCTCCACTGCGCCCGCGATTTCAGCAGCAGGGCGAGACCCTTCCAGTAATTCTCGCCGGGCCGTCGTTTCGGCTTCGAACGCGGATCGTCGCGGCCGCAAACCAGAATGATGAGTCCGGCGCACAGCACGCCCATCAGCGCGTTGATCTGCGCCGCGTGCTGCCACGAGAAGCTCAGCAGCAGCCAGCCCGCAGCGAGCGGCGCCGCGGCGTCGCCGATATGCGCGCCGAGCGAATGGATCGCCATCGAGTAGCCGCGGTTGCGCGGCAAATGGAGCGACAGGTACGAGATCGCCGCTGGATGCCACAGCATGTTGGACGCGCCGAGCAACACCAGGCAGCACCACAGCGTGACGAAACTGCCGGTGGCGCCGAGCGCCGCAAGCGACGCGCTGCCGAGCAGCAATGCCAACAGCTGATACCGGATGCGCTTGCCCGTCAGGTCGACGACGATGCCGCTCGGCAAGTTCGAGAGCATCGAGCCGACATAGTACGCGGTCGCCAGGAATCCGGCTTCGGTATAGCTGAGGCTGAGGTCACGGCTCATCGCCGGCAGCAGCAGGAAGAACGTCGCCGCCGCCCAATGCGTCGCGCCGTGGCCGAGACTGACGGCGCCGACCAGCGTCTGGGTGCGCAGCGAACGCAGCGAGGGAACGGTTTCAACCGTCATGATCGGAGCGGAAGGATACACGCCCCTTGGTCCACGCCCAAGCCGCGCGTGGCGCGGCCCACGCCGCGTGTGGCGCTGCAACATGCGGCCACGCCGCATGGTAATTTTTCTGCGACCGTACCGAATCTGGGCTCGACGTTTGGGACAGAGCATGTTCTGATCGCAAGACCCTTCGGACCGGGGGCCGGAGGAAACGCATCGGGCATGAACGTTCAGCACTTCATTGCCGCGCACGGCGCGTGGACCTATCCGATCACCTTCGTATGGACGTTTTTCGAAGGCGAGACGTTTGTGCTGTTCGCGGCGTTCGCGGCAGCGGAAGGCCTGTTGAACGCGCCGCTGCTCATGGTCGCCGCCTGGCTCGGCAGCTTCGCCGGCGACCAGTGCTATTTCTGGATCGGCCGGCGCTTCGGCCTGCGCGTGCTGGCGCGGCAACCGAGTTGGCGCGAGCGCGTCGACAGTGCGCTGGCGTGGCTCAAGCGCTTCGACATCTGGTTCATCCTAAGCTTCCGCTTCATCTACGGCGTGCGCAATTTTTCGTCGTTCGCGCTCGGCATCAGCGGCATCGGCTGGCGTCGGTTCATGCTTCTCAATTTCACAGCCGCCGGGATCTGGGCAGCCGTTTTCGTCGGCGCGGGCTATCTCTGTGGCCGCGAGTTGCGGACGTTGCTGGGACAGATTGCGCGCGATTTCGGCTTCGCCATGCTGGCAGGTTTCGCGTTGCTCCTGATCGGCGCGCACGTGGCGCACCGCCTCCATCGCCGGCGCCGGCGCCACACCGTTGCGCACCGTTCGTCATCGGCATAGGGTTCGGTTAACAAGAGGGTGGGGACCATGTGGTTCAAGCGAGGAGTGGCGACGCTGGCGGCATTTTTGCTGACAGCAAACACGGCTTTTGCGGCGTCGAGCTGCTTTCAAAAGGACGCGTACGAAGCTTGGCAGGCGGTGCGCTACATGACCGAGCTGATGGTGCTCAACGACACCTGCCGCGTGCACGTCTACGAAGGCTTCATCAAACAGAATTTTGCCGCGCTTGATTCCTACCATAAGGAGCTGGTCGCGCACTTCCGTGACGCTGGCGACCGACATCCCGAGGACACGGTCGACCGCTACGTGACGCACGCGGCGAACGAAGTTTCGGAAGAGGACGGTCAGATGTCGACGGCCGAGCTTTGCTCACAGAAGGCGAGCTATTTCGCCACCGCCCAGTCGCTCGCCGGCGTGAAGTTCCACCAATTCGTGGCTGACCTCGTCAACACGCAAAAAAGCGATTTCCGCCCCTGCGTCGACGAACACACCGCGACAAGCGCACACTGATCGACGAAGTTAGCGCCGCTGCCAGCGTTCGCTGTCGAGCGCACCGGTGAGAACACGCCGGGCGAGCAACGTCGGCGTCAGCGCCTTGAGACCGTAAGCGAAATGCGGCGCGAGACTGACGGCGGTCAGCGCGAGATTGCCGGCATCGGCCGCGGCCAAGACCGCGCCGACGCGCCGCACCAGGTCGAGCCGCGTGGCGATCATCAAGGTCGCACCGAGACTACCCGCCCAGGCGCCGAGCGCTTCAGCCTCGGCGGCGGCGAGATCGGCCGGCAGCACCAGAACGATCTCGGCACCGGCGGCGCTTTTCAGTTGTTGTAGACGATCTGCCGCGCCGGTATCGCCCGGCGCCACTGCCGGCGTGTCGACGATGACCGTACGATGGTCGGCGCCAGCGACGATGGCGCGCAGCGCGGCCGCGTCGTCGGCAACTGCCAGCGCCATACCCAGCACCTTGACGTATTCCTCGAGCTGCGCGAGCCCAGCGACGTTGCCGGTATCGACGCTGGCGGCCAGCGCGCGGCGCGGATCGAGGCGCGCGACCAACTTCGCCACCAATGCAGTCTTGCCGGCACCGGGCGGACCGACGACCAGCAGGCCGGGCAAACGCAGCGCATCATCGAGCGACTGAAAGCGATAGTGCACGCCGAGCGCATGTTCGAGCCGTTCGACCGGTGACAGCGTGCGGTTCGGCGCGGCCGCGTGTGCGATCAGGCGTTCGATCAGCGGCTGCGGCGTATGCTGGGTGCGCAGCACCTCGGCCAGAAAGCTGAGATCGTCGCTCGGCCACGCGAACGGCGCGGCGCCGGCGCCGCCGAGCAGCGGCCGGATGCGCCGGATGTCGAAGCCGTCGTCGCCGGAACGTAAAGGCGCCGGCGCACGATTTTCCTGTGATGCCGCCACAATCGAATCATGCGGGCGAGGCGTTAAGAATTGGTGGGTGCCCCGGCTGGCAGCCGTTTCAGCGCCATCGCGGTCACCGCCGGCGCCGCCGACAGGACCGCCATCGCTAGATAGCGACGGATACAATCTACCCTGGGTGCGCTTGACAGACTCGGCATCCGCCCGCCACTCATCGCCAATGGATTGGGCTATCGCCGATTGGGGCGCGCTCGGCGCCTTGGTATCGGTCGTCCTCATCGACGTGGTGTTGGCGGGCGACAACGCCATCGTCGTCGGGATGGCGACATCCCTGGTACCGCGCGAGATGCGCCGCACGGTGCTGTTGGTCGGCATCGGCGCGGCGGCAGCGCTGCGCATTCTGCTCGCGCTCACGGCCGTCGATCTGTTGACGATTATCGGCCTGACGCTCGCCGGCGGCATCCTGCTGCTGTGGGTAGCGTGGAAGCTCTATCGCGACATCGCCGCCCGCGCCCCGCACGGCGCGGCCGCATCCACGGGCGCTCGCCGCCACGGCATTGGCGGCGCGGTGACGCGCATTATCGTCGCTGATCTGTCGATGTCGCTCGACAATGTGCTGGCGGTCGCGGGCACCGCGCGCAACCATCCGTGGATCCTGACCGGCGGCCTGCTGCTGTCGGTGGCGCTGATGGCCGTCGCGTCGCAGTTTCTTGCAAAATTGCTCGAACGCCATCGCTGGATCGCGTGGCTCGGCCTCGCCATTGTCGCTTACGTCGCGCTCCGCATGATCGTCGAGGGTTCGCTACAGGTCGCGGCCGCGGCATCTTAGGCGGTTTTCTGCGCCACCCCGGGCGGTGCGGCGAAGAACTGCATGTTGTAGAGATCGGCAAAGGCGCCGCCCTTGGCGATCAGCGCCGCGAAACTGCCCTCCTCTGCGATCGCGCCGTCCTTGAGCACGATGATACGGTCGGCGTTGCGTACGGTCGACAGCCGGTGCGCGATGATGAAGGTCGTGCGGCCGCGCGTCAGGCGATCGATGCCGGCCATCACCGCCGTCTCGGTTTCGACGTCGAGCGCCGAAGTTGGCTCGTCGAGGATCAGGATCGGCGCATCGCGCAGAATCGCGCGGGCGATGGTCAGACGCTGCTTTTCACCTTCCGACAACGTCGCCGTATCGCCGAGCACGGTGTCGTAGCCCTGTGGCAGGCGTGCGATCACGTCGTGGATGCGCGCGAGCCGTGCGGCTTCTTCGATTTCCCGGTCGGTCGCATCGGGCCGGCCGTAGGCGATATTGGCGCGCACCGACATCGGGAAGATGAGCGGCGGTTGCAGCACCATGGCGATCTGCCGGCGCAGCGACTTGAGCGTGTGTTCGCGCACGTCAACGCCGTCGATCAGCACGTTACCCACCGATGGATCAAAGAAACGCGGCACGAGCGACAGCAGCGTCGACTTGCCGGCGCCCGAGGGTCCCACCACCGCGACCTTGGTGCCGGCCGGCACGCGCAAATCGACCCGGTGCAGCACCGGCATGTCATGGCGATAGCCGAAAGCGACGCCGCGCCATTCGACGTCGCCGTTGGCACCCGCCGCCGGAAACGCACGCGTGCCGTCCTTGAGTTCCGCCTCGACCTCGAGAATCTCGAAGCAGCGCGTCGCGCCGACGCGTGCGCCGGCGATCAGGCCCCAGCTCTGCGTCAACTGGTTCACCGGCGCGTAAAGCTGCGCCAGGTAGGCGATGAACACGACGAGCTGCCCGATGGTGAGCTCGCCCGTCAGAACGTTGCGCGCGCCGACATAGATCACGGCGGCGGTGCCGACCGCGACCAGGCCGTTGACCGCGGCGGAATAGAGCGTCTGCCAGCTATAGAGCCGCAACGTCGCGCCGAGGCTGGCCTCGCTCGCACCCATGAAGCGGCGATACTCACCCTCCTCCTGGGTGAAAGCCTGGACGATCTTGATCGACTGCATCGCCCATTGGACCAGCGAATAGACCAGGGTTTCGCGCTCGCGCACTTCGGTGGCGACATGGCTGATCTTGCGGTTGAACACGCCGATCAGCACGAACAGCGCCGGCACCACGGTCAACGACAGCGCCGTCAGCCGTGCATCGAGTGGGATCAGCACGATCAGCATGCCGCCGAGCAGGATCACCGCCGACAGGATCGGCAACAGCCCGTTCATCAG
>DATEMD010000009.1:0-7016 GCA_035275845.1 Allostellaceae bacterium | reverse complement strand
GAGCGAGCGCGGCTTCGAGCGGATCAAGGACGCCTATCGCCGGTCGCTCGCCTGGTCACTGCGTCATTCGCGCCTGGTGCTCGTCATTCTCGGCGCGACGCTATGCCTCAACGTGCTGCTGTTCATCGTCGTGCCCAAGGGTTTCTTCCCCGAGCAGGACACCGGCCGGCTGATCGGCGGCATCCAGGCCGATCAGAGCATCTCGTTCCAGCTCATGCAGAAGAAGCTGACGCAGTTTGTCGCGATCATGCGCAAAGACCCGGCGATCGATAGCGTCGTCGCCTTCACCGGTGGCGGCGAAACCAACTCCGGGTTCCTGTTCGCTTCGCTCAAGCCGTTGAGCCAGCGACCCGGCATCGACCAAGTCATCGGCCGATTGCGGCGCGAGCTGGCGGTCATGCCCGGCGCCACGCTGTTCCTGCAGCCGGTCCAGGACATCCGCGTTGGCGGCCGCGCCTCGAACGCGCTCTACCAATACACGCTGCGCAGCGACGATTTGCAGACGCTCAACGAGTGGGTGCCGAAGATCGTCGCCGCCTTGCAAAAAGTGCCGCAGCTCACCGACGTAAACTCGGACCAGCAGGACAAGGGCCTCGAGACCGACCTGGCGATTGACCGCTCGACCGCCGCGCGCCTCGGCGTCAGCGTCAGCGCCATCGACAACACGCTCTACGACGCCTTCGGCCAGCGCCAAGTGTCGACCATCTTCAATCCGCTGAACCAGTACCACGTCATCATGGAGGTGGCGCCGCAGTTCTGGCAGAACCCGGATACGCTCAAGGACCTGTACGTCAGCACCGCCGGTGGCGCGGTCGGCGGCACGCAAGCCACCAATGCCGTGGCCGGCACCGTCGTGCTCAAGGGCCAAAGCAGTGCCGCGGCGACTGTCGCCGCCGACGCCGCACGCAATCTCGCCACCAATGCGATCACCGCCGTCGGCCACGGCGCGGCCTCGACCGGCACCGCCGTCAGCACCAACAAGGAGACGATGGTGCCGCTGGCGGCGTTCGCCAGCTTCCATCCGGGAACGACGCCACTCGCCGTCAATCACCAGGGGCTGTCGGTGGCTTCGACCGTCTCGTTCAACCTGGCGCCGGGCGTCGCCTTGAGCCAGGCGGCGACCGTCGTCAACCGCACCATGCTCCAGATCGGCGTGCCCTCGAACGTCATCGGCACCTTCCAAGGCACCGCGCAGGTTTTCCAGCAATCGCTCGCGGCGGAGCCGTTCCTCATCGCCGCTGCGCTGGCTGCGGTCTATATCGTGCTCGGCATGCTCTATGAGAGTTACGTCCATCCGATCACCATTCTGTCGACCCTGCCGTCGGCCGGCGTCGGTGCGGTGCTGGCGCTGATGCTGTTCCATATCGAGTTCAGCATCATTGCCCTGATCGGCGTCATCCTGCTGATCGGCATCGTGAAGAAGAACGCGATCATGATGATCGACTTCGCACTCGATGCCGAACGCAACCTCGGCCTGTCCTCGCGCGACGCCATCTTCCAGGCGTGCATGATGCGCTTCCGGCCGATCATGATGACGACCATGGCGGCGATGCTCGGCGCGGTGCCGTTGGCAATCGGCGCGGGCGAAGGCGGTGAGCTGCGCCGACCGCTCGGTCTCGCCATCGTTGGCGGATTGATGATCAGCCAGCTGCTGACCCTCTATACGACGCCCGTGATTTATCTCTATCTCGATCGTTTCCGCCTCTGGGGGCTGCGGCAAATGGGCCGCGGCGATGCACACCTGCCGGGTGCCGCGCCGGTGCCGGGAGAATGAGCATGCGCCGCACCACCATTCTCGGCCTCGCTTTGGCGCTCGCCGCCTGTTCGGTCGGGCCCGATTATCAGCGGCCGTCCGCCCCGACGACCGCCGCCTATAAAGAGGCCGCGGACTGGAAGCCGGCGACGCCGGCGGCGGCCGCATCGGGCCAGCCGTGGTGGTCGATCTACGACGATCCGACGCTCGATCGCCTCGAAAGCCAGGTCAACGTCTCGAACCAGAACTTGAAAGCGGTCGAGGCCGCCTATCGCCAGGCGGTCGCCGTCGTTGCCGAGAATCGCGCCAGCTTTTTCCCGTCGATCGGCATCGATCCGGCGATGACCCGGTCGAAACCGGCCGCCGGATCGTTCGGCAGCGGCCGTATCCGTAACCAATTCAGCCTGCCGGTCGACGCCAGTTGGGTGATCGACATCTGGGGCCAGGTCCGTCGCACCGTCGAAAGCGCCACCGCCACCGCCCAGGCCGACGCGGCACAGCTTGCCGCCGCCCGGCTATCGGCGCAGGCGACGCTGGCGCAAGATTATTTCCAGCTGCGCATCAACGATGCCCAACACAAGCTGCTCGAAGACACGGTCGCCGCCTATACCCTGCAGCTGCGCATCACCCGCAACAAATACGACGCCGGCAACGTCGGCAAGTCGGACATGGCCCAAGCCCAAGCGACGCTTGAAAATGCGCGCTCGCAGATGGTCGCGCTGGGCGTGGCGCGAGCGCAGTTCGAACACGCCATCGCCGTTCTGATCGGCCAGCCGCCAGCGTCGTTTGCGCTCGCACCGGCGCCGACGCCGCTCGCCTTGCAGGTGCCGGTGGTGCCCGCCGGCGTGCCGTCGACGCTGCTCGAGCGCAATCCTACGGTGGCGCAGGCCGAGCGCCAGATGGCCGCCGCCAACGCTCAAATCGGCGTCGCCGTTGCCGGCTATTTCCCGTCACTGACGCTCACCGGCAGCTACGGCTTTACGAGCGCCATGCTCGACACGTTGCTGCACGCTTCGAGCCTCACCTGGTCGTTCGGCCCGCAAATCGCTGCCAACGTTTTCAATGGCGGCCTGACCACCGCGCAGGTCGAAGCGGCGCACGCCGCCTATGACGAATCCGTGGCAAATTACCGTCAGGCCGTGCTCACCGCGTTCCAGGGCGTCGAGGACAACCTTGCGGCGCTCAAGGTGCTGCAAGACCAGGCGCAGGTGCAGGATGGCGCCGTCGCCGCGGCGAGCGAGGCCGAGCGCCTGATCTTGAACCAATACCGCGCCGGCACGGTCGACTACACGAGCGTCGTCACCGCCGAAGCCACCGCGCTCGGCGACCGCCAAACCGCGCTCAGCGTGTTGCAAAGTCGCTTGAACGCCAGCGTGCTGTTGGTCGAGAATTTGGGTGGCGGCTGGAACAGCGCCGAACTGCCCGGCAGTTCGCTGCCGGTGCCGCCGCCGGGATTTCCGGCCGCGTCCGAATCCAAGGGGTCGCCATGAAGGCATCGCAGCGCATCCGCCAGATTCCGATCGCCATCGACGAAAGCGCGGTCGACGAGGATTTCATCCTCGCCTCGGGTCCCGGCGGGCAGGCCGTGCAGAAACAGTCGACGGCGGTCAAGCTGCATTACGATCTCAACCGCGCCGACGGCGTCGACGAGTACATGCGCCGCCGTCTCAAGACCATCGCCGGCAAGCGGCTGCGCCGCGACGGCGTTCTGGTCATCACGGCGCAGCGCTTCCGCTCGCAGGAGCGCAACCGCGCCGACGCGCGCGCGCGGCTGGCCGAGCTGCTGCGCCGGGCTGCGTTCAAGGCGAAGCCGCGCCTGCCGATCGGTCCGACGCTTGCCGCGGTGCGCCGGCGGGTCGAGGAGAAACGCGTGCACGGCCGCTTGAAGCGGTTGCGGCACGTCGCGGCAGGCGACGAATGACGCGCCGGTTCGCCGGGCCGGCACCGGCGGTGTAAGCTCGCGACGGGGGATTCGCGGACAAGGCAGCATGGCGGAAACCGAGTGGGAATTACCGCCCCAGACGCAGCCGAATCCGAAGGATTACGGCTACGACCTGGAGCGCGTTTTGGCGTCGGTGGTGGGCGTGCGCGCCACCGTGCCGGAAGACGCCTTCACCGCGCAGACCCTCGGCACCGAGCGCGCTGGCAACGGCGTCGTCATCCGCGAGGACGGTATCGTCCTCACCATCGGCTATCTCATCACGGAAGCCGAAAGCCTGTGGCTCAACACCGGCGATGGCCGCGCCTTGCGGGGCCACGCCGTCGCCTATGACCAGGAAACCGGCTTCGGCTTGGTGCAGGCGCTGGGCCGGTTGAGCCTGCCGGCGATGCCGCTCGGCCAGTCGGCGACGGCGCAAGTCGATGACGACGTTGTGGTTGGCGGCGTCGGCGGCCGCACCCGTTCGCTGGCGGCGCGTATCTCGGCCAAACAGGAATTTGCCGGCTATTGGGAATATCTGCTCGACGAGGCGTTGTTCACCGCACCGGCGCACCCCAATTGGGGCGGCACGGCGGTCATCGACGCCGCCGGCCGGCTCGTCGGCATCGGCTCGCTGCATTTGCAGCAAGCGCGCGAGCGCGGCCGGTCCGAGCATCTCAACATGAACGTGCCGATCGACCTGCTGAAGCCGATCTACAACGACCTATTGACGCTCGGCCGGCCTAACAAGCCACCGCGGCCGTGGCTCGGCTTCTACGCGACCGAGATCGAGGATCACGTCGTCGTCGCTGGCGTCAACAGCGATGGGCCGGCGCGGCGCGTCGACATGCGCGTCGGCGACATCCTGGTGTCGATTGCGGGCCAGCAGGTCGGCACGCTGGCCGCGCTCTACCGCCGGCTGTGGTCGCTCGGCCGCGCCGGCGTCGAGGTGCCGCTGACCTTGCAGCGCGACGGCCGCACGCTGAATGTTACGCCGCGCTCGACCGACCGCGCCGCACTCCTGAAGAAAGCGCTGCTGCAATAATGCGGTCTGATTAGGCGGCACGCGCGGCCGCGATCAGCGGCTGCATCGCCGGCAACTCGGCGAGCTTCGCCTTGAGCGCGGCAGATTCTGCCGGTCCGAGCGGCACGTTGGGCGGCAGCATGGCGCGCCACGCCGGATTACCGGTGATCAGCGCCATCGTTTCCTTCAGTCCGCTGACCAGCGGGTAACCCTGGAACAACACGCGCACCGCGTTCAATGCCGCCTGTAGCCGGTCGGCATCCGGCGTCTGCCAATGGCGATAAACCGGCTGGGCGAGCGGTGCGGTGACGTTGACCGATGCCGCGATGGTGCCGACGCCGCCGGCGCGCAGATTGTTCAGCAGCTGTTGTCCGCTGCCGGAGAACACGGCGAAGCCGGGAAATTCTTTGAGCAGCGCGGCGGAATAGTTCCAATCGCCGCCGCTGTCCTTGAGGCCGGCGATGGTGTCGCCGAAGGTCTGCCGCAGGCGGCGGATCAGCGCCGATGTGATCGGAACCGCCGAAAGTTGCGGGAAATGATAGAGGTAAAGGCGCAAGCGCGGGATGCCGACGCGCTCGATCGCCGCGGCGTAGAAATTGTAGATGCCGTCCTCGCTCGGATCCTTGTAGTAGAACGGCGGCAGCATCAGCACGCCGGCGGCGCCGGCGCGGGTCGCTTCACGCGCCAGCTGGACGGCGTCGGCGAGCGCGCACGAGCCCGCGCCGAAGATGCAGCGGTCGATCGGCAGCTTGGTCAGCGTCGCCTCGATGATGCGCATGCGCTGCTTCAGTGACAGGGAATTGCCTTCGCCGGTGGTGCCGAGCGGCGCCAACCCGTCGCAGCCGTTGGCCAGAAGCCAGCGTCCGTGATTGACGAAGGCGCCGAGATCGGGATCGAGATTGGCGTTGAACGGCGTCAGCATCGCCGCATAGACGCCGCGCGGGGCTTCCGTCATGGCTCCTCGCTGTTTCTCGGGCATTTTAGGCGCCGGCGGCACGAAAATAAATGCCGCCCCTCGCGGTGCCGAGGCGCTTGCTCTATGCTGGCGCTGGAAGCCTTTCGATGCAAAGCCGCTGGAACGACGACGAAGCCGCCGCGATGGTCACGCGTTACGCCCAACAGGGCGTCGCGCCCGATCTCGCGTTGCGCGTCTATACCTCGCGGCTCCTGGGCCAGGATCCGAAGCTGGTGCTGCACGGCGGCGGCAACACCTCGGTGAAGCTGCGCGTGCTCGATCTGCTCGGCGAGGAAGTCGACGCGCTCTGCGTCAAGGGCAGCGGCTGGGATATGGGGAGCATCGAGCCGGCCGGCCTGCCGGCGGTGCGCCTCGCGCCGCTGTTGAAGCTGCGCGCACTTGATCATCTCGCGGACGAAGACATGGTGCGCGTCCAGCGCGCCAATCTGCTCGATCCGGGCGCGCCCAATCCCTCGGTCGAGACGCTGCTGCACGCGTTCCTGCCGGCGAAGTTCATCGACCATACGCATGCCAACGCGGTGTTGAGCCTGGTCGATCAGCCCGACGGCGACCGGATCTGCCGCGAAGTCTATGACGGCCGTTTCAGCATCGTGCCCTATGTCATGCCCGGCTTCGATCTCGCCAAGAAGGCGGCGCGTATCTTCGAGCACGACCCGCGGGTCGAGGGGCTGATCCTGCTGAAGCACGGCATCTTCACCTTCGGCGCCGACGCGCGCGAGGCTTATGAACGCATGATTGCCGCGGTCACGGCCGCCGAAGCGCGTATCCAGAAAAAGGGCACGCGGCGCGTGTTTCCGGCGATCACCCTGCCGCAGCGTGTCGCCAGCGTCGCCGACGTTGCGCCGATCGTGCGCGGTGCCTGCGCGGTCAAGGACGACAAGATCGAAGGCGCCTGGCGCCGTTTGATCCTCGAGTTCCGCACCTCGCCGACCATTCTCGGCTATGCGAACGGCCGCGAGGCCGCGCGCTATTCGCAGGTCGGCGTGGTGACACCCGATCACACCATCCGCACCAAGAACGTGCCGCTGCTGATGGCGCCGCCCGACGCCGCCAATCTGGCGCAATTCCACAAGGATGCCTTCGCCGCTGCCAAAGGTTTCATCGAACGCTATCGCGCCTATTTCGCGCGCAACAACGCGCGCAGCGATCCGCCCAAGCGGCCGCTCGATCCGCTGCCGCGCGTCGTGCTGGTGCCGGGCCTTGGCCTGTTCGGCATGGGCCGCAGCCGCAAGGACGCGGTCATCGCCGCTGACATCGCCGAGAACGCGATTGCGGTGATCACCGACGCCGAGGCACTCGGCCGTTTTGAATCGCTGCCCGAAGACAAGCTCTTCGAGATGGAATA
>DATEMD010000008.1:0-7430 GCA_035275845.1 Allostellaceae bacterium | reverse complement strand
GCCGGGATTCCAACGTAACGGCATTGTCTCCCTCCCTGTTGCTGCCGGTGAGCCGGCTTGTTGTTGATCAACCGATACTAGGCCAGGGGCGCCTGGTTGTCATCACCGCGGCCGGAAGCGGGCGGTGGGCGAGGGTGGGCCATCGCTTGCGGCGGCGCCGCGTTCGATCATCTCGATAAGATGCGCCAGCACCGACCGCCCCGCTGCAATGGTCAGGCGCGGGTCGAGGCCGGCATAGATTTGGGCGACGATGGCGGGAATGGTCCGGTCGCCGGCCCGGAGCCGCGCCAGAATGGCGTCGCTGCGTTCGCGCCGGTGGGCGATGAAGGCGCGCACATAGGGCTTCGGGTCGTCGATGCTCGGTCCGTGCGTCGGCCAATAACGCGCGTCGTCGCGCGCCAACAATTTGTCGAGCGAGCGCAGATAGGCGCCCATGTCGCCGTCGGGCGGCGCGATGACGCTCGTCGACCAGCCCATGACGTGGTCGCCGGTGAACAGCACCTTCTCTTCCGCCAGCGCGAAGCACAGATGGTTCGAGGTATGGCCCGGCGTCTCGACGGCGGTCAGGCTCCAACCCGGGCCGTTCAGCGTGTCGCCATCGCGGAGCGTGACGTCCGGACGAAAATCGTGATCGCCGCCTTCCTCGACGACGCCGAGCTCGATGCCGGCGCGATCCTCGGCGCGGCCGGACCCATGCGGCCCGAAGCCGAAGCTGCGCGCGCCGGTCGCCCGTTTGACGGCGGCGGCAGCGGGCGAATGGTCGAGATGCGTATGGGTCACGACGATGTGCGTCACCGTCTCGTGCGCGACGGCGGCAAGCAGTGCCGCGACGTGATCGTCCATCGCCGGTCCCGGATCGACGATCGCGACCTTGCCACGGCCGACGATGTAGGTGCCGGTGCCCTTGAACGTGAACGGGCTCGCGTTGCGCGCGACGACGCGGCGGATCAGCGGCGACAGAGTCTCGGCCTCGCCGTAGCGGAACGCGAAATCGCGGCGGAAGGGAATCTCGGTTGTCATCTCAGTCGGTGCCGATCGCCAGCGCCGGCGTGGAGCGCGGTCGCGGCTTCAGGCGCAGCGCCGGTCCTTCGATCAGATGCCACGACAGGAAGGCGAGCGTGCCGGCGATCGCCAGGCCGCCGCCGAACACCAGCCACCACGGCGCATGGCCGCCGTTGAGCCAGATGACGAGCTGCGAGGATGGCCAGCCGTAGATATAGAGTCCGTAGGACAGGTCGCCCCAGCGCGCGGCGCGCAGCGGTGGAAGGCGCGGATTGAGCGCGAGCCACAGCGCCAGATAACAGCCAGTCAGCGAAAACAGCACGATGAAGCCGCCCGCGAAGACGCTGACGACGAGAAGCGCGAGCGCCGCGAGCGCAACGCGATAGTCGAAGATGCGCGTGCCGCGCAGCTTGTAGAGCACCATGCCGACCGCGAAGAACGACAGCATCCAGCCCCAGCCTCCGAGCCCGTCGAACGTCGTCGGAAACTGCACGCAGGCCATGCCGAGAACGAGCAGCGCGATGCACGTCCACAGGTTGAGCAGCCGCGTCAGGCCAAGCGCCATCACCATCAGGTACATCATGAATTCGTAGCGCAGCGTCCATAGCGAGCCGTTGATCTCGAGCCCAACCGGATTGTCGACGAACAACACGCCCGGCAGCTCGTGGACCTTGACCGACAGCGCCGCGTTGCCGACGACGTAGCGATAAGGCTCGGGGCGGCTGAAATATTCTGCAAGAGGCAATTTCGTCACCAGCGGCGCGAGCACGAACGCCGACAGGATCAGCGCCGCCACCAGGCCGGGAAAGATGCGCAGACAGCGCTTCAGCAGATAGCGCGGCGTCGAACCGGTCTGCTCCCAGCTCTGCGTGACGAGGAAGCCGCTGATGGCGAAGAACACGAAGACGCCGGCAAGGCCAAGGATCGCCTGCCGGCCGGTGAGCCAGATCAGCGGCTCGTGGTCTTGCGTGCCCTGCGCGATCAGGAAGGCGTGCGAAAAGATAACCGAGATCGCGGCGAGCAGGCGGAGGACGTCGAAGTTATTGTCGCGCGAAGCCGGCGGGCTGCCGCTCATGCGCCGTCGGACGGCTTCATCGTCACCGCGAACATCACCGTCGGCAGCTTGTCGCGGATCGCCGCACGCAAGCTGGCCTCGTCCGATCCCGACGCGACGAACAAGGCGCGGCGCGGGTTACGGCGCAGGATGACCGCGGTCGCGTGTCCCTTGGGATGCGAGCCGATGGTGACGAAAACCTCGGCCGGATCGATGCGGTCGACCGCGCGCGCGAGTTCGCCGCGGCCGGCGTCGCTGTCGAGGTCGTGCGTCGGCAGATCGGATGCGGTTTCGTCGGTCTCGACCGGCACGGCGGAATCGACGGCTTCGACGCGCTGATTTCGCGACAGGCGCTGGAAGATGGCGCGGCCTTCGCCAGTGTCGATGCGGAATTGCAGCTCCCAGCTTTCGCCGCGCGCGGCCAGCTCGGCGATCAGCGCGAACATGTCGTCGCAATCGGCGTCGTGGCTGCACGTGATGAAGGCCAGCTTGCCTTCGTGCTCGATCACACGGTCGTCGTTGTTCGCGAAGCCGAGCTGGTCGAGCGCGTTATTGAGCGCACGCTCCGGCGCCACCAGAAGTGTGCTGACGTGGAGATTGGCGCTTTCGCGCGAGGGGTCGGTCGCGTCCATCGCAATGACTTAGTCCCGGCGCGGCCGCGCGGCAAGCGCCGAAGCCATGATCTCCGCGCTCAGCCGCCGAGCAGGCCAAGCGGCGCGATTTCCGCGCGCGCCTGCGCCGGGTCGACGATGGCGACGACGAACGTGTCGCCGCGGCAGGTGCTTTTGCCGTTGCACGACCAGCTCGTCAGGGATTCGATGCGGAAATACCAGACCTGGCCGGCCGCGACCTGCACGGTCTTGAACTGGTTCGGATAGGGGCCGGACTTTGCGACCGAAACGAAATAACGGCCGGCCGGCACGTCGCGATAGAGCACCGTGCCGTTGCGCGAGAAGCCGGCTTGCTTGTCGTTCAGCATGACCATCGTGCCGAGCGCCGAGGAACTGGGTTCGAGCAGGCGATAGAAGAACAGCCGCGCCATGCCTGGCGCTAGCGGCGGCAGCGTGGGCTCGGCCGTGCCGAAGACGGGCAGCATCGGGTTCTGGGTGATGCATCCGGCCAGAGCCAGAGCGAAAACCACGAACAGCCGCCGCGTGATGTGCATGGGTGCCTCCGTCTGGACGCCGCCCATCATTATAGGAAGCGAACGGCCGCGGCCGAAACCGCGTCCCGGTTCACTTTTACGTGGCGGGGTGCGGCCGTCAGTGCGCCGCGGGTGCCGTGGCCTTGGCCGTCTCGGTCTTGAGGCGGTCGAGCGCCGCCGTCAATTGGGAGTCCTTCGGCGTGCCGATGAGCAGCGGATCGATGTTCGCTTCAGGCGATTTGTCGTTAGCCGCCGCCTTGAGCGGTCCGCCCGGATTGTTGATCGCGCCTTTGAGATCGGCCTCGTGAATGACGTCGGCCTCCGGCTCGCGCTGGCCGCGCGGCGGCAAGACCACGAAGTCAGGCGTGATGCCGCGATCCTGGATCGAGTTGCCCGACGGCGTGTAGTAGAGCGCCGTCGTCAGCCGGATCGCGCCGCGGCCTTCGAGCGGGATGATGGTCTGGACCGAGCCCTTGCCGAAGCTGCGCGTGCCGAGGATCTGGGCGCGATGCCGTTCCTTGAGCGCGCCGGCGACGATCTCGGATGCCGAGGCCGATGCGCCGTTGATCAGCACGATCATCGGCACGCCGGCGACGCGATCACCCGACGAAGCGGCGGTGAAGACGCGGTTGTCGTCGGGGTCACGGCCGCGGGTCGAGACCACGGTGCCGCCGTCGAGGAAATCGCCGGCGACGGCGACGGCCTGGTCGAGCAGGCCGCCCGGATCGTTGCGCAGATCGAGCACGACGCCGTTGAGGTGGCCGCCGGCCTTCTGCTTCAGCGTATCGATCGCCTTCAACAACTCGTCGTCGGTCTTTTCGGAGAAGAGCGAGATGCGGATATAGCCGATGTTGTTGGGCTCGAGCTGCGATTTGACCGATGCGACGTGAATCACCGCGCGTACGAGGGTGACGTCGAACGGCTTCACGCCGGCGCGGATGATGGTCACGCGCACCGGCGTTCCGACCGGGCCGCGCAACAGGTCGACGGCCTCTTTGAGGTCCATACCGTCGGTCAGCTTGCCGTCGATCTTCAGGAAGATGTCGCCCGGCTTGAGCCCAGCCCGGGCGGCCGGCGTGTCGTCGATCGGCGAGATCACCTTGGGATGGTTCTCGTCGCGCGTGATTTCCGCGCCGATGCCGGCGAACTCGCCTTGGCTCTCGTCGAGGAGATCCTGGTATTCGCTTTCGTCCAGATAATCGGAATGCGGATCGAGCGACGACAACATGCCCTTGAGCGAGTTGGCGACCAGCTTGTTTTCGCTCACCGGCTCGACATAGCTGGACTGCACGCGGTCGAGCACGCGCGTATAGAGCGTCATGTCGGAATCGTGCGACGGCGCCGCGGCGCTGCTTGCGGCGGCCGGCGCGGCGGTGTCGTCGGCATCATGCTGCTGCACGCAGGCGGCCAGACCGAACAGCAAGAGGGAAGCCAGCGCCGGCCCGACGAGACGGCCGCGGACAAAATTATGCATCGTCATCTCACATCAATCTGGAAAACGGGTTGTTCAATGGCGTCGCCGCTTTTCGATGAGCTCGCGGACCTTGCGGTGCTCCCAATCCTGGGTCGTCCACGGCAGCATTTCGTAGGCGTGCAGCGCATGCAGGCACAGTAGCAGTCCCCAGCCGACCAGCGGCGCATAGAACCACATCGGTCCCGGCGATGTGGAATCGATCATGAACAGGACGAAGTTGACGAGGACGTAGACTGTCAGGTGCGTATAAAACAGCCGCAGGGCGCGCACGCGGCGCCAGGCCCATTGCTCTACCTCGGCCGCGTGCGCCGCTTCGCGCACCCCGGAGCCCGGCCGGAGCTCGACCGGCTCGCTGTCGCGACCCCGCATCATGACCATTTTTCGTAAAGCCTTTCGGCCGCGCTCTGGGCGCAGGCCGTAACCCGCTATTCCCGCGGCCGTCTTCGAATAGCAGAAACGGCCGCTTGTTGAAAGCGGCCGTTTGGTAGCCTTTCCAGGCCTTAACCGGCCGGCGGGAATGGTCGGAGTGAGAGGATTCGAACCTCCGGCCCCTAGCTCCCGAAGCTAGTGCTCTACCAGGCTGAGCTACACTCCGGCGCGGCGCGGTATAGCAGGCTTGCCCCCTGATACCATAGTCTTTTTCGACCGAAAACCCGGCGGCTAATGGCCGCGCTCCAGGCAGAAATCGATCGCCTCATCGAGCGCCCGGCGTTCCGACGAATCATGGAAGATGCCGAGCGCGCCGCGGGCCGTTTCGGCATAGAGCCGCGCCCGTTCGAGCGTGGCGGCAAGCGTGCCGTGATGCTGCATCAGCCCGATAGCGCGTTCGAGATCGCCGTCGCGTTGGTCGCCAGCTTCGAGCGTGCGCTGCCAGAATTCGCGCTCGCTTGCGTCCGCCGCCTTGAGCGCCAGCACCACCGGCAGCGTGATTTTGCCGTCACGGAAATCGTCGCCGACTGTCTTGCCCAATTCCGCCTCCTGCGCGGAATAATCGAGCATGTCGTCGACCAGCTGGAAGGCGATGCCGAGATTGCGGCCATAGGCTTCGAGCGCTTTCTCCTCGGTCTCCTTGCGCTCGCCGAGCACCGCGCCAATCCGGCTTGCCGCCGCAAAGAGCGCCGCGGTCTTGGCGTTGATGACTTCGAGATATTGCGCCTCGGTGGTGTCGGTATCGTTGCTGGTGACGAGTTGGAGCACTTCGCCTTCGGCGATGATCGCCGAGGCGCGCGACAGGATGTCGAGCACCTTGAGCGAGCCGTCCTCGACCATGAGCTGGAACGCGCGGCTGAATAGGAAATCGCCAACCAGCACCGAAGGCTTGTTGCCCCACACCGCGTTGGCAGTGGCGAGGCCACGGCGCAGGCCGCTGGCGTCGACCACGTCGTCGTGCAGCAGCGTCGCGGTATGGATGAATTCGACCGCGGCGGCGAGCGCGACGTGGCGGTCGCCGCGATAGCCGCACAGCCGTGAACTGGCGAGCGTCAGCATCGGCCGAAGCCGCTTGCCGCCGGCAGCTATGATGTGGCCGGCGAGCTGCGGGATCAGGGCCACCGGGCTGTGCATCCGCGCCAGGATCAGCGTGTTGACCTGCGCCAAATCGGCCGCGACCAGCGCGGTCAAGCGATCGAGCGAAACCCGATGCTTGAGGCCCTGGTCTGCATTTGCAGGCAATGCCAAATCGTCTCTCCCTGGCGGTTGACCGCGCGCGCTGGCACGGCGAGCATAGAGGGCTTGATCTTCGGGTCAAGCGCCCCCGGCCGTTCGGCCCGGCGGCCAGTTTATCCGGTTGGGGCCCGATGAAGGAACTGCTGCGCAGCAACGATCCGGTACGGCTGTCGTGGGCCGAGGCGCTGTTGACCGCGGCCGGTATCGAAATCGTGGTCGCCGACCGACATACCAGCGTCATCGAAGGTTCGATCGGCGCCATCCAGCGACGGATCCTGGTGGCCGAGGACGATCTGGCGCGCGCCCGCACCCTGATCGCCGAAGCCGAAAGCGCAATATGACGCCGCGCGTCGCCGCACCGCTACCGGTCAGCGACGATGCGCTGCTCGGCGGTCGGGTCAAACTGTTGCAACCGACGGAAGGCTACCGTGTCGCCATCGATCCGGTGATGTTGGCTGCCGCCGTTCCGGCGGATGCGGGAGACACCGTGCTCGACATCGGCTGCGGCGTCGGCGCGGCTGCGCTGTGTCTTGCGGCGCGCGTGCCCGGTTGCCGCGTTACCGGCATCGAGGTGCAGCGCGAGCTCGTGCGGCTCGCCGGCGAGAACGCTTCGCGCAACGGCGTCGCCGATCGCGTCACGGTCATGGCCGGCGACATTCGCCATCCGCCGCCGCGGCTCGAGCCCGGCCGCTTCGCGCACGTTATGGCGAACCCGCCTTATATGGAGGCGGAAGCCGCCAGCCCGTCGCCGCTGCCGGCCAAGGCGACAGCGACGATCGAAGGCGAGGCCGATCTCGCCGCCTGGGTGCGTTTCGCGCTCGCCATGGCACAACCGCGCGGCAGCCTCACCTTCATTCATCGCGCCGACCGGCTGGAACATCTGTTGGCGCAATTCGCCGGCCGCACCGGCGGCATCGTCGTGCTGCCGCTGTGGCCGGGCGCTGGCAAATTGGCGAAGCGCGTCATCGTCCATGCGCGCAAGGACGTGGCGACACCGACGCGGCTCTTGCCCGGATTGGTCCTGCACGGAACCGACGGCCGCTACACCGCCGAAGCCGATGCCGTGCTGCGCGACGCGAAGGCGATCGAGC
>DATEMD010000007.1:0-4001 GCA_035275845.1 Allostellaceae bacterium | reverse complement strand
ATCGAGCAGCCATTGCGGCTCCTGCTTCTTGGCCGAAATGAAGCGGACCGTGTCGTCGTTGAGGCCCGGCGGCGCGCTTTCGCTCTCGATATCGGAGACGAAGCCGTACTTGTAGCCTTCGCGCAGCGGCGCCAGATCGCGGGCAGCAGTATCGGTCATAGCGCGGCTCCCTGCCCGTCTTTCGGGCCGGGCTTGGGCGGCAGCTTGATCCACTGCGCGAAAATGGCGGCGGGCGTCATCTCCGCCAACGTCATGCCGGAGAGCGCGGTGCCGACTGCGTCGTTGATCCGCTTCCAATGTGGCTTGGTCGAGCAGAATTCGGTCCGGGTGCAATCCGGCCCGTGGATCGAGCATTGCGTCACGCCGATCGCGCCATCGATCGCGGCGACGACCGCGGCAATCGAGATTTCGGCGGCTGGCCGTGCCAACCGATAGCCGCCAGCCGCGCCGCGCGAAGCGGTCACCAGCCCACCATGCGCCAGCGCCTTGAGTAGCTTGGCGACTGTGGCGCGTGGCAGGCGGGTTTCCTCGGCCAAGGTCGCGGCATTGGTCTGCCGCTCCGGATGGGCGGCGAGCTGGGTTGCGACGATGACGCCGTAATCGGCGAGTTTGCTGAGAATAATCACCCTGTCCTCGTATTTAGGACTGCTCCAGTACTCTATAAGATCGGCACTAGAGCCCGGCTTTCAAGCCGAAACAACCCTTTTGTGATCAGGGACTTGCGGCTCACGGTCGCAGCCGCGACGGGTGCCGTTAAGTGTGTTTTGCCGCCTGTGCTTAACGCCAGCCGAGCGAATTAACCATAGTCTCACATAAGAGATTAATAACAGTCTGTGATATATTGGTTTTGAAACATTTTTATCTGGATCCTCGCATGCAACTCCGCCGCGCCGCTCTGTTCGCGGTGGCCGCCCTCGTGCTGGCCGCTACGCCCTCCCTCGCCGACATGGTGATCAAGCTCCGGAATGGCCAAGTGATCACCGTGCCGGTTCAACCCGGCGACATCGAGTCGCTGAGCTTCACTGGTTCGTCGCGATCCACCGCTTCGGGCACGGCAGCGCCTATCGCGCTGCCCGAGGCAACCGCCGCGGTCGCGGCCGCACCGGTCGGCATGCAGGGCGGCGGCGCGCATCTGCCCGCCGGTGCCCTCGTCCTTCCGCCGATGAAGCCGGACCGTCCGAGCGGCCGTGTGCTGCATGTCGGCCCGAGCCGTGCCCTCAAAGTGCCGAGTCAGGCCGCACACGAAGCCAAGGACGGTGACGTCATCGAGATCGACGCCGCCGATTACCGCGGCGACGTCGCGGTATGGAACCAGAACGACATCGTCATCCGCGGCGTCGGCGGTCGGCCGCATCTTTATGCTGACGGCGACGCGGCGCAGGGCAAGGCGATCTGGGTCACGCATGGCGACAAGATCCGCATCGAAAACATCGAATTCTCGGGCTGCACGGTCGGCGACGGCAATGGAGCGGCCATTCGCGCCGAAGGTGCCGGCTTGAGCCTGGTCAACGCGTATATCCACGACAACCAGGATGGGATTCTCTCGGCACCCAATCCCAAAAGCGACATCGTGATCGAGAATTCCGAGTTCGCGCACAACGGTACGACCAGCGGTTCAACCCATGGCATCTATATTGGCCAGGTGCGCAACTTCGTGCTGCGCGGCAGCTATTTCCACGACACCGTAACCGGTCATCACGTCAAGACGCGCGCGCTCAACAACTACATCCTCTACAACCGCATCATGGATTACCCCGAAAGCACGGCGAGCTATTCGATCGACGTGTCGAACGGCGGCCGCACGTACGTCATCGGCAACGTCATCGAGAAAGGACCGCGTGCCGAGAATTACGCCATGATCGCCTATTCGATGGAGGGCCCGACCAATCCGCTGCAAGAGCTCTACGTGGTCGGCAACACCATGGTGATGGACCGCAACTCGGGCCTGTTCATCCGTTCGCGTTCGCCCAACGCCGCCTTCGTCGCCGACAACATCATGACCGGACCGGGCATGTTGATCACCGGCGCCGGCGTCTTCGTCAACAACGTGCTCGCCGCCGGTGCGCGTGCCGAGCCGGACGAGCTCAGCGCCAACGGCAGCCACGGCAATCGCGTCGTCGCCAACGTCAACTTCGTCGATGCAGCGCATTACGATTATCACCTGCGGCCTGGCTCGCCGGCGATCGGCGCCGGCGCCGATCCGGGTTCGGCCGCTGGTTTCAGCTTACGGCCGACCTACGTACCGCTGACGCCGCTCGGTATCGCGGCGCGCGCCGCGACGGGTTCGCTCGACGCCGGCGCGATTCCGTCGCAGCCGTAAACCCGCACCGCTACTTCTTCAGCTTCTCCAATGCGTCCCAATAGGCACGATAGGCGGTGATCCGCTGACCTGCGAATGCCGGCGGCGCGGCGTTGGTTTGATTGCGACTATGCACACCGTGACCGAGATCGAGGTGCGCGCCGACTTGCGCCACGATGTCGCCGCCAGCGAGCATATTGTTGGTGACGATCGCGCTGGTATCGGGCGCCGCCGCGACGATGCCGCCGGTGCCGATCAGGATGTTGTCGGTTGCGCGCGCATGCGTGGCGCGGAAAAGATAGATTCCGGGCTCGCCAGGACAGGCAAGAACGACGTTGTTGCGGATCGTGCTGTCACGGTTCTCGTCCTTGTCGCACGTGCCTTCGCAAAATTGCGGACCGGTCGCGCTGCCGCCGAGCGACAGACCGCGCGTATAGGGCTGATGCGGCAACCGGTCGGCGCATAAAACGACGTTGCGCTCGATCAGCGTGCCCGACGAGTTACCCTTGAAGAACAGCGCGTAGCCGAAATCGTCGGTGCGCGTCGCCGGATGATCGAAGGTCTTGCCATAGTCGGCGATGAGATTGTCGCGCACGACCCAACGTTTGCCACCGACGACGTCGATCGGTGCGATCGGGTTGTCGGTGTGACGGACGTGCGTGCCGAAGAGCCAGTTGCCTTCGATGCGCACGTCGTCCGGGAAGCGCCTGCCCTCGCCGTTGCCCTTGATGTGCGCGTTGAAGTCGTGGATACGGTTGTGACGGATCACCACGCGATCGGCGCCATTGACGATATGAAAGGCGTGCTCGCAATCGGTGTCGGTGGCGCACGTGCCGGCGACATCGAGGTTCTCGAACACCCAGTCGGACGCCGCGACCTTGATGAACTCGGTCGCCGTCGTGGTCAGCGTGACGTCGCCCAGGTGTAGCGCACGCAGCACGATCGGATGGCCGCGCGTGCCACCGTGATGCAGACGGATGGCCGGCAGCACGTATTTGCCCGGTGCGATGGTGATGACGTCGCCCGGTTGGGCGTGTTGCAGCGCCGTCAGGATATCGGCGACGTTGGCAACCGTGATCGCGCGCGCCGCCGCGGGCACGGTCCAGAACGCCAGGAGCAAGAGCGCCGCCAGCGCCGCTCGCTTTGTCATCGTGCCAATATGCCCTATCCTCCCCTGTCGGAGAAAGTGGGGGCAGATGGATTTCGAATTCTCCGACAAATCGAAGCGTATTCAGACGCAGCTCAAGGCTTTCATCGCCGCGCACGTCGCCCCACGCGACGCCGAGTATCGGCGCTTGGTTGCGCAAGGCATGTTTCCGCCGCCGTTTATCGAGGATCTGAAGGCCAAGGCGCGCGCCGCCGGCCTGTGGAATCTGTTCTTGCCCGGCATCAAGCCCGACGAGCCCGGCACACAGATGTCGAACCTCGATTACGCGCCGTGTGCCGAAATCATGGGCCGCATGCCGTGGTCGGCCGAACTGTTCAACTGCAACGCGCCCGACACCGGCAACATGGAGCTCCTGCACCTCGCGGCGAACGCAGAGCAGCGTAAGCAATGGCTGACGCCGTTGCTCGAGGGCAAAATCCGCTCGGCGTTCGCGATGACCGAGCCCGACGTCGCCTCGTCCGATGCGACCAACATCCGCACGTCGATCCGGCGCGATGGCAGCGACTGGGTGATCGACGGCCGCAAATGGTTCAT
>DATEMD010000006.1:0-2791 GCA_035275845.1 Allostellaceae bacterium | reverse complement strand
GCCGCACCGCCCGCGCCGAGCACAACGGCTGGCCCGGCTTTGACATCGAAGTCCGGCACCGCCGCCCGGAGATTCTCGAGAAAGCCGAAGCCATCGGTGTTGAAGCCGGCGAGCTTGCCATTCTCGACCGCGACCGTGTTGACCGCACCGATGCGGCGCGCAGCGGCATCGATCCGATCGAGCTGCGCCAGTGCGGCCTCTTTGTGCGGAATCGTCAGATTGCAGCCGCGCCAATCGTCGGTCTTGAGCCGCGCCAGCGCCGCCGGCAGCGCTTCCGGCTGCACCGCCAGGCGCGTGTACTCACCGGCGATGCCGTGCGCCTTGAGCCAGTGGCCATGCAACGCCGGCGACAGCGAGTGCGCGATCGGCCAGCCCATGACGCAGGCCTTCATCATGGCGCGAGCAAGCCGCCATCGCGCAGGAAATCGAGCAACGACAGCAACGGCAGGCCGAGAATGGCAAAATGGTCGCCTTCGACCGCCGCCATGAGCTGGATACCGCGACCCTCGATTTGGTAGGCGCCCACCGAGGCGAGGACGGAATCGCCGGTGGCGTCAAGATAGGCGTCGAGGAATTCGTTGCTGAACCGCCGCATGGTCAGCGCCGGTTGTTCGAGCGCGTGCCAGACCACGGCACCGTTCCTGACCAGTACAGCTGCCGTCGCCAGTACGTGGCGCTGACCGCGCAGCGCGATCAACTGGGTCCGCGCCGCCGCACGGTCCGCCGGTTTGTCGAACCATTGCCCGTCACACACCAGGATCTGGTCGGCACCCAGCACCAATGCGCCCGGCATTCGGCCGGCGACACGTTGGGCTTTGGCCTCGGCGAGCTTGAGGGCGCAAGTGCCCGCGTCGGCGCCATCGGCTTTGCACGCCGCCTTGATTGACGCTTCGTCGATGTCGGCCGGCTCGATCGTCGGCTTGAGGCCCGCGTCCGTGAGCAGCCGCGCTCGCGTCGGGCTTGCCGAAGCCAACACGAGCTCGGGTGGCTTCATGCGTCCTCGATGCCGCGTTTTCGCGCCAACAGCTTAAGCACTGCCGCGGCGGTCTCTTCGATCGAGCGGCGCGTCACATCGATCACCGGCCATTCGCGCTCTGTGAACAACCGGCGTGCGCTGGCGACTTCGATGCGTACGGCCTCGATGTCGATATAGTCGCTGCGATCTTCCTGTTTGAGCTGGACCAGCCGGTTACGTCGGACTTGGATCAAGCGCTCGGGGTCGTTGGTCAGGCCGACGACCAGTGGCCGCGTCAGGCCGAACAACTCAGGCGGCGGGTCGGCGCCAGGTACGAGTGCGACGTTGGCGGCCTTGATGCCACGATTGGCGAGGTAGATGCAGGTCGGCGTTTTCGACGTGCGCGAGACGCCGACAAGGACAACATCGGCGTCGTTCCAGCCCCAAGCCGATTGGCCGTCGTCGTGATTCAGGGCGAACGTCATGGCGTCGATGCGTTGGAAATATTCGCTGTCGAGCAAATGTTGCCGGCCGGGCAGACCGCGCGCCTGACTCCCGAGATAGGCGGCAAGGGCACCGATCACCGGATCGAGCACCGGGATTGCCGGGACCTGAAGCTTGCGGCAACCCTCGACCAATGGCGTGCGTAGGGTCTCGTCGACCAACGTGTAGAGCACGACCCCCGGATTAGCGCTAACGCCGCTGATCACCCGCTCGACCTGGGCCTTGGTGCGCATCATCGACCAGATATGTTCGATCGCCTCGCTATTCTCGAACTGCACCAGACACGCACGCGCGACCGAATGCACCGTATCGCCGGTTGAGTCCGAGACCAGATGAAGATGGAAGCGAGTCATGTGTGTCTAAATTGGGGAAAAAACTCGGTCTGTGCTGGGGTGGAACTGCCCGTGCGGTAATCACACCCATCACTCGAAATTCCTTCCACAACGAAATTGCCTGCGGATAGTTCAGTGAAACGCTCGGCGATCCGGGAAAGATGCTGCCGTACAATGCCGCTTTCCATGATTTCCCCGCTTTTCCGCCTGCGGTTATCGACTGATTTAATCGTGATGTTTGCTGCGAACGGCAATCTTATGCGGGTCTTATACCGAGCTCGCATACCGGACTGGCCGCATGCGTTCGACCATTGGGGACAGTTCGTGAACGACCTTAATCCCCCACTCGCCACCCACCAACTACCTTCACTACCTTTAGATTCTAAGATGAACAAGGTAAGAGCACGGGATGACCGTGTCTAAAGCACTACTCGCCACGTTACAGGGCCAAAGCATCCAGCCGGCCCCGCTGTGGCTCATGCGTCAAGCCGGGCGATATCTGCCGGAATATCGTCAGCTGCGGGAGCGGGCGGGCGGATTTCTCGAATTGTGTCTGACGCCTGAGTTTGCCGCCGAAGCGACGCTACAACCGATCCGGCGGTTCGGCTTCGACGGCGCTATTCTCTTCTCGGATATTCTGATCATCACCAAGGCCCTGGGCCGCGCGGTTGTGTTTCGCGATGGCGATGGTCCAAGCCTGCCGCCATTGACCGGTGTGGATGGCCTGATGTCGCAACCCGACGCCGCGGTCCTCGCGCCGGTTTATGCGGCGCTCAGAATCGTCAAAGCGGCACTGCCACCATCAACGACGCTGCTCGGCTTTGCTGGCGGACCCTGGACGGTTGCTGCGTATGCGATTGATGGCAGCGGCCGGACGCAGTTCACGAAGGCACGAACCCTCGCGAACGACAGTCCGGCGGCGCTCGATGCAATCATTACGCGATTGAGTGACGCAACGGCCGCGCATCTGATCGCGCAGATCGACGCTGGTGCCGATGCG
>DATEMD010000005.1:0-5367 GCA_035275845.1 Allostellaceae bacterium | reverse complement strand
GGCCGCGGTCTCCTCCGGGCGCTTCTCGATCACTTTGTCGATCAGGCCGAAGTCCTTGGCCATGTCCGCGGTGAGGAAGTAATCGCGCTCCAGCGCATCCTCGATCTTCTTGATCGGCTGGCCGGTGTGCTTGACGTAAATCTCGTTCAGCCGCTTCTTCAGGTTCAGGATCTCCTGGGCGTGCAGCATGATGTCGGTCGCCTGCCCCTGAGCGCCGCCCGAGGGCTGATGGATCATGATGCCGGAATTGGGCAGCGAGAAGCGCTTACCCGGTGCCCCCGCGGCCAACAGCAGCGACCCCATCGAGGCCGCCTGGCCGATGCACACGGTCGACACCGGCGAGCGGATGTATTGCATCGTATCGTAGATCGCGAGCCCGGAGGTCACGACGCCCCCCGGCGAGTTGATGTAGAAGGCGATGTCCTTGCTCGGGTTCTCCGATTCCAGGAACAGCAGCTGAGCGCAGATGAGGCTCGCCACCATATCGTGGACCGGGCCGACCAGAAAAATGATCCGCTCCTTCAACAGGCGCGAATAGATGTCATAGGCGCGCTCGCCGCGGTTGGTCTGCTCGACCACCATCGGCACGAGCGTTTGCATGTATTGCTCGAACGGATCCTGCATCGCTACTTGTCCTCGTTTCCTGGGTCGATCGTCGCCTTCAGTCTTCCTTGGTCGCGGCGGCGGTCAACTCCGCCGGCGGCACGCCGCGTTCGGTCACGTTCACCTTGCCGAGGATGAAGTCGACGACCTTGTCCTCATAGATCGGCGCCCGCAGGCTGTCGAGCGTCTGAGGATTGTTACGGTAGAAGTCTAGCACTTCCCGTTCCTGGCCGGGGAAGCCGCGCGCACGGTCGATGACGGCGCGGTTGAGTTCCTCATTTGTGACCGTGATCGAATTGGTGCGACCGATCTCGTTCAGCAGCAATCCGAGCCGCACGCGCCGCTCGGACAGCCCCTGGAACTCGGTCTTGAGCGCGGCGTCGTCCTTGGCGAGGTCGGGATCCGGCGCGCCGCCTTCCTTGACGCGCTTGCGCTCGGCCTCGACCTCACGCCAGAGCGCCTGAAACTCGAGATCGAGCATGCCCGCCGGCACGGCGAAGCTATGGCGCCCCGCCAGTTGGTCGAGCAATTCGCGCTTCAGCTTCTGTCGCGCGATGCCGCTATATTCGCGCTCGATGCGCTCGCGCACCGCTTGACGCAACTCGGCGAGATTTTCCATACCGACGGCGGTCGCAAGGGATTCGTCGATCGGCTGGGTCTCGGCCTGGCGCACTTCCTTGACCGTAACCGCGAACGCGGCGGCCTTGCCGGCAAGGTCGGCGTTGCCGTAATCCGCCGGAAAGGTGACGGCGACGGTGCGCGTTTCGCCGGCCTTGGCGCCGATCAGCTGATCCTCGAAGCCAGGGATGAATCCGCCCGAACCGAGTTCGAGCAGGTAATTGTCGGCGCTGCCGCCCGGAAAAGCGACGTCGTCGATGGTGCCCTTGAAGTCGATGCGCACGAAGTCGCCTTTGTCGGCGGCGCGTTCGACCGGCGAGGTCTTGCGCTGCTGCTTGGCGATGCGTTCCAGCGCCTGATCGATTTCGCTGTCGGGTATCTCCGCTTTCCAGCGTTCGAGCGCGATGCCGTCGAGCGAAACCGGACCGATCTCCGGCAACACTTCCACCGCGAGCTTGTATTCGAGATCTTTGCCTTCGTTGAACGAGACGATCTCGATCTTCGGCTGCAACGCGGGGCGCAGCTTGTGCTCTTTGATCGCCGCCGACGAGCTGTCGTTGACCGCACGCTCGACCACTTCGCCCATGACCGACGGGCCGTAGCGCTTCTTCAACAAAGCGAGCGGCGCCTTGCCCTGGCGGAAGCCGGGCAACCGCACCGAGCGGCCGATCTCGGCTAGACGGTCTTGAATCTTTTTCTCGATCTCGGCGGCAGCGACGACGACGGTGAATTCGTGCTTCAGGCCTTCGGCGCTGGTCTCTCTCACTTGCATGGGGTCACGACTTCTTCTTGCTGAGGTTATCCGGTTTCGGGGTGAATCCGGTGGTGCGGGCGGAGGGATTCGAACCCCCACGACTTGCGTCGCTCGGACCTAAACCGAGTGCGTCTGCCAATTCCGCCACGCCCGCAACCGGACGTGCCCGCCGCACGGCGATGCCGGGTTCATAGCACAGGGTCTAACGATGGAAAAGCCGCCGGCCGAGCGCTCAGGCCATACGCTCGTTATAGGCCGCAACGAACGAGTTCAAGGCCAGCACGCGGCGGCCGCCTTCGACCCGGCCGATAGCGGCCTCCTCGAACGTCAATTTGAAATGCACGTGCGGGATGCCGAGCGGATCCGGACGCAGATCCGTGACGGTGACCATCTCCATCACCCTGTCCCGACGCCGACGGCAGAAGCGGTCACCGCTTCTCACCTCGACTTCGACCGGCTCGCGGCGGTTTTGCAAAAGACGTTCGAACAGGTTTGCAGCTCCCCCCGAAACCCCTGGCTTGCGGTGTCCGCCTTATCGCTGGCGTTTTATCCACAGCCTCTTGGGGATAACTCGTGAACGATTAATGCCGGGAATTATGCATGAATGTCAATAAGGCTCGCGGCTTTTTCAGTCACTTATCCGCAGTATTAGTGACCCAATTCACTCTTTGATCAATCGGGTTACTGCGCTCGCTGCGGTGATACGGCCCTCGCCGGTATAGGCCTCGTGGTTCTGCTCAATGTCGCCGAGACGGTAGAGGTAGTTGATCATCATGCCGAAGGACTGTTGCAGGCCCTTTTTCGACGTGTCGGCGTGCCAATTGATCCGCTCGATCCGCGCCCCGTTGCTGAGATGGAAATGCGCCACCGGATCGATGGCCCGGCCGGCCGGCGTTGTCTCGTTCAGCAGGTAACGCGCGCACAGCCGCATAAGCGGCGCCTTAAGCGTCTCGACGGCAGTTGCATCGGCGCTCCAGTCGGGCCGAGCGATCAGCGCCGCAAAACCGCCTTCGCCGCCACCGGGCAGCGCCGCGATCGCCGCGCGCTCCTCTTCGGTCAGCAGATCGTCGCCCTCCTCCGCCAACCGCTTCTCGAGCCAGGCGCTGAAGCCAGGGATCGGCGACAGCGTCGTATAGGTCTTGAGGTGCGGCAGTTCGGCCGCGAGCATGTCGACGACGCGCTTGATTAGGAAGTCACCGAAGCTAATGCCCCAAAGGCCGCGCTGGCAGTTCGAGATCGAATAGAAATTCGCCGTGTCGGCTTCGCTCGGATCGTCGATGGGGGCACTCTCATCCAGGAGCGCCTGCACATTGTCGGACATGCCCTTGGTCAAGGCGACTTCGACGAAGATGATCGGCTCCTGCGGCATGCGCGGATGAAAGAAGGCGAAGCAGCGGCGATCGGCTTCCAGCCGGTTCTTGAGGTCGTTCCAGCTGCGGATCTCGTGCACCGCCTCGTAGTGCATCAGCTTCTCGAGTAACGCTGCCGGCGAACCCCAAGCGATGCTGTGCAGTTCGAGGAACCCGATGTCGAACCAGCTAGCGAGCAGCGTCTTTAAATCCTGTTCGAGCGCCGCGAGCTCGACGTCCTCGCGGCCGAGGCGTATCAGCTCGGCGCGCATGTCGACCAAGAACTTGACGCCTTCCGGCAAGGCGTTGAATTGGGTCAAGAGCCGGACGCGCGGCGGTTCAAGCGCTTGGCGCAGCGTGCGCTCGATCTTGCCGCGCTCGAAATCGTCGACAGCGGATCGGAGCTGCGCGCTGATGCGTCCGACTTCGGCGTGATCGATGTCGAACTCAACCGCCAGCAGCCGCAGGAACCGTTCGCGGCCGACGGCGTTGAGCGCGAGATAGGTGCGGCCGAGCCCGGCGGCGCGGGCACGCGCCGAGACTTCGCCGCCTTTGCCTTCGAGACAGTCGCGGAGCTGGACGCGCAGGCGCTCGGCATCTTCGCGCGACAACTCCGGCCGCGGCTGGCTTGACAGCGCGTCACGCGCCGAGGCGGCAATGTCGCGCCAGGCGCCGCGCAGCGAATTGAGGGTACGATCGAGCAGGCTGACGCGTTCACTCATGATCAAGCGATAACGCGGGCCGCCGGTCGTTGGCAAGCGTGCCCCGGGCCGCCAGGCGGGCCAGCGCGGCCGGCAAGCCAGCCACCAAATCTTCAGGAATCAAGCCGACGCCATAATCTTGCGCCACGTCACCGTGCAGCCAGCAAGCGGCGCAGGCGGCGCGGAATGGATCGAGACCTTGCGCTAGCAGGCCGAGGATGAGACCGGCGAGCACATCGCCGGTGCCGCCGGTGGCCAGCGACGGGGGTGCGTTGCCGTTGATCGCGGCGCTGCCGTTGGGCGCGGCGATCACCGTATCGGTGCCTTTGAGTACGACGACCGCGTGGCATTCGGCGGCGGCGGCACGGGCGCGCGTCAGCTTGTCGCCACCAATCGAAAAGAGGCGGGCGAATTCGCCCTCGTGCGGCGTGATCACCGCCGGCGCCCGGGCCAATGCCTTGAACAGCGTCTTGCGGTCCTTGGCGAAGACAGTGAGCGCGTCGGCATCGAGCACCACGGCGCGCCGGGTCGCGAGCGCGGCAAGCGCCGCGCGACGCGTCGTCGGCGTCACGCCAGCGCCGGGTCCGACCAGCATCGCGTTGAAGCGGTCGTCGGCGATCACGCGGGCAAAATCGCCGCGCGCAACCAGGACGCTTTCGAGCGCGGTAGCATAGATCGGAAACGCTGCCGCCGGCGCCACGACGGTGGTGAGCCCCGCGCCGACCCGCTGCGCCGCACGCGCCGCCAGCCGGGCCGCGCCGGTCATGGTGGCGCCGCCCAGGACGGCGGCATGACCGCGCTTATATTTATGCGTGCCGTCCACCGGCCACGGATAAGCGTCGAGCCACAAAGCTGGATCGTTCTCGAACGTCCGGGGTGCGACCGTCGTGAGCACGGCGGCCGGAATGCCGATATCGGCCAGCTGCACGTCGCCGCACAGCGACCGACCCGGCAACAAGAGGTGTCCGGGCTTCTTGCGGAAGAACGTCACGGTGATCGCCGCCGGCGCAACGACACCCAGCGCCGCGCCGGTCGCGCCGTCGAGGCCGCTTGGCACGTCGACCGCAACCACCGGCAGCCGCCGCGCCGCCAATGTCTCGATGACGGTGCGCGCCACGCCGTCGAGCGGACGCGACAGGCCGGCGCCGAAGAGCGCGTCGACGACCAAGCCGGCGCCGTCGAGCAATGCCGGCGACAACGGTTCGATCTCGCCGCGCCAGCGCGTCGCGTGCTCGCGCGCATCGCCGCGCAGCGCATCGCGCGATCCGAGAAGACCGACCCGCACCCGCCAACCGGCGGCGGCGAGCCGGCGCGCCGTTGCGAAGCCGTCGCCCCCATTGTT
>DATEMD010000004.1:0-9109 GCA_035275845.1 Allostellaceae bacterium | reverse complement strand
GATGACCTGGTTGCCGAGATTGGCCATGAACGCGTCGGGACCGCTGGCGCCGGATTGCGCCCGGCTGGCACCTGGCAGGGCGATCAATGCGGCCACGGCTAAGCCAGCGGCAAGGCGCCGGCAGCGGGCAGCATTAGCACGAAAGTATCCGGCTACGGTCACGGCGGGTCGGGTCATCAGAGCGGTCCTCCAAGGTCGGCACGGCGGAGCGCAAAATATCGGCTGTGCGTGCCCCAATCAATGCGACTGAAGCCGCGTGCCGCTAGAACACGTACGTTCCAACGCCGGAATAGCCGGGCAGTTCCGCGGGCTATCCGTACCGGCGATGCCGTTCCGATCCCTTGTCGGTCGATACCTTGTCGCCCCCGGAACCTCCGGGTTCCCTGATGCGCAGGCGACTGCGTTGACGAATTTTTACCCTGTCCGGGCTAGCGTTTCCGCGCTTCGCAACGCATTAGCAAAGGCTCAAGACCGCGCCGCCACAATGGGTATCCGGCCGGTCCAACCGGCGACAGAAGCCCTGGATTGCAGATGCAACAGTCCGTCGCGATCGCACGCGCCTTTCCGACGCCGCCGCTGGTGGTCGATCTCGACGGTACGTTGGTCAGGACCGACCTCCTGGCGCAGTCGTTTTTCGGTCTGCTGGCGAGTCGGCCGATCCGTGCACTCGGCGCTCTGGTCGCGTTGTTGCGGGGCAAGGCCGCGTTCAAGGCGGCGCTTGCCGGCCAAGTCGACCTCGATTGCGCGGCATTGCCGTTCAATCCCGAGTTGCTCGCTTTCATTCGTGCGGAGCATGCCAAAGGCCGCGCCATCTATTTGGCGTCAGCGTCGGATCGCCGGCTCGTCGACGCAGTCGCGACCACGCTCGGTCTTTTCGCCGGCGTCTTTGCATCGGATGGCGCGACGAATCTTGCGGGCGCCGCCAAGGCGCGCGCGCTTTGCGACGCTTTCGGCGTCGGCGGCTTCGATTATGCCGGCAATGCGCGTGTCGATTTGGCCGTCTGGGAGAAAGCCCGTGGTGTCTGGCTTGCCGGCGCCGGACCACGCCTCCAACGTCGTGTCGTCGCACGGTTTCCCGACGCCCGGATCGTCGATCCATCGCGACGGCAGGTGTCCGATTATTTCCGCACTCTGCGCGTCCACCAATGGCTCAAGAACCTGCTGATCTTCGTGCCGGCGGCGACGGCGCATCGGCTTACGCCGATGGCGGTTCTGGTGCTCGCATTGGCCTTCCTGAGTTTCAGTCTGTGTGCCTCGAGCGCCTATATCGCCAACGATCTGCTCGATCTTGGCAACGATCGCGCGCACCTGCGCAAACGCGACCGGCCGCTTGCATCGGGTCGGGTGCCGCTCGGCCATGCGCTGGCGCTGTTGCCTTTGCTGCTGGTGTCGGCGGTGGCGCTCACCTGGCTGCTGCCGCACGACTTTCTGGCGCTGCTTGCCGGCTATTACGCCTTGACCATGGGCTATTCGCTCGTCCTGAAGCGCAAGGTGATGGTTGACGTGGTGACGTTGGCCTGTCTCTACGGCGTGCGGCTCGCCGCCGGCGCGGTCGCCGTTGCCGTGCCGCTGTCGCCGTGGTTCGTCGCTTTCTCGGTGTTCTTTTTCCTGTGCCTGGCGTTGGTCAAGCGCTGCACCGAGATCACCGATCGCGTCGCCAAGGGCAACGGCGATCCTCGGGGCAGGGGCTACATCCAACGCGACCTGCCGATGCTCGAGGCAATGGCCGCGGGCACCGGCTATGTCGCGATCATGATCTTCGCGCTCTACATCAACAGCCCGGCGGTTACGGCGCTCTATCGCTCGCCCGAGTATCTCTGGGCCATCTGTCTCGTACTGTTCTATTGGATCAGCCGTGTCCTGCTCTTGACGCACCGCGGCGAGATGCATGACGATCCCGTCGTCTTCGCCGTTACCGACCTGAAGAGCCTCGTTTGCGGGGTGCTCATCGTCGTCATCGGCGTGCTCGGCATCTGAACGCGTCATGATGCTCGCTGGCTGGGGCCGTTATCCGCTCGTCGATTGCCGCGTCATCGCGGCACGTTCGTCGGCCGACGTGCTCGCCGCTGTCGCCGCCGAGCCCAGCCTGATCGCCCGTGGCAACGGCCGCGCCTACGGCGACGCCGCGCTCAATCCGGCGGCGACACTCGATCTACGCCGCGACGACCGGTTCATGGCGTTCGACGCGGCGAGCGGCGTGCTCACGGCCGAAGCGGGCGTTCTCCTCGCCGACATCCTCGATTGTCTGGTGCCGCACGGCTGGTTTCCGCCGGTCACGCCCGGCACCAAGTTCGTGACGCTCGGCGGCATGCTGGCGGCCGACGTGCACGGCAAGAATCATCACAAAGCCGGCACGATCGGCGACCATGTCGAAAGCCTCGACCTCGCCTTGGCCGACGGGCGCGTGGTGCGCTGTTCGTGCGACGAAAACGCGTCGCTCTTCGCTGCGACGCTCGGCGGTATGGGCTTGACCGGAATCATCCTCAACGCGCGGCTTAAGCTCCAGCCGATCGAAACCGCTTACGTGCGCCAGGAAACGTTGCGCGCCCGCAATCTCGACCAGATCATGGATCTCTTCGAAACCTCACGCGACTGGACTTATACGGTCGCGTGGATCGACTGCCTGGCGCGTGGCCGGGATCTCGGACGGGCACTGCTCTATCGCGGCGAGCATGCGCGCAGCGGCGAGCTTCCGTCGCGCCGTCGCGCCGCGCCGCTTGTCGTGCCGGTTCGACGAACGCGCCGGATACCGGTCGATTTTCCCGCCGTCATGCTCAATCGCTGGAGTGTCACGGCATTCAACCGGCTCTTTTATCGTGCGGGTCGGCGCGGCACGGCGATCATCGATTACGACCGCTTCTTCTATCCGCTCGACACGATCCGTGAATGGAACCGGATGTACGGCGGCGGTTTCGTTCAGTACCAGTGCGTGTTGCCCAAGGCAGTTTCGCGCGCCGGGTTGAGCGCGCTGCTGAGCCGGATCGCGGCGGCTGGCGCCGGCTCGTTTCTCTCGGTTTTGAAGCTTCTCGGTCCCGGCCGTGGCATGCTGTCGTTTCCGATGGAGGGCTATACGCTGGCGCTCGATTTCCCCGCCGATCCGGCAAACTTGGCGCTGCTGACCGAACTCGATGCGATCGTCGCGGCGCACGGCGGTCGTGTCTATCTCGCCAAGGATGCGCGCATCGCTGCCGTTGATTTCCGCCGCGCCTATGCCGGCGCCAGCTTGGACGAATTCGCCGCTGTGCGCAGCGCGGTCGATCCAACGCGAAAATTCACGTCGTTGCAGTCGCGGAGGCTGGGCCTGTGAGCACAGTCCTGATCCTCGGCGCGAATTCGGATATCGCCCGTGCCGTCGCCCGCGCCTATGCCAAGGCCGGACGCGACTTGATTCTCGCGGCGCGCCGACACGAGCGCCTCGAAACCGACGTCGTCGATCTCAAATTGCGCCATGGGATTGCGGCGCGTGCCGTCGAATTCGACGCGTTGGATGTCGCCGGTCATGCGCGCTTTCTCGATGCGCTGGGCGCGCTGCCGGACACGGTCGTCTCGGTCGTGGGATTCATGGGCGAGCACGCGACCAACGAACGCGATCCCGAGGCCGCGTCGTTGGTCATGCGCAGCAATTACGTCGGGCCCGCAGCCATTCTGGGCGAAGCTGCGAACCGCATGATGGCGCGCGGCACGGGGGTCGTCGTCGGCATCTCGTCGGTTGCCGGCGAGCGCGGCCGCGCGCGCAACTACGTCTACGGTTCGGCAAAAGCCGGCTTCACGGCGTTCCTCTCGGGATTGCGCAACCGGCTGCACGGTACCGGCGTGCACGTCATTACGGTTCTGCCGGGCTACGTGGCGACGCGCATGACCGAAGGCATGTCGACGCCCGGCTTGCTGACGGCGCAGCCCGATGAAGTGGCGGCGGCCATTCTCGCCGCCGAACGCCAGCGCCAAGACGTGGTCTATGTCCGGCCGATCTGGCGGTTGGTCATGGCGGTCATCCGGGCCATTCCCGAGCCGGTGTTCAAACGCCTGCACATATAAGATAGACGGCGTTACCGGCGCCAAAACCCAGGCAAAAGGCCGATAATTTGTCCTCAATTAGCGTTAATTTCTTCGAAAGATTCGTTGGATACCCTTGTTCCATCGAACCTTGGGCGGAGAACCGCAATGCGGCAGTCTATCGGCGTACGTTTTATCGAAATCATGATCGGCGTTGCGGCGTCGCTGATCGGCGTCGCGTTGCACGGCATGTGGCGTTAAGTCGGCCGCGCAAACAAGCCGCTCGGCGCGCCGCGCCGTTGTGTCGGGTTTTGCAGATTTTTGAATCGAAATGACGGCGGCTGATTGCATCGCCGCAACAATCGCGCCCGACTGTAATGCTTCTGACCAACTTCGCCTAAAATATTAACCCACACCGCGCAAAGTGGCGGACGCATACAAGCGTCTGAGCTGCTAGCGGGAATCGCATGTCGCTACGGCGGCGGGTTGCCATCATCGGACTGCAGCACATCCGGGCGATCCCGTTCGCCCGGCGCATCGTGCTGCTGACGATTTTGTTTCTGGTCGCGGTGTATGCCGGCAACGCTCTTATCCTCGGCCATTATTACGGTGTGCTTGCCGGTCGGGAACGTGACGCCCGTGATGCCAGGGCGGCACTGTTGGCGGAGCACGCCGGACGGGCTCTAGCCGCGGTCGATCTGTCGCTTCGAAGCATCGCCGACGGTTTGAAGGCGCGTCTGCCGCTCGACAAGCCGACGATCTTCACGCAGCTGCTGCTCGACAAATATGTCAAGGCGCTGCCGGAGGTGCACGCCATCTTCGTGCTCGATGCGGACGGCCGCGACGTCAATAGCTCGTCCTCGTTTCCGCCGCCGACGCTCAACGCGTCGGACCGGATGTATTTTTCCGAGCAGAAGAAATGGCTCGGCATCGGGCTTTATCTCGATCGCCTTCAGGTTTCGCGCGTCGACCACCGGGTCGTCTTCACCGTGAGCCGGCCGATTCTCGACAATAACGGGAATTTCGAGGGGGTTGTCGCAGCGGTCATCGACCCGGCGTACTTTTCCGATTTTTACGGCCAGCGCCGTGGACAACAGGGCAACGTTGTCCTGCTCGAACGCAATGACGGCGCCATCCTCGCCGGCACCGGCTTATCCGACAAGGATCTCGCGGAGGGCGACCTCAAATCCCTGAGCAGGCATGCAAAAGCGTATTCGACCGACGCCGAAGTTCACGGCTTTCCGGCTCAGATTGTCCTGGTTGGCAAGCCGACAATCACGTCGCCGCAATTCCTCAGCTTCTGCGCGATGGATGCCGGGCTATTACTCGTTATGACCATCATCGCTTGGTGGCTCGCCAACGCGGCGGCGCGCGAGGCCACGGCCGTCGATCGCGAAGCCCGTGCGCGGCGGACCGCCGAGGCGCGGTTGCTGAGCGCATTCGAAAATGCGCCGGCGGCGTTCGCACTCTATGACAGCGATGACCGCTTGGTGCTGTCGAACAGCATCTATCGGTCGTTCTTTGCGCCGATCAAAGATCTCATCGTGCCCGGCAAGACGTTCCAGGAGCTGAGCGAGGCGACGGTCAAATATCGCGCCTTCGCCGACGGGCACCCCGACGAACGCGAGTTCCTGCGCTGGCGCATGGATCAACATCGCCTGGGCATCGGCGAGCCGGTTCTCCAATTGCGCGACGGCCGCTGGATCCTGATGCGCGAACGCCGCACCGAGGAGGGCGATACCGTTCTATTCTATTCGGACATCACGCCGCTGAAGGAGCGCGAAGCGCAACTTGGCCTCGCGCGGCAGGAGGCGGAGCAGGCCAACCAGGCCAAAACCGCGTTTCTCGCCAACATGAGTCACGAATTGCGCACGCCGCTCAACGCCATCATCGGCTTTTCCGAGATGATCGAGCGCAAGGTGCTCGGTCCGATTTCCGAGAATTACCGCCAATACGGCGAAATCGTGCGCACCAGCGGCCAGCACCTGCTGGCGATCATCAATGACATTCTCGATATCGCCAAGCTCAACGCCGGCAAAACCGAGCTCCATCTTGAGCCGGTCGACATCAATCGCACCATTGTCGAGGCGATCGCCATCATGTCGCGCAAGGCGGATACCGCCGGGATTGCGATCGTCACGGACCTGGCGTCACAGGCTCCGGTGGTCGACGCCGATCCGGTCCGCATCCGTCAGGTTTTGCTCAACGTCCTCGCCAATGCCGTCAAGTTCACGCCCGTCGGCGGCCGGATCGACGTATCCACATCGGTCACGCCCACGAATTTGCGGATCGCGGTGAAGGACAATGGCGTCGGCATGGCGCCGGAAGACATCCCGCGCGCCCTGGAACCCTTCACGCAGGTCGGCCGCGAACGGGCGCTGGCGCAGGAGGGCACCGGCCTTGGCCTGCCGATCTCCAAGACCCTGGTCGAACTGCATGGCGGCCGACTGGAGATCAGCAGCGCGCCCAAGCAAGGCACCACCGTCACGATCGACTTGCCGATCCGCCGTGCTGGTCAGCCCGCAACAGACAAGCCCAAATTGGACATCGCCGTCTAAGCCGCGCGCCAGGAGTGCACGTCATGCAATGGAAAACGCTGAGTATTGTCTTCGGAGTTCTCGCCGTGGCGGGTGCGCCGGCCCACGCTGCCGATCCGATCCGCATCGGCGTCGACGGGCCATTCACCGGCGGCTCCGCACCGATGGGCATCGACATGCTGCGCGGTGTCGAGCTGGCGGCCGACGAAATCAATAAGGCCGGCGGAATTCTCGGCCGCCCGATTGTTCTGGTAAAGCGCGACGATCAGGCGAACAACGACCGCGGCGCGCAAATCGCCAAAGAGCTGACGGAGCACCATCTGGTCGACGCCGCAGTCGGCTACATCAACACGGGTGTGGCGTTGGCGGCGATTCCCTATTTCGAGGAAGCGCGCATTCCTGTCGTTCTCAGCGTCACCACCGGCAGCGTGCTGACCCGCCAATTCGCGCCGCCCGAATATGCCGAGAATTACGTCTTCCGCGTTTCGTGCAGCACCGCGCTCGAAGTCGAGAAGATCGCTGAAATCGTCAAGGCGCGCGGCTATCAGAAGGTCTCGATTTTCGCCGACACCACGGCCTACGGACAGGTCGGCCGTCACGATCTGATCCAGGCGCTGGCGGCGCAGGGGATCACGCCGGTATCGAACGAGAAATTCAATATCGGCGACACCGACATGACGGCCCAATTGAAGCGCGCGCATCAGGCCGGCGCGGAGGTCATCTTGACCTACGGCATCGGTCCCGAGTTGGCCGGAATCGCCAATAGTCGCGCGGCGATCAACTGGATGGTGCCGGTGATCGGCAGCTGGACGCTATCGATGTCGAATTTCATCGACGCGGCCGGCGCCAACGGCAACGGCACCGTCATGCCGCAGACCTTCGTCGAGCAAGGCGATACGCCGAAACGCGCTGCGTTCATTCAGGCGTTCCACGCCGCCTACAAGGTCACGCGCATGGATTCACCGCCGTCGGCGGCACAGGGCTACGATTCACTCTATCTGCTGGTGGCCGCGATCCGTCAGGCGCGCACCGTCGACGGCCCCAAAGTTCGCGCGGCGCTTGATGGCCTGCAAGACAAGGTCGACGGTGTGGTGCAGGTTTACTACCATCCGTTCAATCCGACGAAACACGAAGCCGTCGATCCCGATGATGTGGTCTACGGCGTGGTCGAAAACGGCCATGTCGTGCGCCTGACGCCGACGACGCAAACGGCGGGTGTGAAGTAACGAACCTCGCGCTTCTCGGCCCTGGCCGATCGTCGATCCGCGCATAGGCGTGCGGCGCAGCATCGTCTTGCGCGGCGGCACACGGCGCGGGGATACTGCGTCACCGCAATGATCGAAGCTGCTGTCATGCTCGGCGTTCGTGAGATTCTGAAGCGCATCGCCGCCGGCGACGCCACCGCCGAATCCGGAGTTCGCGCCTGTCTCGAGCGTGTCGCCGAGCGCGAAGCGGCCGTGGGCGCCTGGGCCTATATCGACGCCGAACGCGCCTTGGCCGAAGCGCGCCGCCACGATCAAGCGCGCACCAAGGGCCCGCTGCGCGGCGTTGCGGTCGGCATCAAGGACATCTTCGACACTGCCGATATGCCGACATCCTACGGCTCGCCAATTTATGCCGGCCATCGGCCGGCGGCCGACGCGGCTTGCGTCGCGCTGCTGCGGGCCGCGGGCGCGGTTGCGCTCGGCAAGACGGTCACGACCGAATTCGCCATGACGCATCCCGGCAAGACGCGCAATCCGCATGATCCGGCGCATACGCCCGGCGGCTCGTCGTCGGGTTCGGCGGCGGCGGTGGCTGCTGGTATGGTGCCGGTGGCGCTCGGCACCCAGACGCTCGGTTCGGTGATCCGGCCGGCGGCGTACTGCGGCGTCGTCGGCTTCAAGCCGAGCTACGGCGCGATTAATCGGGCCGGGGCCAAGCTGCTCTCCGAATCCGCCGATACCATCGGCATCTTCGTGCGCACCGTCGCCGACATTCCACCGGTGCTCGCTGCGTTCACCGGCGCGCCGACGGAGTCTTACGACAAGACACTCGATAAGGCGCCCCGCATCGGCTTGGTGCGCGGCATCGAATGGGACAAAGCGACCGCGCCGGCGCAAGTCGCGTTCGAAGACGCCGCGCAGCGCTTCGCCAAGGCGGGCGCCAGCGTACGCGACGTCGCGATCGATCCGGCGCTCAAGGCCGCGCACGAACGCTCGCGGATCGTCACCGGTTATGAGACGGCGCGCGCTTATGCCTATGAGTGGTTCAATCACCGAGACCGCCTCAGCCCGGCTTTCGCGCGTCACGTCGCCGATGGCATGGCGATCGCGTTCGCGGATTACAACGCCGCGCGCGGCGTGTTCGACGTGGCGCGCCGCGTCACTGCCGACGCCTTCGGCGATTGCGATTTCTGGCTGACCCTGCCGGCGCCGGGCGAGGCCCCGAAGGGGATCGAATCGACCGGCGACCCAGTTTTCAACCGGCTGTGGACGCTGCTGCACGTGCCGTGCCTGACCGTCCCCTGCGGCAAAGGGCCGGCGGGCTTGCCGCTCGGCGTGCAGCTGATCGGGCCGCCGCGCGGCGCGGCGCGGCTA
>DATEMD010000003.1:0-3411 GCA_035275845.1 Allostellaceae bacterium | reverse complement strand
GCGGCGACCGCGTGCGTCAGGCTTTCGACGTAATAGCTGCCGCCGAGCGGATCGACGACGTGCGGCACGCCGGATTCCTCGGCGATGACAAGCTGCGTGTTGCGGGCGATGCGCGCCGAGAACGGCGTCGGCAACGCCATCGCCTCGTCGAAGGAATTGGTGTGCAGCGACTGCGTACCGCCCAAGACCGCCGCCAGCGCTTCGATGGTGGTACGGATGATGTTGTTGTGCGGATCTTGTTCAGTGAGCGAGACGCCCGAGGTTTGGCAATGAGTCCGCAAGGCGAGGCTCGCCGGATTGGCCGGCTTGAATTTCTCCTGCACCAACGTCGCCCACAACAGCCGCGCGGCACGCAGCTTGGCGATCTCCATGAAGAAGTTCATGCCGATGCAGAAGAAGAACGACAGCCGCGGCGCGAAATCGTCGATCTTCAAGCCTTTCGACAGCGCCGCGCGCACGTATTCCAGACCGTCGGCAAGCGTGAAGGCCAATTCCTGCACGCAGGTCGCGCCGGCTTCCTGCATGTGATAGCCCGAGATCGAGATCGAGTTGAACTTGGGCATGCGGCGCGCGGTGTATTCGATGATGTCGGCGACGATGCGCATCGAAGGCGCCGGCGGATAGATGTAGGTGTTGCGCACCATGAACTCTTTGAGGATGTCGTTCTGGATGGTGCCGGCGAGCTTGTCCTGGGCGACGCCCTGCTCCTCCGCGGCGACGATGTAACCGGCCAGCACCGGCAGCACCGCGCCGTTCATGGTCATCGACACCGACATGCGGTCGAGCGGAATGCCGTCGAACAGGATCTTCATGTCCTCGACTGAATCGATCGCCACGCCAGCTTTGCCGACGTCACCGACGACGCGCGGATGGTCGCTGTCGTAGCCGCGATGGGTGGCGAGGTCGAAGGCGACCGACAGACCCATCTGGCCGGCGGCGAGATTCTCGCGATAAAAGCGATTCGACTCCTCGGCGGTCGAGAAGCCAGCGTATTGCCGGATGGTCCACGGCCGGTTGGCGTACATCGTCGCGCGCACGCCGCGTGTGAACGGCGCCAAGCCGGGCAACTCATCCCGCAGCTCGATCGCCTCGAGATCGGCAGCGGTATAGAGCGGCTTGACCGCGATGCCTTCGGGCGTCTGCCAGGTCAGCGTGTCGGCGCCCTTGCCGCCGAGCTCCTTGGCGGCGAGAGCGGCCCAATCCGCCGGCGTTTTGCGCGGAAAATCGGCCATAGCGCGATATTAGCCCGACGCTCCGCCGGGCGCGAGTTCACGCCCGTTGCGGCCCTATGCGGGGCTTCCCAAGGCGTGCCGGACGACCACGGCGGCGGTGATCACCAACGTCGCGCCCAGTTGATGCGCGAGCGCCAGCGGCAGCGGCACGACCAGCAGCAGCGTCGATATTCCGAGCCCGACCTGGATCGTTACCAGCGTAAACAGCGCATGCACCGCGCCGCGCGCGAAGCGCGACAGCGTCGCCTTGAACGAGCCGAGGAACAGCGCCAGCGCGCCGAACCACGTGGTGATCGCCAGGACGCGGTGATCGAACTGCACCGCTTCCGGATTCTCGAACAGATTGCGCCACCACGGCACCAGATGGCCCCACGCCGGCGGCATGATGTGCCCGTCCATCAGCGGAAAGGTGTTGTCGATCAGGCCGGCGCGCAAACCGGCGGTAAAGGCACCGGCGATCAGCGTGATGAAGGCCAGCGCCAGCAGCGCACCGGCGCCGCGGCGCATGCCGGACGCGGCTTCATGGCGTGCCGGCCGCAACAGGTCGAGCGCCACCCACAAGATCGCGCCATAGATCACGATCGCCATCGCGAGATGCGCGGCAAGGCGGTACTGGCTGACCTCGATGCGGCTCTCGAGACCGCTCTCGACCATCCACCAGCCGAGCGCGCCTTGGAACGCGCCGAGCAGGAACAACAGCATGAGCCGCGGCGCCAGGCTCGGTGGAATCTTCCGCCGCAACAGGAAATAGAGAAACGGCAGCAGGAAGACGACGCCGATCAGCCGGCCCCACAGGCGATGGAACCATTCCCAGAAATAGATCGTCTTGAATTGCGCCAGCGTCATGCCGGCGTGGATCGCGTCGTATTGTGGAATCTGCTTGTAGGCGTCGAACGCCGCCTGCCACGCCGCCGCGCCCAACGGCGGCAACACGCCCGACACCGGCTGCCATTGCGTGATCGACAGGCCGGATTCGGTGAGCCGCGTGACACCGCCGAGCGCCACCATCACGAAGATCATCGCGGCGCAGACAAGCAGCCAGACGGCGACGGCGCCGTGGCGCGGCGTCTCTTCCGCGTCGGCGAGACTGCGCTCGCGTCCGGTTTCGATTGCGGTCATGGCGCGACACTCTTCCGCCGGACGCAGTCTGGCAAGCGACGCGTTGCCGCGCCGTGAACGATTTCAGTGCAGGCTCAAGGAAATCTGGGCGTGGGAGAGCCGCGACGGCACCAGGAGCGGCGCCTGCGCCACTTTGACCGAGTGCAGCCGACCTTCAAGATTGTGCGTCCAGAAATCGAGGAAGCGGCGGAGCACCGGAAAACGTGGCGCGATGTCGAGCTCCTGCCAGACGAAGCTTTGCAACAGATGCGGGTGGTCCGGCAGGCGATAGAGGATTTCCGCCGTGGTCAGCCGATAGCCATCGAGTTGCAGCCGCAAAGGCGTCATCGCGCACACCTCATCGATATAGACGTTGCACCGCCGCTTTCCGTTGCTGACAGCGTTCCAGCATAGCGACGGTTCATCAAGAAAATATTATTTATTTCAATGGCTTAGCAGCCTATGGTGGAAAGTGCTGCCAAAATGGCGGCGGCCCGTTGACAGGTCCGGTTGCAGCCCCTATCTCACTGGCACTCAACGGCCGCGAGTGCTAATAGCCGCCTCGAAAAATGGGGGTTGGCAGTCGCGTGCCGAAGGCACCAACGAGGAGGGATTTTCCCATGAAGTTTAAGCCGTTGCAGGACCGTGTCCTGATCCGTCGCCTTGAATCCGAGGAGAAGACGGCGGGCGGCATCATCATTCCCGACACCGCGAAGGAGAAACCGATGGAGGGCGAAGTCGTCGCCGTCGGTCCCGGCACTCGCACCGAGGACGGCAAGCTCCACGCGCTTGACGTCAAATCGGGCGATCGCGTGCTGTTCGGCAAGTGGTCCGGCACCGAAGTGAAGATCGACGGCGAAGAGCTCGTCATCGTCAAGGAGTCGGACATTCTCGGCATCGTCGAAGGCAGCGCCGCGAAGCGCAAGGCCGCCTAAAGACTTTTTCAAGGAGACATTTCAATGGCTGCTAAGGACGTCAAATTCCACGGCGACGCGCGCGAGCGGCTGCTCCGCGGCGTCGACATTCTGGCGAACGCCGTGCGCGTGACCCTCGGCCCCAAGGGCCGCAACGTCGTGCTCGA
>DATEMD010000002.1:0-23617 GCA_035275845.1 Allostellaceae bacterium | reverse complement strand
ACAGCTTCTTCACACGCACCTCATAGCATCGGCAGCGCGTCGGCGAAGGCTGGCGCCGGCGCGGCGGGCCCCGGCGCTGGCAACGGCGGGGCGCTCTCGCGTCCGCTCAATGCCGCGGCGAGACCGGCGGCGATCACGGCGGCGCAATGATCGGCAAGCGCCTTGCGTGACGGGAAATCGGCGGCGCGCACCACCGGATGGAAGGTCACGCTGACACCAAGATGACCGAGACCGAGTACGGTCCAAAGATGCGGCGCCAAATCCATATCGCCATACCACGCGAACAGCGGGCGATAGGAGCGCCCGAGCGGCATTCCGTCAAGCCGAAGATAGGCGACCGAAACCGGCTGAACGGCGATGTCGCCGGCGCCGTCCGATTCCGTGACCGCGGCGAACAGCGCGCTTTTGAACGGCAGCAGCCGTTGGCCGTCGCCGCTGGTGCCTTCGGGAAAGAGGATCAGCTGACCGCCGGCATGGAGCCGCGTGCTCAAGGCGTCACGCTGTCGCGCCACGCTGCGACGTTTGCGGTCGATGAAGACCGTACGCTGCAATCGCGCCAGCCAGCCGAATAACGGCCAGCCGTCGACGTCAACCTTGGAGACGAACGAGCCCGGAATCGCCGCGCCGAGAATCTCGATGTCGAGATACGAAGTATGATTCGCAACAAACAGCGTCGGCCGCGCTGGCGACGGCACACCGTGCCGCTCGATCGCGATGCCGAGAATGCGGCACACCAGGCGGTGATAGAACGGCGGCAGCCGCGCGGCCAGCGGGCTGCGCACCAGCAGCAACGCCGCCTGGACCGGCATCAGCGAAAACGTCAGCACGCAATAGGCGACGACGCGCACCAGGCGCAGCGCGGAACTCCGCGGCGGCATCAGACGTCGGCGACCGCGCGCGCGCGGCGTTCATAATGGCGATAGTATTTTTCGGTCACGAGGTCGGTCTTGACCACGATGCAAACGTCGGTGGTGTTGAACTGTTGATCGACCACGGCGCCGTCGCCGACGAAGCCGCCGAGACGCAGATAGCCCTTGAGCAACGGCGGCAGCTGGTTCAGCGCTTCGGCCGGATCGAAGGCACCGGCCGGCAGGCGGTTCATGTCCAGGTAGCGGTCGCCGAGCGCGCGCGGTCGCAGCGGCGGCGGCGCCAGATGGTGGTGGTAGAGGTACGACAACGGCACTGCCAACGCGTCGGGGTCGGTGCCGGGCAGACTGGCGCAACCGAACATCAGCTCGATGCCGTAGTCGAATACATAGGCGGCGATGCCGCGCCACAGCAACTGCATGGTGGGCCGGTTGCGCGATTGCGCGTCAATGCAGGACCGGCCGAGCTCGAGCACCACGCCCGGATATTCGGCGATGCAGCGCATGTCATATTCCGCCGCGCTGTAGAAGCGGCCGACGCGCGACGCCGCCTCGCGGCGAATCAACCGGTAGGTTCCGACCACCGCGTCGTTGCCGGTGCCGCGCGCATGATCGAAAACCAGCAAATGATCGCAGAACCTGTCGAAATCGTCGAAATCGCGCTTCGCCACCGCCATTTCCATGGTCGGATGCGCGCCCATCTCCTGATAGAAGACGCGATAGCGCAGCGCCTGGGCGGCGGCGATCTCGCCGGCGTCGCGCGCAAGCCGGACTTCAAGCGTGCCGGCGCGGACGGCCAGCGAGCCCGCGGTCTGCGGGGATGCGGCGGACGCCGAAGACGGCGATTGCTCGGTCACTTCTTCGCGGTTGCCGCCGTGGCGTCGAGCGGCACGGCAAACAGTTCAAGACGGTGATCGACCAGCTTGTAGCCGAGGCGCGCCGCGACATCGCGTTGCAGCTTTTCGATCGCCTCGTTGCGGAACTCGATGACCTTGCCGCTTTGCAGATCGATCAGATGATCGTGATGTTCGGTCGGCGCCTCTTCGTAACGCGCCCGGCCGTCGCCGAAATCATGACGCTCGAGGATGCTGGCTTCCTGGAACAAGCGCACGGTGCGATAAACGGTCGCGATCGAGATCTTCGGGTCGATCGCGGCGGCGCGCCGGTGCACCGCTTCGACGTCTGGATGATCAGCGGATTCCGACAGCACGCGCGCGATGACGCGGCGCTGCTCGGTCATCTTGAGACCCTTGTCGGTGCAGAGTTGTTCGATGCGGGATGGCATTCGCGACGGTGTCCGCGCCTATTACCCGAGGGCGAAAATTATAGCCCAAAGCCAGCAGCGAGCCTATAGCAGGCGGCCGGGGCGTATCGCCCCGGCGGCGGTCAGCCGGCTTTGGCCTGGCGGCCGCGTGTGCCGAGCCCGATGTCCTTGGCGAGCTTGGAACGCTGCCGCGCGTAATTCGGCGCCACCATCGGATAATCGGCCGACAGACCCCAGCGTTCGCGATAGGCCTCGGGCGTCATGTTGTACGCCGTTTTCAGATGGCGTTTGAGCATCTTCAGCTTTTTGCCGTCTTCGAGACAAACGATGTAGTCGGGATGGACCGAGCGCTTGACGTTGACCGCCGGCTTCGGCCGGTCGCCGGCACCGGCCGGGCCTTTGCCGATATTGGCCAGCGACTGGTAGACCTGATCGATGAGCTGCGGCAGATCGGTCGGCGCCACGCTGTTGTTGGAGACATGCGCGGCGACGATTTCGGTCGTGAGCTCGAGCAAGCTGTTGGACGGCGATTTATCAGTCATTCGACAAAGTTCCCAAGGGCTCTTTGCCGAAGCATATAAGTAAATTGCGTGAACTGCGCAATAAGTATTGCGCCGTTGTAAGATTTTTGTTGGTGCTCGATAACGGTTTTACGGACTGTCACGCCGCGAATACACGGCTTACGGCAGTGACCGGGCAAGTATCAACGCATCGGCCGCAACGGTGGCGGGCCGCCGATAATAGAAGGCGCGGCGGCCGACCGCGGCGAAGCCCTCTGCGGCATAGAGCGCGCGGGCGGTTTCATTGTCGGCGGCAACCTCGAGCACGATCCGCGACGCGCGCGCCATGCGCGCGGCCGCATAGAGATCGGCGAGCAACGCCCGGGCGACGCCGCGGCGGCGGGCCGCCGGATCGACGCATAACGTCAACACCTCGGCTTCGCCGCCGACCACCAGCGCCAACACGAACCCCGCGGGCTGGCCGCCGGTTTCGGCAAGCCGGGCGTGCATCTTGGGCAAGGCGATGAGCCGCGACAGCGCTTGGCGTTCCCACGGGTCCTCGGGAAAGGCAAGCCCATGCAGCCGGGCCAGGCTATCGACGTCAGCGTCGACCGCCATTCGCAGTTGTGGCGCGTTCACGGCGCGGCCGCCCGCCGCGGCGTGGTGGTGTCCGGCGCTCGCAGATAAAACGGCCGCAGCGGTTCGACGATACCGCCGTCGACCTTTACACGGCCGAGGCGCGCAACCCAAACCGCGTCAACCAAGTCCGTGCCGGCCGTGACGACATCGCGGTCGGCGAGCTGCGCCTGCAATCGCGCTGCCGCATCACCAGCCAACAGCAACGGACCTGCCGGCAGCCAGGCAGCGAGATCGCGCGGATGGACCTGCGCCGGCGGCGCGAGCGCGGCGCCGGCCGTCTTGAAGGCCTGAAGATAGAATTCGTCGCGCTTCGATTCGACGGCGACAATCAGCGTGCGCGCTTGCCGGGCCGCTGGCGGCACCGCCGCTGCATAGGCGTCGAACACGCCGACGCCGATGGCCGGCCGGCCGGTCGCCAGCGCCAGACCGCGCGTCGCCGCGAGACCGATACGGATGCCGGTGAAGCTGCCCGGGCCGACGGTCACTGCGATCAAATCGAGCGCGACAGGCGCGATGGCAGCCGCCGCCAGCGCCTCGGCGATCAGGGGCATCAGCCGCTCGGCTTGCCCGTGCATCATCGCCTCGGCGCGCGCGGCGGCGACGCGCTCGCCATCGAGCACGGCGACCGCGCATTGGCCGCCGGCGCTATCGAGGCCCAGGACCTTCATGCGCCCGATCATAACGTGCTAGGAAAATCCGGTCATGACGCTGCAAACCATCGCCGCCGCGAGCCACGATGTCATCCTCGAGATCGCCTACGCCACGGCGGCGAATTTCACCGGCAAGCCGGTCTATTCCCGCCCCGGCTGCTATCTCCACGCCGATGCCGCGGCGGCGCTTAAGCGGGCGGTCGATCTGGCCAAGCCGTTGGGCCTCCGGCTCAAGATTTTCGACGCGTTCCGGCCGAGCGAGGCGCAATGGGCGCTGTGGAATTTCCGGCCCGATCCCGAATTCCTCGCCGATCCGCGCAAAGGCTCGCCGCACTCGCGCGGCGTCGCGATCGACCTGACGCTGATCGATGCGCGCGGCCACGCGCTCGACATGGGCACCGCGTTCGACGCCTTCACGCCGCTGTCGCATCACGGCAGCACCGCGGTATCCGAGACCGCGCAGCGCAACCGTTTTCTGCTGCTCGGACTGATGAGCGCCGCCGGTTGGGATTTCTATAAAAACGAGTGGTGGCATTATCAGCTGTTCGACAGCAAAAAATATCCGTTGCTGTCGGACGCCGATCTGCCCGAGCCGATGATGGCGAAGGTACCGGCTTAAACCGGCCGGACTTCGGTCACTTCCGGAATGTAATGGCGCAGCATGTTTTCGATGCCGGCCTTGAGCGTCGCGGTCGAGGACGGACAGCCCGAGCACGATCCCTGCATGTGCAGATAGACCACGCCGTCGGCGTAATGGTCGAAAATGATGTCGCCACCGTCCTGCGCCACCGCCGGACGGACGCGGGTTTCAAGCAGCTCCTTGATCTGGGCGACAACCCCGTCGCTTTCCGCTTCGGTCGTGACGGCCGGTGCGTCGAGCACGATCGGCTCGCCGGTGGTGAAGTGCTGCATGATCGCGCCCAGCACCTGCGATTTGAGCGCCAGCCAATCGACGTCGTCGGCCTTGGCGACGGTGATGAAGTCCGAACCGAAGAATACGCCGGTCACGCCGGCCAGCCCGAACAAGCGCTTGGCCAACGGCGAGCGCTGCGCACTGGCCGCGTCGGGAAAATTCGCGGTCCCGTCGCCCATGACGGCGCGGCCGGGCAGGAACTTGAGGGTCGCGGGATTGGGCGTGGTTTCGGTCTGGATGAACATCAGGCGATCTCCAACGGACGTGGCGCTAAACTTGGGCTTTGACGGCGCCAAGTCAACCCCTTGTCGGCTAAGGCTAATGTCGGTCAGCGTCGGCGGCGTTTGGCCGGCCGGCGCGGCGCCTGGGGGCGCGGCTTGACCGGCGCACGACGTCGGCGTGCGCCTGCGACAAAAACACCCGTCCCGGCGATGGTTGCCGCCAGCGCACCCAGCCCGACGTAAAGCAGCGGGTTCGAGCCGCCCGGGTCGGCAACGGTAGCGGCCTGGGTGACGGTCAGCGACATGGTCTGGCCACCCGCCAGGGCCTTGTCGCGAAACAGCAGCGCCTCGACGAAGTAGGCGCCAGGCGGCGCATTCGCCGGGAATACGAGCGTAGCGCGGAACAGGTGACCGTTGACGAATCCGACCTTGCCGACCGTGCTGCCATAGACGCCGGCGGTTTGTCGCTGCGCGATCAGCGCCAAGCGCGCGGCGTCGATCACGGTTGTATCTGGCGGCGGCGGTTGCACCTGAAAGCGGAGATTGGCGAGGCCGATCTGGTGCAGCGTCTGGATTTCGGGCGGCACGATCGCGTCGAGCGGCGCCGAGGCATAGACCGCGTAATAATCCGGCACGCCGACAAAGGCGACGCGATCGGCGGTCAGCCAGAAATCGCCGAAAGGCCCGCGCCGCACGACGGCGTCGGCATCGGGACCGCGCACCACAACGACGATGTCGCCCGGCGCGTCGACGGTGCCGAATACCGTGACCGAGCGCGCGGCGGCGTCGGCACCAAGCGTAATTTGATGTGCGGACAGATCGGCCGATAGCGACGGTTCGGCCCGCGCGGCCGGGACGAGGCCGACAACGACCGCCAACGCCGCCAACACGCGCCTTGTCGCAGCCGATGTGCAGCAGCCCCGGGCGCGCATCGGCGCAATTCTACAAGCGCGCCCCTATCGGCGACAACGCGCTTGGCCCGGTGCGCGCAAACCTGTCGCGTCCGCCGCCGCGCCGGTTATGATCGCCGTCCGCGTCGCAACGGAGACCCCGCATGGCTGCCCTCGCCGACAAGAAAGCTCTCACTCTCGCCGCGGCGCGCACCATCGTCGCCGCCGCCGAGGCCGAAGCGCACAAGCACGATCTCAAGGTCACCATGTCAGTGGTCGACGAAGGCGGGCATCTGCTGCATCTGGCGCGGATGGATGACACCGGCCTCGCCAGCGTCGAGGTTTCGATCGCCAAGGCGCGCGCCGCGGCGATGTTCAAGCGCCCGACCAAATTCTGGGAGGACGCCTACGCCAGCGGCAAGACGCACCTTGCCAACTTGCCGGGCGTGTTGCCGATCGAAGGCGGCGTGCCGCTGATGGTTGACGGCAAGGTGATCGGCGCTTTCGGCGTTTCGGGCGCGTCGTCGGCGCAAGACGGCCAGGTCGCGGCCGCCGGCGTGGCCGCGCTCGGCGGCTGACGCGGCTCAGGGCCGCAGCAGGCCCATGATGTCGAAGACTTCGCGCAGGATCGGCGCAGCGATGGCGTTGGCGCGCTCGGCGCCGCGGTGCAGGACGCCGTCGATATAGCCGGGATCGGCCATCAGCCGCTTCATCTCGGCGCCGATCCGCCCCAACATCTCGCTCGCCACGCCGGCAAGCTCGTCCTTGAAGGCGGAAAAGTTCTTGCCGGCGAAGCGCGCGATTGCCGCCGGCTTGTCGATGCCGGCAAGCGCCGCGTAGATGCCGAGCAGATTGTCGGCCTCCGGTCGCGCCTCGGCGTCTTTCTCCGTCGCCGGCAGCGGTTGCGGATCGGTCTTGGCCTTCTTGATCTTGAGCGCGATGGTTTCGGCGTTGTCGGTCATGTTGAGGCGCGAATAGTCCGACGCGTCCGACTTGGACATCTTCTTCGTACCGTCGCGCAGGCTCATCACCCGCGTGCCGGCGCCGAAGATCTGCGGTTCCGGCAAGGGGAAGAACTCGACGCCATAGCGGCGGTTGAACGCGCCGGCGATGTCGCGCGCCAGTTCCAGATGCTGCTTCTGGTCCTCGCCGACCGGCACGTGCGTCGCCTTGTAAAGCAGGATGTCGGACGCCATCAGCACCGGATAGGAATAAAGGCCGAGGCCGGCTTCCTCACGGTGCTTGCCCGCCTTCTCCTTGAACTGGGTCATGCGATTGAGCCAGCCGAGCGGCGTCAGGCAGCCTAAGAGCCAGGCGAGCTCGGCGTGGCCCGGCACCGTCGACTGGTTGAAGATGACGCAGTGGTCGGGATCGATGCCGGCGGCGATGTAGGCGGCCGTCACTTCGCGCGTCTGGGCGCGCAATTCCTTCGGGTCCTGCGGCAACGTCAGCGCGTGCAGGTCGACGATGCAGAAGATGCAGTCGAAATCTTTCTGCAGCTGGACCCAGTTGCGGATCGCGCCGAGATAGTTGCCGAGGTGGAGGTTGCCGGTGGGCTGGACGCCCGAGAAGATGCGTTTCATGCCGTCGTCGCTGATGGAGGGCGCGGGCGCGACCGTTATCGCCGCCGGCGGGCCGCGAGGTCAAGCCCAAGACGCTGGCCGAGCTCGCTGCGGTCGGCCGCACCCAGCACCAGCGCGAAGATCGCGAAGGCGGTGAGGCCCGCAGCGATCAGCGCGACCAGGGCAGCGAGGCGCGCGGCCAGGTGCGCGCCGATATAAGGCGCCAGCGGAATCTCGAGCGCGACCAGAACGACGCCCATCAGCAGCGACGCGGCGAGAATCCGCGGAATGCGTGACCGCGACCGCGCATCGAGCCGGAAATGAGCGCGCCGATGCAGCAGCCAGAGGAGCGCCAACGCGTTGATCCAGCCCGCCGCCGACGTCGCGCAGGCGATGCCGACATGGGCGAAGGGCAGCGCGACGCCGAGCGTCAGGGTCAGCGCCAGATTGGCGGCGACCGCGACCATCGCGACCTTCACCGGCGTCGCCGTGTCGTGGCGCGCGAAGAAGGCCGGCGCCAACACCTTGACCAGCACGAAGGCCGGCAATCCCGCGGCATACGCCGCCAGCGCGCCGGCGGTCGCGGTCACCTCGACCGGGCCGAAGGCGCCACGCTCGAACAGCGCCGCCAGGATCGGCCGCGCCAGCACGCCGAGCGCCACCGCCGCCGGCACGGTCAGCAACAGCGCCAGTTCGAGACCGCGATTTTGCGTCTGCACCGCGCCGGCCTCATCGCCGGTGCGCACCTGGCGCGACAGCGGCGGCAGGATCGCGGTGCCAACCGCGATGCCGACCACGGCCAAGGGCAACTGATTAAGCCGGTCGGCGTAATAAAGATAGGACACCGCGCCGGTCGGCAGCAGCGAGGCGACCGCGGTCGAGACCACGAGATTGAGCTGCGTTACGCCGGCGCCGAAGATGCCCGGCCCCATCAGGCCAACGAGGCGCCGCAAGGCCGGCGTCCAACGCGGCCGCGGAAAGCGCAGCGGCAATCCGGCACGACCGCACGACACCATCAGCCAGACGAACTGTGCGAAGCCGGCGGCGGTCACTGCCCAGCTCAACGCCGCGCCGTTCACCGGCCGCACCAGCAGCAGCGTGCCGATCAGGAAGATGTTGAGCAGCACCGGCGTCGCCGCGGTGGCGGCGAAGCGTTCGAGCGAATTGAGCACGCCGCCCTGCAACGCCACCAGCGAGATGAACAGCAGATAAGGAAACGTGATGCGCGTGAGCGTGACGGTGAGCGCGAATTTCTCCGGCTCGGCGGCGAAGCCCGGCGCCAGCACGTGCAGCAGCGCCGGCGTGGCAATTTCGCACACCAGCACGAAGACAAACAGGATCGTCGTCAGCATCGCCATCGCCTCTTCGGCGAAGAGCCGCGCCGGCGTACGACCTTCCTTGGCGATCATGCCGGCGAAGATCGGCACGAAGGCGGCACTGAACGCGCCTTCGGCGAAGAAGCTGCGAAACAGGTTAGGCAGGCGTAGGGCGACGAAAAAGGCGTCGGCGACCGGCCCGGCGCCGAGGAACTGCGCCGTCAGCATGTCGCGGACGAAGCCCAGCACGCGGCTCATCATGGTATAGCCGCCGACGGTCGCAACCGAACGCAGAAGGGCCATGAAGCCGATGGTGTAGAGGATGCGGCGAGTCGTGGGAAGAGGGCCTGCGCCGCGCTTGCATTTGCCGCGCCCTTCGCGGAGTTTCAGGCGACAGGAGCAGCATATGGCCGAGCTTAAGATCGGGGTTTCCGGCTGCGGCGGGCGGATGGGCCGCATGGTCGCGCTCGAACTGCTGGAGACCAAGGGAACGCGTCTCGCCGGCGGCATTGACGCGCCGGACAGTCCCTATCTCGGTCGCGACTTGGGCGAGATGGTCGGCGTGGGATCGCTCGGCATCAAAGCCAGCAGCGATGCGCTTGCGCTGTTTCGCGTCGCCGACGCGGTGATCGACTTCTCCTGGCCAGCGGCCAGCGTCGGCCATGCGAAAATCGCCGCAGCAACGGGCAAAGCGCTGGTCATCGGCACCACCGGCCTCGACGCGGCGCAGGAAAGCGCGCTCAAGCAGGCGGCGCGCAAGGCGCCGATCCTGTGGGCGCCCAATATGAGCGTCGGCGTCAATCTGCTGTTCGAGCTGGTGCGCAAGGCGGCGGCGCAGCTCGGACCGGAATACGACATCGAGATCCTCGAGATGCACCACCGCTACAAGGTCGACGCGCCGTCAGGCACGGCGCTGGCGCTCGGCCGCGCCGCCGCCGCCGGCCGCGACATCGATCTCGGCAAGAAGCACGCCGCCGCACGCAACGGCGCGACCGGTCCGCGCAAGGCAGGCGACATCGGCTTCGCCGTATTGCGCGGCGGCGACGAGGTTGGACTGCACAAGGTGATGTTCGCCGGCGCCGGCGAGGTTATCGAGCTGTCCCACCGCGCGACGTCGCGCCGCGTCTTCGCGCGCGGCGCGGTGCGCGCAGCCCAGTGGCTCGCGCGGAAGAAACCCGGCCTCTATTCGATGGCCGATGTGCTGGTGAAGCGCTAGCCGCCGCCGGAACGTCCGCCGTCGTCTTTGCCTCGTAAAGACAGAGATCGCGCACGACGCAGGCGGCGCATTTCGGATTGCGCGCGGTGCAGACGTAGCGGCCGTGCAAAATCAGCCAGTGATGCGCGTGGCGGAGATATTGTTCCGGCACGACCGCCTCAAGCGCCTCTTCGACCGCGCGCGGGTCCTTGCCCGGCGCCAGGCCGGTCCGGTTGGCGAGCCGGAAGATATGCGTGTCGACCGCGATGGTCGGCTGGCCGAAGGCGACGTTGAGCACGACGTTGGCGGTCTTGCGCCCGACGCCGGGCAACTCCTCCAGTGCCTCGCGGCTCGCCGGCACTTCGCCGCCGTGTTTCTGCACGAGAATTTCCGACAGCCGGATGACGTTCGCCGCCTTGGTGCGATAGAGGCCGATAGTCTTGATCGTATCGCGCAAGCGGGCTTCGCCGAACGCGATCATCTTGGCCGGCGTGTTGACGGTCTTGAACAGCTCGGCGGTCGCCTTGTTGACGCTGACATCGGTCGCCTGCGCCGACAACACGACCGCGACCAGCAACGTGTACACATTGATGTATGCGAGTTCGGTCGTCGGGTCGGGCCGCTCGGCGGCGAGCGCCGCGAAGAACCGGCTGACATTCTCTTTTGACAGGCGCGCCATATCGGGACCCTAATATGGCCGAGGTCATGAGCGCCACAGAAGCCACGACCGTCTTTTTCGACGCCCGGCTGCAACCCTATCGCAGCCTGCCGCCACGCGGCTTCGGTATCGTGATGGCGGTGCTTGGCGGCGCGTCGTTTGCGCTGTCGGCCGGCTGCGTGATGCTCGGCGCCTGGCCGGTCACTGGGTTCTTCGGCCTCGATGTGGCGCTGGTCTATCTGGCGTTCCGCGCCAGCTATCGCAGCGCGCGCAAGGTCGAGCATGTGCAGCTGACCGCCGCGGACTTCACCGTCGAACGCATCGGCGTGCGCGGCGATTGCCGCCGCTGGCGCTTCGAGCCGGTGTGGGCGCGCCTCGACTTCGAAGAAATCGACCAAGACGAAAACCGTCTGGCGGTGACCTCGCACGGCAAGCGGCTGGCGCTCGGCGCGTTCCTGTCGCCGGTCGAGCGGCGGCGGCTCTATCGCGACTTGTCTGACGCGCTCGTGCGCTGGCGACAGGCGCTCACGGGACGCTGAACCTCGCCTTCCGCGACAGCGAGTCACCCGAGTTCCACAGTGTGTGACAGTAAATACTGCTAATGCGGATTTCGCCGGATCAATCCGGACGCCGCCGGATGTCGCTAAAACGTACTGTGGATAAGCCCGGCATTGGACAGCTCAAACAAAAAATATGGAGATAAGACCGATTTTTTCATTGTGGCATTTTCGTTGCGGCGGTACGTCAGATGCTATGGGTCGTACTGACGAACTGCGCCAACAGATCGGTCGCCAGAGAGCCGAGTACCATGCGCAGCTTGGCGATGGCATGGAGCCTGCGCACGCCGTCACGTGTCTGCGTGAGATCAGGCGACTTGAAACCGAGCTCGCCAAAATCGAAGGCGACGGCGACAAACGCGAATAGTCGCGCGCCAGGCGCTCATCAGGCGCCGAGGCTTAGAATTTCCTGCGGCGCTTGGACTGTTTCTTCCGCGACACGCCGGCTTCGGATAACGCGATAGCGATGGCTTGGCGGCGGCTTTTCACCTTGCCGCGGCGACCGCGGCCGCCTTTGAGCCGACCGTCCTTGAACTCCCGCATCACCCGCGAAACCGCTTTGCGCCGGCCACGCTTGGTTCGAGGTGCCATGGCACGCTCCCTGGCGATGAAAGCGAGAAAAAACGGCGGCGCGGCGCGATAGTTCCGCGATGCGGCTTTCGCCGGGTCCGAACGCGCTATAGGCTGCGAGCCGGCGCACGAGGGGGAAGCATGGTCGCGCGCATCCGCACCGTCGCGTTCCAGGGGATCGAGGCGGTGCCCGTCGAGGCCCAGGTCACGATCGCCGGCGGCCTGCCGGCGTTCACGGTGGTGGGCCTGCCGGATAAGGCTGTCGGCGAGTCACGCGAGCGCGTGCGCGCGGCGCTGACCGCGATGGGCCTGGCGCTGCCGGCCAAGCGCATCACCGTCAACCTGGCACCGGCCGACCTCCTCAAGGAAGGCAGCCACTTCGACTTGCCGATCGCGCTCGGTCTGCTGGCCGCGATGGGTGTGCTGCCGGCCGAGGAACTCGAACGCTACGTCGCGCTGGGTGAGCTCGCGCTCGACGGCTCGCTCTTGCCGGTGGCGGGCGTGCTGCCGGCGGCGCTCGGCGCGGCGGCTGCGGGCCGCGGTCTCATCTGTCCGCGCGACACCGGCGGCGAGGCAGCCTGGGCCGGTAAGATCGAGGTGCTGGCAGCGCCGTCGCTGCTGGCGCTGGTCAATCACTTCAAGGGCGCGCAGCTCTTGTCCGCGCCCGAGCCCAAGATCGCGGCCGCGACGCCGACGACGCTCGACCTTAAGGAGATCAAGGGTCAGGAAAGCGCCAAACGCGCGCTCGAGGTCGCCGCCGCAGGCGGCCACAATCTCTTGATGATCGGACCGCCGGGCGCGGGGAAATCGATGCTGGCGCAGCGTCTGCCGGGCTTGCTGCCGCCGTTGGCGCCGGACGAAGCGCTCGAGGTCAGCATGGTCCATTCGGTCGCGGGACTGCTGCGCGATGGCCGCTTGATGCGCGCGCGGCCGTTCCGCGATCCGCATCATTCGGCATCGCTACCGGCATTGGTCGGCGGCGGTACACGTGGCAAGCCGGGTGAGATTTCCTTGGCGCACCTCGGCGTATTGTTCTTGGACGAATTGCCCGAGTTCCAGCGCGCGACACTCGAAGCGCTGCGCCAGCCGATCGAATCCGGCCGGGTCAGCGTCGCGCGCGTCAACGCGCACGTGACATATCCGGCGCGCGTGCAACTCGTCGCGGCGATGAACCCGTGTCGCTGCGGCCACCTTGACGATCCGGCACTGGCGTGCGGCAAGGCGCCACGCTGCGCGCAGGATTATCAATCGCGCATCTCGGGACCGTTGTTCGATCGCATCGACTTGCATATCGACGTGCCGGCGGTGAAGGCGAGCGATTTATCGTTGCCGCCACCGGCCGAAGGCAGCGCCGAGATCGCCGCACGCGTGGCATCGGCGCGCGGACGCCAAGCGGCGCGTTACGCCAAGTTGCCGGCGGATCGGCGCATCCGCAGCAACGCCGAGCTCGACGGCAATCTGCTGGACGAGGTTGCCAAACCCGATGCCGCTGGAACCAAGCTGCTCAACGAGGCGGCGGAACGGATGAAGCTGTCGGCGCGCGGCTATCACCGCGTGTTGCGTGTCGCGCGCACGCTGGCCGACCTCGACGCGAGCGACGATGTCGGCCGCGTGCATCTGGCCGAGGCGCTGAGCTATCGCCGGATTGCTTTCGGTTGGGACGCGCTGGCGCGCTAGTTGGCCTGCGAAGCCAGCGACGCGTGCTGCGCATCGAGCGCCGCGCGTAACGCCACGGCAAGGGTCGTGGGACGAAACGGCTTTTGCACCGTGGTGTGGTCGGACCAGCGGCGGCGGACACCATCGCCGCTATAGCCGGTGACAAAGATGAACGGAATGCCTGCCGCCTGCAGCCGTTCGGCGACTGGATAGGCCGGCTCGCCGGCGAGATTGATGTCGACGACCGCAATTCCTGGACGATGATCGCGCAACAGCGCCAGCGCGTCGTCAACATCCGCCGCATGCCACACGGTCGCCGCGCCCAGGTTGAACAGCATGTCTTCGACGACGAAGACCGCAGCGCTTTCATCCTCAACCAGGAGAACCTCGAGGCCAGCGAGTGGCGGCCGCGTCGGGCGGGCGGTGGATTCAGCGAGCGTCATGGGCAGGGACAACACATCGGGAGCGGTGCCGACATGACAGGAGCGTGAACCCTTTTTAAGGCGATTTTGCGGCGCGCCCCGAAAACCGTGTGATTTCGCGGGGACTTGGGGCGGTCGATGGGCACATGTTAAGAAAAAGGCCGTTGAAGTCAGGCTAATCGAGGGGGATCCGCGATGTGGCACTGTCTGAAACTATCGTTGGCCGCCGCGGCGGTCGCGTTGCTGGTGGCGCAGGGCGCGGCCGCCGCCGAGCCGATCAAAGTCGGCTTCGCCTTGGGTCTGACCGGTGCCAATGCCCCCAACGGCAAACAACTACTGGTTGCGCTCGAAATCTGGCGCGACGACGTCAACGCGAAAGGCGGTCTGCTCGGCCGCAAGATCGAGCTGGTCTATTACGACGACCAGACGCAGCCGGCGAACGATCCCGGCATCTATACCAAGCTGATCGACGTCGACCATGTCGACCTGCTGCTCGGTCCGTACGGCACGAACCTGATGGCGGCAGCGATGCCGGTTCTCATGCAACACAAGCTGACCACGATCAGCATGCTGGCGACCGCGGTCAACCGCCAATACCACTACAACCAGTACTTCGCGATGGTGCCGCTCGGTCCCGATCCCGTGCACGCCTTCTCCTCGGGATTCTTCGACATCGCCGCGTCCTTGAAGCCCAAGGTGAAGACCGTCGCGCTGCTCGGCATCGACGCCGAATTCGGCAAGAACTCGGTCGACGGTGCGCGCGACAACGCCAAGCGGGCGGGCCTCACCATCGTCTACGATAAGCTCTATCCGCCGCCGACCACCGATTTCACGCCGATCCTGCGTGCGGTGCAGGCGACCAATCCGGATATCGTCTTCGTTGCGTCATATCCGCCGGACACCGTCGGCATCGTCCATGCCGCGCGCGAGATCGGACTCAAGACCAAGATTTTCGGCGGCACGATGATCGGCCTGTTGGCCACGCCACTCAAAGCGCAACTCGGGCCGTTGATGAACGGCATCCTGTTCCACGAGGATTTCGTACCGGCGTTCAACTTTCCCGGTTCGCGCAACCTGCTGAACCGCTATCAGGCGATCGCGAAAGAAAAAGGCGGCATCGATCCGCTCGGCTATGGCTTCGTGCCGTTCGGCTATGCCGCCGGCCAGGTGTTGGCGCAAGCGGTCGAAGGCACCAAAAGCCTCGATCACCAGAAGCTGGCGCAATACATGCACGCGCACAGCTTTTCGACCGTGGTCGGCGACGTCCGGTTCAACGCCGACGGCGAGTGGGCGAAGCCGCGCTACGTCTTCAGCCAATGGCAGCATCTAACCGGCAACGACTTGGGCCAACTTGAAGACCCGAACCATGACGTGGTCGTGTGGCCGAACGCGTACAAGACCGGGACCCTGATCTTCCCGTATACCGACGCGCTGAAATAGCGGCTCGGGTTGTCGGGCTACGACGCTGCGCGCCATCGGCGGCAAAAGTCGAAGAGTTGGTCGGACTCGACGTCGGACACCGCCCACAACGCCATGCCGTTCTGGCGCCACCGGATGAGCGTATAGCCGTCACGCTCGACTGCGGCGGGCGTCGTATCGGCGCCGGACTCGGGCCAGGCATAGAGATCGATGACGTGCTTGGCGCGGCCATAGACCATAGCGGCGACGCGGCGGCCGGCGAGATAATCGAGCCGGCCACCTTCGAGCGGGAAACCCTCTGCCTTCAGATCTTTGACCGGCGGCGCGAAATCGAGTTTGCCGTCGAACCACGGTTTCACCGTGTGCTGATCGGTCGACACGACGTCTTCGAGGTGACCGGGTTCGAGCGCGCGCAAATGACCGGCGAGTACCTGATCGGGCAAGCCGGGCGCACCCGACGGCACGACCGCGAGCATCACCGAGGCAGCAATCGCGCCGCCGGCGACGAACGACACCGCTGCCCGCCGCCAACCGGGCGCACGCGCGGCGCGGCGCGGCGCAACTTGCGCCGTCAGTCGCGCGCGCAACGAATCCGGCGCACGGTGATACGGCGCCTGTTGGCGCAGCGCCTGGCGCACACGGCCGAGTGATTCGGTAGCGGCCCGGCAAATCGGGCAATCGGCGCGATGCGCCGTAAGCGCCGCCGCCTGCGCCGCGTCGAGTTCGCCGTCGAAATCGGCTTGGACGAGCAGCGTCATTTCACATTCGCCCCGATCGTGTGGTTGCGTCATGGCACGGCCTCACGCTGCGCCGCTTCGGCCAACAGCCGCCGTGCCCGCCACAGGCGCGACATTACCGTGCCGATCGGCACATCGGTGATCTGGGCAATATCCTTGTAAGCGAGCTCTTCGAGCTCGCGCAGCACGATGGTTTCGCGCAATTCGGCGGGCAACGCAGCGAGCAGCCGCTCGAGGCTCTCGTGCGCCCGGAGCTTGAGCAGCGCGTTTTCTGGATCGTCGGCCGGATCGGCGGGCTCGGGCACAACAGGGCTGGAATCATCGTCCGCCGCAAGGGATACGGTGCGCAGGCCGCGATCGAGCTTCATCGAGGCATAAGCCGCGTTGCGCACGATCTGGAGGAACCAGCCGCGCGCATTGTCGCCCCGGAAGCTTGCGAAATAGGTCAATGCGCGCACCGCCGCCTCCTGTACGACATCATCAGCCGCCACCGGATCGCGCACCAACCAGCGCGCGAGGTTATACGCCGCGTCGAGATGCGGTAGCACCAAGCTCTCGAAATCGCGCCCGCCGTCGATGCGTCCCATGCCTCAGACCCGGTCACCGCAGCCGCATTCAGTATAAGCCGCGGCGTTCACCGCGACGAAGCCGGTGTTCGCTGGGCACACGACGACGGCCCGTATGAGATCGCGGCGGCGGCCGTTTTATTCGCGGTCCTGGAACACCACGGCCGGCGACCGCCACGAATTTTTCGGCGCCGCGCGAATAAAGCGCCGCCGCCGCCGATCTACCTCTCAGCCGATCGCAACCCCTGCCGCGGAGACCCGCCATGGACGCCACCGAGTTCGACCATAATTCCGCCCCTGGCGCCGCGCCGTCACGCCGGACGCTGCTGCGCTGCATGGCGTGGGCCGGCGCCGGTACCTTGTGGAGCGTCGTCGGCGGCGTGCCGACGCCGTTCCGGCTCGGCACCGGCGAGGCGCAGGCCGCGCCCGCCAGCGGCTTCGCTTTCGTCCAGGTCAGCGATTCACATATCGGCTTCCACGGCGATGCCAACCCGGATCCGAACGGCACGCTGACCGAAGCCCTGCACCGCATCGCAACGCTGCCGCAAAAGCCGGCGATGATCGTCCACACCGGCGACGTCAGCCATCTGGCGAAACCCGAGCAATTCGACGCCGCCGAGCAGCTGATGAAAACCGCCAAGCTGCCGGTGCATTACATCCCGGGCGAGCACGACACGCTGGTCGACGACGGCAAGCCGTTCTTCGCTCGCTTCAGCCCCGACGTCAAAACCGGCGGCTGGTACAGCTTCGACCAGGGCGGCGTGCATTTCGTCGCGCTGGTCAATGTCGTCGGCTTGCAGGCCGGCGGCCTCGGTCATCTCGGCAACGAGCAGATCGAATGGCTCGAGCGCGACCTGAAAGGCCGCAGTGCCAGCACGCCCATCGTCGTCATGGCGCACATGCCGATGTGGTCGCTTTATCCGCAATGGGGTTGGGGAACCGACGACGGCGACAAGGCGCTCGCCTATCTCAAGCGCTTCGGCTCGGTCACGGTGCTCAACGGCCACATCCATCAGGTGGTGCAGAAAGTCGAAGGCCATGTCACTTTCCAGACCGCGATGTCGACGGCATATCCGCAGCCGACGGCCGGCGACGGACCGGGACCGGGACCGCTCAAGGTGCCGGCGGAAAAGCTGCGCAGCGTGCTCGGCGTGCGTGAGGTCGCGGTCAAAGGCCACGCCCTCGCTTGGTCCGACACAACGCTCGGAACGTGAGGTGACCATGCCGCGAATTTCATCTCGTCTGCTCGGCGTCGCGACCGCCGCCGCGCTCGGCCTCGTCAGCCTAACGCCGGCGGTATTCGCCCAGTCCGCGATGCCATCGATGCCGGGCATGGACCATATGGCCATGCCAACGAGTCAGGCGGCGATGCCGGCTGCCGGCCCCAACCAGGTCATCATCAACAACTTCGCCTTCGGCCCGACGACGCTGACGGTGAAACGCGGCACGACCGTGACGTGGCTCAACCGGGACGGCGACGCCCACACGGTCACGGCGGTCGGCGCCAAGCCGCTTTTCAGCTCGAACCCGCTCGACACCGGCGACAGCTTTTCGTTCACGTTCGATCAGCCGGGGACTTACGCCTATTTCTGCAAGATTCACCCGACGATGAAAGGCGTGGTGGTCGTCCAATAATGGTCACCGGCCGGGTTATCTCCCTGACCTGACAGGAAATTTTTGGACGCGCTTGCGGCCGCGCGGCAGAAGGGCTAAACACGGCGCCTTCCAAACCCCGCGCCACGACTTTAGACATCGTCTCGATGGCCCAAACGGCCGCGCTCAACGGGCACCAGCGTCATCTGCGCCACCAGAATCTCTATCTGGGCGCGCTCGGCGTCGTCTTTGGCGATATCGGCACTTCGCCGCTCTATACCGTCAAGCTGTGCTTTATCGAGCTTGGCGGTGTGATCACGCACGCCAACGTTTATGGTGTGCTGTCGCTGCTGACCTGGGCGCTGATCGTCGTCGTCACGGTGAAGTACATTTCAGTGATCATGCGCGCCGACAACCGCGGTGAAGGCGGCATATTGGCGCTGACCGCGTTGGCCTTGCGGGCCGCCGTGGGACGACCGAAGCTCCGATGGTGGATTCTCGCTGCCGGCCTGCTGGGCGCGTCCCTGTTTTACGGCGACGGCGTGATCACGCCAGCGATCTCGGTGTTGAGCGCGGTCGAAGGCCTGAAGGTCGCGACGCCGCTGTTCGACCCTTACGTCATTCCGATCACGCTGGTGCTGCTGGTCGTTCTGTTCGCGATGCAGCGGCGCGGCACCGGAATGGTCGGCGGCCTTTTCGGGCCGATCCTTCTGGTTTGGTTTGTCGTCATCGCCGTCCTTGGCCTCGTGGAAATTATCCGCCAGCCCGGGATCCTTTGGGCGCTCGATCCGCTCTACGGCATCGACCTGCTGTTTAACCATCCACTGCGCGGCTTCCTGCTGCTCGGCGCGGTGGTGCTCGTGTTCACCGGTTGCGAGGCGCTCTATGCCGATATGGGCCATTTTGGCCGGCGCCCGATTCGTGCCAATTGGCTCACGTTCGTCTTCCCGGCGCTGATGCTCAACTATCTCGGCCAGGGCGCGCTGCTTCTGGCGCATCCGAACGCGGTCGAAAACCCGTTTTATCGCTTGGCGCCGGGCTGGGCGCTCTATCCGCTTGTGGTCCTTGCGGCGATCGCGACCGTGATCGCGTCGCAAGCGGTGATTTCCGGCGCCTTCTCGATGACGCGTCAGGCGGTCCAACTCGGATACCTGCCACGGTTCCAGGTCCGTCATACCTCGGAAGACGAGATCGGCCAGGTCTTCGTCCCGCGTGTGAACCTGATGCTGTTCGTCGCGGTCGTGTTCCTGGTGCTCGGATTCAAAAGCTCGGACAATCTCGGCGCCGCGTATGGCATTGCCGTCACCGGCACCATGTTGCTGACGACGGTGTTGGCTTTGGTCTATTCGATCGGCGTCGCTGGTTGGAATCCGCTGCAGGCGACGTTGGTCTTCGGCTTCTTCCTGTTCGTCGATTTGCTGTTCTTTTCGGCCAATTTGCTCAAGTTCGTCGAAGGCGGCTGGTTTCCACTCGCCGTCGGCATCGTCATCTTCGTCATCATGTCGACCTGGATGCACGGCCGCGATCGGCTTGCGTCGCAACGCGCCAAAGGCGCGCTGCCATTGTCGACATTCCTGGAGACGCTGAAGCCGGGCCATCCCGAGCGCGTCGACGGCACGGCTGTATTCATGACCGCCAACCCCGATCTGGTGCCGGCGGCGCTGCTGCACAATCTCAAGCACAACAAGGTGCTGCACGAGCGCGTCGTGCTGATGAAGATCGACACCTGCGACATTCCACACGTCGCCGACGATCAGCGGCTCGAGGTCAAGAACCTTGAGCATAATTTCCACACGGTGACGGTGCGCTACGGCTTCATGGACGAGCCCAATATTCCGCGCACGCTGGCGCAGCTCAGACTCATGCGGCTCAAATTCAACCTGATGGAAACGTCGTTCTTCATCGGCCGCGAGAAAATCCTGGTCAGCGCATCGACACCGCGTTTCTGGCGCTGGCGCAAACGGCTGTTCATCTTCCTGCAAGCGACCATGGTCAACGCGACGGAATTCTTCCGCATTCCGTCGAACCGCGTGGTCGAGCTCGGTGGCCAGATCGAAATATAATTTCGGAGGCTCTCGCGTCGCGCGGGCAAAGCCCGAAATCAGACCTTCGCGGTCACGTGACGCGACGCGTTAGGCGACGTTGCGACCGCTGATGCCGGTGCGGTGTGCGAGCCGTTCGGACGGATCGCCGATGAAGCGATGACGCTCGTCGAAGCGCGCGACGCCGTTCAGGTTGCGGATCTGCGGCGGAAAAACCTCGTCGGACCGGAACGCGATGCCCGCCAAGGCGATCGCCGGCTCGAAACCGCCCTTGCTCAGCGGCAACAAGAGATGGTGCGCCTCGAGCTCGCGGTTGACGCCCCAACGGAACGTGCTCACCGAATAGACCGGCGCGCGCTCGGCGAAGCAGGCGTGATGCAATTCGCCCAGCGTCGCGAAATAGGGACCGAGACCTTCGTCGAGATATTTTGCCGTCGGCTCGAAGCCCCAGCGACGGACGATGTTGGTGCCGACGACCCGGAAGCGGACGCGGTTGCCGCGATCGAGCAAGTCGCACAGCAACAGATGCGGCAGCAGCCGCGCGCCCATTTCGAGCGGATCGATATCCTTGCGTTCGGGCATGAGGCGCTCGACGCCGCGCTTGTCGTTCCAATAGCGCAGCAGCGAGTCCAGCACCGGATGGATCAACGCGTCGGCCACCATCGAATCCTCGGTCTTACCGTGGCGCGGATTAGACATTCTTTATGGTTAATTTTCGACTAAAGCGTCTAAAACTGTAGACCAGGTGGGGCCTGAAAGCCGCAGTTTTCCTTGGTAAATAAGCGAAATTTTATGGTTAACAAAGCGCCAATGGCGCGAGCGCGGGAATCCGGCCTATTCGCGGGGTAGCATCCGGCCGAGCCGCTTGCCGCCGAAAATATGGACGTGGAAGTGCGGCACTTCCTGGCTCGCGTCGGCACCGTGATTGGCCAGGATCCGATACCCGCTTTCGGCGAGGCTGAGCTGCCGCGCCACTTTACCCACGGCCGCGATGAACGCCGCCTGCTCGGCCGCCGGCGCCTTGGCTGCGAAATCATCGAACGAGACGTATTCGCCTTTAGGAATCACCAGGACGTGGACCGGTGCCTGCGGCCGGATGTCGTTGAACGCCAGAACGTGCGCGTCCTCGTAGACTTTCTGGCACGGAATTTCGCCGCGCAGGATGCGGGCGAAGATGTTGTTGCTGTCGTACGCCACCTTAGCCGCCGGTGCGGGATTGCTTCTCGGCAATGCCCGACCGGCCCTGACGCGCTTCGAGCGCCCGCCAGACGTCGGCCGGCGCGATGCCGGCATCGGCCCAGGCCACCAACAGGTGATAGAGCAGGTCGGCGCTTTCGGCGGTCAGCCGCACGCGGTCGCCTTTGACCACTTCGATGCCGGCCTCGATGGCTTCTTCGCCGAGCTTCTTGGCGATCGCGCCTTTACCCTCGCGCAGCAACTTGGCGGTGTAGGAGCTCGCCGGATCGGCGCCGCGCCGCGCCGCGATCACGGCAAACAGTCGATCGAGAGTGGTGCCGTCAATGTCGCTCATAGCGTGCCTCGCAACTCTTGGCCGATTTCTGACAGGTTTCGCTTCGATTGCAAGCCGCGGCGGGACGGTTTCGGCCGGTCTTCCGGCCTTGACGGTAATAGATACAAGATATATCTTAAGATACGTTTTACGTTAGGACGGGGTACCAGTATGCATCACGGTTGTACGGGTTTTGCGCATGGCGGACGCCGTTTCATGCGCCATCGGCGCGGCTATGGCCGGTTCGGTTGGTGGGTCGAGGACGGCGGCGGCTTTGGACCGCGCGGTGTCAGCGCCGGCCGCAAGGTTGGCAGCGGCGAACTCCAGCTTCTCATTCTGGCGCTGCTCGAGGAGCAGCCGCGCCACGGCTACGATCTCATCAAGGAACTGACCGAACGCACCGGCGGGTTCTATGCACCGAGTCCCGGCATGGTCTATCCGGCGCTGACCTATCTCGAGGAGCTGGGCCACGCCGCGGTCGAAGCCGACGGCAACAAAAAGCTCTACCGCATCACCGATACCGGCAAGGCCGAGCTCGACAAGAACCGCGAGGCGGTGAAGACGATGCTCGCGCAGTTCGAGCGCATCGCGCACAAGATGGACCGCATGCGCCGTTTCTTCGCCGGCGAAGCGGTCGAAGAGGACGACCGGTCTGAGCTTCGGGCCGCGTGGCATGCGCTGCGGGCGGTTGTCCGCGAAACGCGCGGCGCTTCGCCCGAGGCGCAACAGCGGGTGCTCGACATCGTCAAGCGGACGACCGACGAAATCCGCGCCGCGCTGGCGCGCAAGGCCGGCTAGCGGCGCACCGCGATTCCGGCGGCCGCCAGCGCCGCCTTGGCTTCGGCGACGCGGAAGGTGCCGAAGTGGAAGATCGACGCCGCGAGCACGGCGCTGGCATGGCCATCGCGCACACCATCCACCAGGTGCGATAGCGCGCCGACGCCGCCCGAAGCGATCACCGGAATCGGCACGCCGTCGGCGATCGCGCGGGTGAGCGCGATATCGAAGCCGCGTTGCGTGCCGTCGCGGTCCATCGAGGTCAGCAGGATCTCGCCGGCACCTTCGGCCGCCATGCGCTTCGCCCATTCGATGGCGTCGATGCCGGTGGCCCGGCGACCTCCATGGGTGAAGACCTCCCACTTGCCGGTACCGGTCTGTTTGGCGTCGATGGCGACGACGATGCACTGGCTACCGAATTTCCCCGCCGCCTCGTGCACCAGCTCGGGCCGCGCTACGGCGGCGGTGTTGATCGACGCCTTGTCGGCACCCGCGAGCAGCAGCTTGCGGATATCCTCGACCGTGCGCACGCCGCCGCCGACGGTCAACGGCATGAAACATTGCTCGGCGGTACGCCGCACCACGTCGTAGAGCGTGTCGCGATTTTCGGCCGAGGCGGTGATGTCGAGGAAGGTCAGCTCGTCGGCGCCTTCGGCGTCATAGATTTTGGCCTGCTCGACCGGATCGCCGGCATCGACCAGATCGACGAAATTGACGCCTTTGACGACTCGGCCATCCTTGACGTCGAGGCAGGGAATGACGCGAACCTTCAGCATTCAGGCCGCCATCAACGCCAGCGCCGATTTGAGATCGACCCGGCCGTCGTAAAGCGCGCGGCCGAGGATCGCGCCGGCGATGCCGTCCTTCTCGTGCGTGCGCAGCGCGGCGAGATCGTCGAGCGAGGCGATGCCGCCGGACGCGATCACCGGCGTCTTGAGCGCGCGCGCGAGCGCCGCGGTGGTGTCAACATTGACGCCTTGCAGCGCGCCATCGCGCTCGATGTCGGTATAGATGATGGCCGCCGCGCCGGCGTCTTCGAAGCGCCGCGCCAGATCGAGCGCCGCGACGGCCGAGGTTTCGGCCCAGCCTTCGAC
>DATEMD010000001.1:0-35573 GCA_035275845.1 Allostellaceae bacterium | reverse complement strand
GAACAAAATCATTCTTGAGACATAACCGTTTGATGGGCGGTGCGTTCCGCCAACATGGTTTTGGCCACCGCCGGGGTCAAGTGCTAATGCGCCCAGCCACTGAATTCGACCCGCCGCCGTCGCCTTGGATCGAGCGTCACGCGGCGCTGATCCGCGTCGGTGGTCGCGTTCTCGATCTCGCCGCCGGTGGCGGCCGGCACACCCGCCTGCTGCTCGCCCGCGGTTACAACGTCGTCGCTGCCGATCGCGACACGACGGCGCTTCAGGTCGCTGTTGCCAGCGATACCACGTGCCGGATCGTCACGCTCGACCTTGAGAACGGCGAAGCGTGGCGGTTGGGCGATGGCTATGACGGCATCGTCGTGACGAATTATCTCTACCGCCCGGCCTTTACCGATCTGGTGGCGGCGCTCGCGCCGGCGGGCGTGCTGCTCTACGAAACGTTCATGCGCGGCAACGAGCGGTTTGGCAAGCCGAGTAATCCGGACTTCCTGCTGCGGCCCAACGAACTGATCGAGGCGTTCACGCCGCATCTGACCGTTCTGGCCTTCGAGCAGGGAATCGTCAGCCGGCCGCGGCCCGCTGCAATTCAGCGTCTTGCGGCGGTAAAAGGCGGTATAATCGCCGTCGATTGAAGCGCTGCGGGAGAATCGCCATGGCGCGTACATTCAAGCTCAATGTCGGCTGGCACGACCGTCTGATCCGCATTCTCATCGGTCTGGCGATCATCGGCGGTATCTGGATCTGGTTCGCCGGCGAACGCTGGCTCGCCTTGATCGGGATCATACCGATCCTGACCGCGATCGGCGGTTGGTGTCCGGTCTACGAAACCTTGGGAATGACCACCGACACGACAGTCACACGGGAAAACTGACGCGTTACTCGGCGGCGGCGGTGGTGCCGGGCCGCTTCGGCGCGGCGAACAGCCGATCGTGCGTCAGCGACGGTACGGCGCGCCGCGTCTCGGCCACCTTGGCCGGATCGATCTCGGCGACGATCACGCCCACGCCGTCTTCGGCTTCGGCGAGGATTTCACCCCACGGTGCAACGATCAGGGCGTGACCGAAGGTGCGTCGGCCACCGCCGTGCTCACCCCATTGCGCCGGTGCAAAAACGAAGCAGCCGTTCTCGATGGCGCGTGCGCGCAGCAAGACGTGCCAATGGGCGCGGCCGGTCGGCACCGTGAAGGCCGACGGCACCGCGAGGAAATCGGCGCCCGCCTTGGCGAGCGCGCGGTAGAGGTGCGGAAACCGCAGATCGTAACAGATCGTCATGCCAAGCCGGCCCCACGGCAACTCGGCAACCACGGCCTTGTCGCCGGGCTTGTAGGTCTGCGATTCGCGGTGTCGTTCGCCAGTCGGCAAATCGACGTCGAACATGTGGATTTTGTCGTAACGCGCGGTGATCTCGCCTTGCGGCGAGATCAGGAACGAGCGGTTCGACAGCCGTTCGGCGTTCTTATCGCGGATCACCGCCGAGCCGAGCAGCAGCCACGCGCCGGTTTCGCGCGCCAGATCGCGGAACGCCGCGACCATCGCGTTTTGCTCCTCGCGGTGGGCCTTGTCGAGCGCCAACGCCCGCTTGGGTTCGATCATGTCGCTGACCTCGGGCGTCATGATCAGATCCGCGCCTTGTTCGCGTGCGCGCCGCACGAGCGCGCTGGCGGCGTTGACGTTTGCTTCGATCGCCGCACCCGACGTCATCTGGATGCAGGCGGCCTTGAAGCGGGTGCTCATCGCGACAACCCGAGCAGCGGGTCGAGCCTGCCGTCGCGATCGAGCGCCACCAACTCGTCCGAGCCGCCGATGTGCCGTCCGTCGATGAAGATCTGCGGCACGGTATAACGGCCGTTGGCACGTGCGATCATTTCCCCGCGCTTCTCGTCGTCGCCCATCACGTCGATGTCGGTGAAACTCACGCCCTTTTTGTGCAGCAGGTTGCGGGCCCGCGCGCAGTAGGGGCAGAACATCGTGGTGTAGAGCTCGACCTTGGCCACGCCCGATTATCTGGTCGCGCGCATGGTTAAATCAACTCACAGATCGGGCCGCACCGTGCGCGCCAGCGTCAGGACATCAACCGATTCGGCCCCGGCGTCGAGTAGGGTGCGCGCGCATTCCGAGACCGTGGCGCCGGTGGTCAAAACGTCGTCGACCAGCAACACGCGCCGGCCGGTGACGGCGCGGCTCCGCTTCAAGGAAAAAGCGCCACGGACGTTGCGCCGCCGCTCGGTACGGCCGCTGCGGCCTTGTGGCGGCGTGGCGCGGCGCCGTTCGAGCAGGTCCGCGACGACGGGTGGGCCGCCGTCACGGACGAGGGCGTGGGCGAGAATGGCGGCCTGGTTGTAACGGCGCGTGAACAGCCGCGTCCAATGCAACGGCACGGGAGCGATGACGTCGCAGGTCGCCAAGAGCTCCGCGCCGGCTCGACGCATGAACCGGCCGAGCGCCGGCGCCAGTTGCAGCTTGTCGCCGTGCTTGAAGGCGAGCACCAAGGTCCGGCTCGCCTCGTCATAGCGCAACGCCGCACGCGCGCGTGCGTAAAGCGGCGTCTCGCGCGCGCAGGCGCCGCAAATCGCCTCGGCGCCCAGATCGATTTCGAACGGCAGGCCGCAGCGCGCGCAGCACGGCGGGTGCAAGAAAGCGATGCCGCGCCAGCATTCGGCGCATAAGGCGCCGTTGCCGCCGATCTCGACGCCGCATTTGAGGCAGCGCGGCGGCAGCAGCAGATCGAGCAGGGTCGCGCCGACACGGCGCGGGTCGAGAGCCCGGATCAATCCCCCCATCACATGATCTCAGGCGACGGCAGCCGCCTTGTCAATCGGCGCAGGCCAAGGCGATGATGCGCCATGCAACCGGTCGATCCGCTGCGTATTTTCGATCCGCACGCCGTGCGCCGGCATCGTGCGCGCGCCGCGCGGCTCGGGCTCGGCGCCGAGTTTCTGTTCGAGCGGGCGGCGGCGGACCTCGCCGAGCGTCTTGGCGAGATCAAGCGGCAGTTTCCGGTGGCGCTCGATCTCGGCTGTCGCGGCGGGCTGATGGCACGCGCGCTCGATGGCCGCGACGCCGTCGGCCGCCTGGTGTCTGCGGACCCGTCCGAAGATTTGGCGCGCCGGGCGCCGCGCCCGGCCGCCGTGGTCGATCTCGAGGCGCTGCCGTTCGCGTCGGGGGCTTTCGACCTCGTGCTTAGCCCGCTAGTGCTGCACTGGGTCAACGATTTGCCCGGCACGTTGCTGCAACTGCGCCGGATGCTGAAGCCCAGCGGGCTGCTGTTGGCGACGTTGTTCGGCGGCGAGACGCTGAGCGCGCTGCATGAAGCGCTGATCGAGGCCGAACTCGAAAGCGCCGGCGGTGCCAGTCCGCGCGTGTCGCCCTTCGCGGATTTACGCGATATCGGCGGCTTGCTTCAGCGCGCCGGCTTCGTCGAGCCGGTGGTTGACGGCGATCGTACCGACGTCGAATACACCGACGCGTTCGCGCTGATGCGCGACCTGCGCGCCATGGGCGAGACCAACGCCCAGCGCGAGCGGCGCAAGGCGTCGACCCGGCGCGGCACGTTGGCGCGCGCCGCTTCGCTCTATCGCGACCGTGCGGCTGTAGCGGGCGGCCGCGTCGTCGCAAGCTTTCAGACGATCAACCTGACAGCCTGGGCGCCGGCGAACTGACGGCGTTCACTGGCAGCTGTAATAATACGTCAGCGCGTAATCGCCTGATGGCTGTGCGCCGTTCGGGACCGACAGCTTGCCGTAATGCTGACAGTGCAACGCCGCCATGTTGTACGGATTGACGCCCCTGCCGGTGCGAATCACGATTCCGTTGGCGTCGGCGCGCACGATCTGCGGCCGCAAGATGTAATCCGGATAATAGCAGGCGGCGACCGGCAGAACGGCCAGCAGGCACAGGATGCGGGCGAGGCGGCGCATGGCGGCGAGCCTAAAGTCGCGGGAGCAAACCGGCAAGCTGCTAAAGCAGGTCGCGCAACGCCGCGATCAGGCCCTTGTCGGCCGGCGGCATCGGGTAATCGTCGAAGCGCTGCGGCCTGACCCAGCTTAGCTTCTGTCCCTCGCGCGCGGTGACCATCCCCTTCCATCGCCGGCAGACGTAAAGCAGCAGGATGACATGCAGATCCGGATAGCGATGCGACGCGAAGGTGAGCGGCGACAGGCATGCCTCGGTCACATCGATGCCAAGTTCCTCATGCAGCTCGCGGATCAGCGCCGCCTCAGGTGTCTCGCCAGCATTGATCTTGCCGCCGGGAAATTCCCACAACCCGGCGAGCGGCTTGCCAGCCGGACGCTCGGCCAGAAGCACGCGGCCGTCGGTGTCGATCAGCGCGACGCAGACCACCGTGATGCCGACGGTCTCAGCTCCGGTAGCTGCCATTGATGTCGATGTAACGGTGCGTCAGGTCGCAGGTCCAGACGGTCCAACGGCCCCGGCCGATACCGAGGTCGACCGCCAGCTGGATATCACGGCCGGCCATGTGCCGTGCCACCGGCGCCTCGTCATAGCCCGGAATCGGACCGCCTTTGGCGGCGATGGGCACGCCGCCGACGGCGATCGACAGCCGGTCGCGGTCGGCCTTTTCGCCGGCCTTGCCGACGGCCATGACGATGCGGCCCCAATTGGCGTCACCGGCGGCGATCGCCGTTTTGACCAACGGCGAATTGCCGATGGCAAGGCCGATCCGCCGCGCCGCGCCGGCCGAGGCCGCACCCGACACGTTGATGGTGACGAATTTTTCCGCGCCTTCGCCGTCACGCACGATCTGCTGCGCCAGATCGACCAAAAGCTCGTCGAGGGCGCGGCGAAACGCCTTGAGCGCCGGATCGGCGGCACGCGCGACGCGCCGGTTTCCAGCCTTGCCGGTCGCCACCAGCAGCAGCGTGTCGCTGGTCGAGGTGTCGCCATCGACGGTGATCGAATTGAACGACCGATCGTTGCCGGTCGTCAGCATCGACTGGAGCGCGGGCGCGGCGATGTTCGCGTCGGTGAAGACATAGGCCAGCATGGTGCCCATGTCGGGCGCGACCATGCCCGAGCCCTTGGCGATGCCGTTGATGGTGACGCGCGTGCCGTGAATCTCGACGCTGCGCGTCGCACCCTTGGGAAACGTATCGGTGGTCATGATCGCTTGCGCCGCTTCGGCCCAAGCGTCGGCGCGCGCCGCCGCCGCCGCCGCCGGCAACGCCGCGACGATCTTCTCCGCCGCGAGCGGCTCGCCGATGACTCCCGTCGAGGACACGAAGACCTCGCGCGGATCACAGCGAAAGACCTTCGCCGCCGCCGCGACCGTCTGTGCGACCGCGTCGCGGCCGCGCTTGCCGGTGAAGACATTGGCGTTGCCGGAATTGACCACGATCGTCCGCGCTTTGCCGCGCTTCAAAGCCTTACGGCACCAGTCGATCGGTGCGCCCGGCGTCAGCGAGCGGGTGAACACGCCGGCGACCGCGCTACCCGGCGCGACGACGGCGACCATCAGGTCGGTCCGCTCCTTGTAGCGGATGCCGCAATGCGCGCTCGCCAGCGTGACGCCGGCGATCGGCGGCAGATCAGGAAAGTGCGTCGGCGCGAGCGGCGACACCGCTTCCATGTTCGGTCCGTCGAAACCGTCGAGCGAACCGCCGCTTACTGCGGCTTGGCGTTGAGCTTGTCGGGCGCGGTGTCGGGCGCCAGCGTCGGCGCGCCGGGCGCTGCGCCGCCGGAAGCGGCTCCGCCGGGCGGCGTCAGCTTCGGCGCCGTACCGGCACCAGCCGCCGGCAGCTTGCTGCCATCGAGCGCGAAGATCTCGACCTTGGCTGACTGGTCGAGCTCCTTGACGCGCTCGCCAATGATCTTGCTCGCCATGTCCTGCGCCAGGCGCGGCGCCTCTTGCTCGTAGGGCAGCGCCTTGGCGGGCCGGCGGTCCTCGACCTGGATGACGTGCCAGCCGAATTCGGTATGGACCGGCGTCTGGGTGTACTCGCCCTTCTTCAACGCAAAAGCCGCGTTGGCGAATTCGGGCACCATCTCGTCTTTCGTGAACCAGCCGAGATCGCCACCCGACGTCTTACCCGACGGATCGATGGTCTTCTCTTTCGCCAAAGTGGCGAAATCGGCGCCCTTCTTGAGCTGCGCGATGACGTCCTCGGCCTCTTTCTGGTTCGACACCAGGATATGGCGGGCCTTGATCTCTTCCTGCTTGGGCGCGTCCTTGGCGTATTGCGCGTAGGCCGCCTGGAGTTTCTCCTTGGTGACCTCCTTGTGCGCAATCGAATTGAAATACGCGTCTTGCAGGATCTGGTCGCGAGCGAGCATCAGCCGCTTCCGGATCACCGGGTCGGCATCGACACGCGCCTTTTCGGCAGCTTGCGCCGCCACCACCATCCCGACCAGCCGGTCGACGATCTGCGGATAGGCCTGTTCGAGGGTGACACGTTGGCGCACATCGGGGGCGAGCGCGCTGTAGGCGATCTCGACGTCCAAACGGGTCAGCGTCTGGCCGTTGACGCGCGCGACGACGGGGTCGCCCGCCGGCTTGGTTTTCTGCGCCAGCGCCGGAGTGGCGGCCAAGGCAAGGATCAGGCAGGCGAAAATCGCGTTCCGCGCCGTCATAGCAGGTGTTTCCTTTCGATTCCGATTGTCGCGGCGGGGCGGGCCCGCGCACGCGTCGCTGATAAAGCACATCGCCCGGTTCAGAACAAGCTCCGGCAACAGTTAATGGGCCGTTCCAGCAAGGCTTTTCGGGCCTGGCCGAATTGACACTCGCGTTATATGCCCCTATCTCTCATAACGTCGCCTCGGCGACGCCCGACTTTTCCGCCATCCCATCGAGGTCTTGATGATCGGCGCCCTTGCCCGGCGATTCTTCGGTTCGGCGAACGACCGCTATATCAAAAGTCTGCAACCGCTGATCGACGACATCAATGCGCTCGAGCCGGAGCTGGCTGGCCTTTCGGACGGCGACCTGCGTGCGCGCACCGACGTCTTCCGCAAGCGGCTAAACGACGGCGACGAGCTCGATGATCTGCTGGTCGACGCCTTCGCCACCGTGCGTGAAGCGGCGAAGCGGGTGCTCGGTCAACGCCACTTCGACGTTCAGCTCATGGGCGGTGTCGTCCTGCATCGCGGCATGATCGCCGAGATGCGAACCGGCGAAGGCAAGACGCTGGTGGCGACTTTGCCGGTCTATCTCAACGCGCTGACTGGCAAGGGCGTGCACGTCGTCACCGTCAACGACTACCTAGCCAAGCGCGACAGCGAATGGATGGGCCAAGTCTACAAGTTTCTCGGTCTGTCAGTCGATTGCATCGTTCACGAACTCGACGACCTGCAGCGTCGCGCCGCCTACGAGGCCGACGTCACCTACGGCACCAACAACGAGTTCGGCTTCGATTATCTGCGCGACAACATGAAATACTCGCTGGTCCAGATGGTTCAGCGGCCGTTCAACTACGCGATCGTCGACGAAGTCGATTCGATCCTGATCGACGAGGCGCGCACGCCGCTGATCATCTCCGGTCCGACGGAGGATTCATCCGAACTCTATCGCGCGGTCGACAAGCTCATTCCGAAACTCGCGCCCGAAGATTACGAGAAGGACGAGAAACAGCGCGCCGTAACGCTGACGGAATCGGGCGTCGAGAAGATCGAGACGATGTTGCGCGAAACCGGCCTGATGAAGAGCGGCACGCTCTACGACATCAACAATCTTTCGCTCGTCCATCACGCCAATCAAGCGTTGCGCGCGCACAAGCTGTTCGCGCGCGATACCGATTACATCGTGCGCGAGGGCAAGATCGTCATCATCGACGAATTTACCGGCCGCATGATGGAGGGGCGGCGTTATTCCGAAGGCTTGCACCAGGCGCTCGAGGCCAAGGAAGGCGTCGACGTGCAGAACGAAAATCAGACGCTGGCGACCATCACCTTCCAGAATTATTTCCGCCTGTTCCCCAAGCTCGCGGGCATGACGGGCACGGCGATGACCGAGGCGACGGAGCTGAACGAAATCTACAAGCTCGACGTCATCGACGTGCCGACCAACAGGCCCTGCATCCGCCTCGATGCCGACGACGAGGTATACCGCACCGCGCGCGAAAAGAACGACGCGATCATCCAGCAGGTGTCGGAGTGTCGCGAACGCAAACAGCCGGTTCTTGTCGGCACCGTCAGCATCGAAAAATCCGAGATGCTGTCCGATCTCTTCAAGAAAAAGAAGATTCCGCACAACGTGCTGAACGCGCGCTACCACGAACAGGAAGCGCAGATCATCGCCCAAGCCGGCCGGCCTGGCGCCGTCACGATCGCGACCAACATGGCCGGCCGCGGCACCGACATTCAGCTCGGCGGCAACGTCGAAATGCGCCTGCGCAACGAACTCGCGGGCATCAACGACCCGTCGGTGCGTGATCGCCGCGCCGCCGAAATCCGCGCCGACGTTCAGACGGCGCACGAAGAGGCGGTCAAGGCTGGCGGTCTTTACGTCATCGGCAGCGAACGCCACGAAAGCCGCCGCATCGACAATCAGCTGCGCGGCCGCTCTGGCCGCCAGGGCGATCCCGGCGCGTCCAAATTCTTCGTGTCGCTCGACGACGATCTGATGCGCATTTTCGGATCGGACCGGATGGACGGCATGCTGCAGAAGCTCGGCCTCAAGGAAGGCGAGGCCATCATCCATCCGTGGATCAACAAGGCGTTGGCGAAGGCGCAGGAAAAAGTCGAAGGCCGCAATTACGAAATCCGCAAGCATCTGCTGCGTTTCGACGACGTCATGAACGACCAGCGCAAGGTCGTCTACCAGCAGCGCCGCGAAATCATGGCCGCGGCCGACATCAGCGCGATGATGGGCGACATGCGCGAAGAGGTCGTCGAGAATTTGGTGGCTCGCTGCGTGCCGGAGAATGCGCTTCCCGATCAATGGGACACGGCCGCGTTGCACGAAGAAGTCCGGCGCGTCTTCAATCTCGATCTGCCAGTCGCCGACTGGGCGAAAGAAGAGGGCATTGCCGACGTCGAACTGCGCGAGCGCATCGGTCGCGCGGTCGCCGAAAAGACCGCCCAGAAAGAGGCGCAGTACGGCGCCGACATCATGCGCATGGCCGAGCGCAGCCTGCTGTTGCAGATTCTCGATCAGCAGTGGAAGGACCATCTGCTGGCGCTCGACCATTTGCGGCAGGGGATCAATCTGCGCGCCTATGCGCAACGCGATCCTCTCAACGAATATAAACGCGAAGCGTTCGAGCTGTTCCAGGGCATGCTCGTTGCGCTGCGCGAACAGGTGGTCAGCGTTCTGGCGCACGTCGAGCTGCGGGTCGAGCGCGGCGACAGTGCGCCGCCACCCGGTTTGGCGCCGGTGCCGGCACGTGGCGTCGAGACGCACGAGGATCCGGCGCAGGCGGCTGTCGCGCCAGAGCGCGCGGCTTCGACCCCGGCACCGTGGGCGGGCACACCGCGCAATGCGCCGTGCCCCTGTGGTTCGGGCAAGAAGTACAAGCACTGCCACGGCCGGGTTTGATGCCGGGCGTTCCGGTCCGACGGCCGGAAAAACGCCGCATTAAATCGAATTAATCGAAGCGAAGGGGTGGCGTAATCCGCCCGGAGCCATAGTGGTGCGGAATTGAGGCGCTGACCGGTTTTACGGGCACCGGCGGCCCCAAGACGCCGTTCCGTTGGCGATGGCATCTTCTTTGACGCGAGGTTGATCCATGATGTTTTCGACGATGTCCGCCGGCCGGCTGCGCCGGCTCGCCGTTGGAGCGGGTTTCTCGGTCGCGCTGGCGGCTGCGCCCATGGCGTTCGCGCAGGCGCAAGGCGCCGAATCCGCGATCGTGCCGATGCCGAGCTTCGCGCCGATGGTGAAGAAGGTGCTGCCGGCGGTGGTCAACATCTCGGTCACCGAAAAATCGGACATGGCCAACTTGGGCAGCGACGATCAGGATCAACAACTCGGCCAGAACGACAATCCGTTCCAGGGATTTCCGCCGTCGCCATTCGACGAGTTCTTGCGCCGTTTCTTCCAGCAACAGCAGCACCAATTTCACGGATCGCCGACGCCCGAGGGACAGCGCGTCGCGCTCGGCTCCGGCTTCATCATCGATCCGACTGGCTACGTCGTGACCAATAATCACGTGGTCCAGGACGCCAGCAAGGTGACTGTGATCCTCCAGGACAACAGTCGCCATCCCGCCAAGATCATCGGTCGCGACCCCAAGACCGATCTGGCGCTGCTCAAGATCGAGAGCAAGGAGCCGCTGCCCTATGTCACCTGGGGCGACAGCGACGCGACGCAAATCGGCGACTGGTTGCTCGCTGTCGGCAATCCGTTCGGTCTCGGCGGCACGGTCAGTCCGGGCGTCCTGTCGGCGCGTGGCCGCGACATCCATGCCGGCCCCTATGACGATTTCCTCCAGATCGACGCGTCGATCAATCGCGGCAATTCGGGCGGTCCCGACTTCAACCTCCAGGGCCAGGTCATCGGCATCAACACCGCGATCTATTCGCCCAATGGCGGTTCGGTCGGCATTGGATTCGCGATCCCGTCGAGCCTGGCGAAGCCGATCATCGAACAGCTGCGCACGCATGGCAAAGTGGAGCGCGGCTGGCTCGGCGTGCAGATCCAGAGCGTCACGCCCGAAATCGCCAAGAGTCTCGGCCTTGCCAAGGCGCAAGGCGCGCTGGTCGCCGACGTGACCAACGACAGTCCGGCCGCGAAAGCCGGCATGAAGCAGGGCGACGTGATCCTGAACTACGACGGCCACGATATCAGCCAGGTCCGCGATCTGCCGATCGCCGTCGCCGAAACGCCGGTCGGCCAGACCGCGGCGATCAAGGTCTGGCGCAGCGACAAGCCGACGACGCTGCAGGTAAAGATCGGCGCGATGCCGGACAATGCCGGTCAGGTTGCCACGGCCGAACAGCCGGAGCACGGCAAGTCGGTCGCCATGGGCCTCAAGCTGTCGAGCCTGACGCCCGAATTGCGTAGTCAGGCGCGCGTGCCGAAGGGCGTGCACGGCGTCATCGTCACCGACGTCGCGTCCAATTCGCCGCTCGGCGCGATCGGCGTGCAGCCCGGCGACGTCATCGTCTCGATCAACCGGAAGGCGGTGGCGACGCCGCGCGAGGCGGTTCACGAACTCGAAGCGGCACAGCAGGCCAAGGGCGCGAACCAGACCGTGCTGCTGCTGATCAACCGCCACGGCGTCAACGAATACGTCGCCCTCACGGTCCAGAACGACGCAGAAAAAGGCTGATGCAAGCGAGGAGACGCGCGTGCGTATCCTGGTTATCGAAGATGATCGCGAAGCGGCGGCCTACCTCGTCAAGGGCCTGACCGAAAGCGGCCACCGGGTCGATCTGGCGTCGGAGGGACGTCAAGGGCTCGACCGCGCCCGCGGCGGCACCTTCGACGCGATGATCATCGACCGCATGCTGCCCGGTCTCGACGGGCTATCGATCATCGCGGCGCTGCGCGCGGCCAACGATTTGACGCCGGTTCTGGTGTTGAGCGCATTGGGCGACGTTGAGGACCGGGTGCAGGGACTCAACTCCGGCTGCGACGACTATCTGCCGAAGCCGTTCGCGTTTTCGGAGCTGCTGGCGCGGCTCGAGGCGCTCACGCGCCGCGGCGGCGCCGAGACCAAGCTCAAGGTCGCAGATCTTGAAATGGACTTGATCGGGCGCCAGGTTTCCCGCGCCGGCCGCACGATCGAGCTGCTGCCGCGCGAGTTCCGGCTGCTTGAATATCTCATGCGCAATGCCGATCACATCGTTACGCGCACGATGTTACTGGAAAAAGTCTGGGATCATCATTTCGATCCGCAGACCAACGTCATCGACGTTCACATCAGCCGGCTGCGGCAGAAAATCGACCGTGGCTTCGATCAACCGCTGCTGCACACCGTTCGCGGCACCGGTTACGTCCTGCGCCCGCCGCGCAATTAGATCCCGCGCGTTCCCATCTGCAGGAATTTGGCGCGCCGCGCTGCGCGCAGGCTCGGCCCGTCGAGCTTCAACAGCGGCAACAGCGCTTTCTCGACCGCGTCGCCGGCGGCCGCAATCACCGCTTCGTGGGCGCGATGGGCGCCGCCCAGCGGCTCGGGAACGACGGCGTCGATGATGCCGAGCCGCAATAGATCCTGCGCCGTCAAGCGCAAGGCCTCGGCCGCATCTTGCGCATTTTCGGCGCTGCGCCACAGGATCGAGGCGCAGCCTTCGGGCGAGATGACCGAATAAACTGCGTGCTCCAGCATGAGCACCACGTTGCCGGCGGCCAGCGCAATCGCGCCGCCGGAGCCGCCTTCGCCGATGACGGTCGCGATCAGCGGCACTTCGATCTCCAGACAGGCCTCGACCGCGCGCGCGATCGCCTCAGCCTGGCCGCGCGCCTCGGCGTCGATGCCGGGATAGGCGCCGGCCGTGTCGACGAACGTCAGCACCGGCAGCTTGAATCGGTTGGCGAGTTCCATCAGCCGGCGCGCTTTACGGTAACCCTCGGGCCGCGCCATGCCGAAATTGTGCCGGACCCGCGCTTCGGTATCGGCGCCCTTTTCGTGCGCGATGACAACAACCGACCGGCCGCGAAACCGACCGAGCCCGCCGACGATGGCGCGGTCCTCGGCGAACGTCCGATCGCCCGCCAGCGGCGTGAAGTCCGTGATCAGCCGTTTCAGGTAATCGTTGCCATGCGGCCGATCCGGGTGTCGGGCGATCTGGACCTTCTGCCACGGCGTCAGCTTGGCATAGGTCTGGCGTAGAAATTTCTCGACCTTGGTCTCGAGCCGCGCGACTTCCTCGGCGATGTTGAGATCGCCGCCGTTCGAGATGTGACGCAGCTCTTCGATCTTGCCTTCGAGGTCGGCGAGCGGCTGCTCAAAATCCAGAAAATGACGCATGGCGGCTTGACCTAGCACGCGGCGCGCGGCGACGCCACCCCGCGCAAAGCGCTATTTCTTGCGCGCCAAGGGGTGCGCTTCGTTTACCAGCCGACGCAGACGCTCGCTTTGCACGTGCGTGTAGATCTGCGTCGTGGCGATATCGGCGTGGCCGAGCATCTCCTGCACGCTGCGCAGGTCGGCGCCGCGGTCGACCAGATGGCTGGCGAAGGCATGCCGCAGCACGTGCGGCGAAACCTTGAGGCCGGTCTCGCGCGCCAGCCCGGCGATGAGCTGGCCGCAGCGCCGTCGCGTCAGATGCCCCTCGGCGCCCCGCGACGGAAACAGCCACCGCGATTCCGCGTCGTCCTTGAGAAAGCGGTTCCGCACGGCGAGATAGGCATCGAGCGCACGCCGCGCCGGCCGGCCCAGCGGCACCAGCCGCTCCTTGTCGCCCTTGCCACGTACCACCAGGAATCGCGGATCGCGGCGCGCAGCGGCGACGGTCAAATTCACCAGCTCCGACACGCGCAGGCCGCCGCCGTAGAGCAGCTCGACCACGCATAACAGCCGCACGCCTTCGGCGCCGTCCTTCGCGCGCGCGGCGTCAATCAGCTTTTGGGCGTCGTCGGCGACCAGCACCTTGGGCAGCGGCCGGCGCAGGCGCGGACCGTCGAGCGCCGCCGTCGGGTCGTCGCGGCGAACCTTTTCCAACACCAGGAAGCGGTAGAATTGTCGCAACGCCGACAATCGGCGCGCCGAGGTTCCCGGTGCGCGATGCGCGCCGGCCAGGGTGGCGAGATAACCGCGCAGATCGTCGCTTGCGGCGGCCTCCAGCGTTACGCCGCGCGGCCGCAGGAAGGCCTCGACCTGCCGCAGATCGTTGCGATAGGCCTCCAGCGTCAATTTGGCGGCGCCGCGTTCGGCCGCGAGCATTTCGAGGAACGCCTCGATGTGGCGGTCCATATCAGATGCCGGCGTCGAGCGCGGCCTCGAGCGCGAGCGCATGGGCATCGTTGTCGAGATCGACCGCGCGCAAGCCAGCGATGGCACGTCCCAGCAACAGGGACTCCGAGGTCAGCCGGCCGTCGCTTTCGGCGATCAGAATGGACGCAAGTACCGTCGCCCCCAGCTGTGCGTTCGCCGCCGCTCGCTGCTGTTCATCCCACAGCGCCGCATTCGGCAGCGCGCCGGGTGTCGCCGGTGCAGTCAACGCCGCTGGCGTGAGATCGGCCAGCGTCGCCGGATCGTCGCCGAGCGCCGTCAGCAGGACGTAGATCAGTCCGGCGCGCGGACCAGCCGCGGCGTCTCCAGCTGCTGCCGCGGCGTCCCGTACAACGCCCGCGTCGACGCGCGGCACGCCCGGCGTCGCGATCAGGCTCAACAACAACGTCGTCTTGTCACCGGCGGCGCTGACCCACGGTTTGGCGTCGGCGGCATCGCCGGTTGCCAGCAGAATGCGGGCGGCGACGCCGGCGAATTTGGGATCGGCGTTGGCGCTGGGTATATCGGCCAGCACCGGCGCCAGCACCGCGGCCTCTGGCACGAATACGCCGCGCTTTTGCGCATCGGCGGCCAGGGTCTCGATTGCATTCGTGCGCACGGCGAAATCGCTGCCGGATTTCGCCAGCACATAGAGCAGGGCACGGTCGCGCGCCGTGGCCGGTGGCCGGATCGATCGCCGGGCGCGCTCGAGTTCCTCGGACTTGAAGTCGATCGCACCGTAGAGCGCGGTGAGATCCGGCGGCGGCAGCACGCCCAGCGTTTCGGCGCGCTCACCCGCGGCGAGGCGATCGTCGGCCGGCACGCTGCCGTTACCGGCATAGCCGACGAGCGCGGCTGGATCGGCGACGGCAATCGCCTCCGCCGGCAGCGGCCGTTTGGCTGCCGCCAGCAGGGTGACGCGTAACGGCGTTGGATCGCCGAGCCGCGCCAATCGCGCCGCGCCGTGTTCCGACAGCAGCCGGATCAAGGCATCGAATTCCGGGTCCGGCGGCGTCTTCTGGTCGGCAAGCAGGCTTTGCCCGAGCGAGGCCTTGGCAAAATCGCCGGCTAGCGCTTGGCAGGCGATCAGTGCCCGCGCCCACCACGCCCCGGTGTAACGATCGATGCGGGCGGCGACGTCGTTGCAGGCGCCGGTCGTGTCGTTGGTGGCGAAACGCAACTCGATGCGGTCGCGATCGATGGGTTCGGTTACGACGGTATCGGGCAACGATTCAATCAGCGCCAAGCCGTCGTGCACGAAGCCGAGCGCGTAGATCCGGTCGATGCGCTCGGCCAACAATTTGGGGCCGGCGGCCGCGTCCGCGTTACCGGCCGGCGCGGGCGCGGCGGCGTCGCTCAACAACAGGCGCCGCGCCAAGCTGGTGAGTTCCGGCGATGTCACCGGCTGAAGCTGCGGCAGGGCGGCGGCGACGAAACGGCGGTTGGCACCGTTCCACATGTCGTGCGGGAAACCGCCCTTCGCTGCGCCGAGCACGCCGGTCCATGACGTGTCCACCGGCGCCAGGGGTGAAACCTGGATTTGGTCGCCGCCTTCGAGACTTTGCGGTGGCGCAACCGACGAGGGGTTCGCGGGTGTCGGCGTCGCGCTGGGAATCAGTTGGATCGGCTGCGCCGCCGCCGAGGCGACATTCAGCAGGATCGCGGCAACCAACCAGGCCGCGAAATGCGGCCGCGGCCGCCGCTCAATGCGGCAGTTGCGCATCGGGAATGGGGTGCTCGACGTGCGCCATCGGCGCCGGTACGTGCCATATGGCCAGGACTCCGCCGCCCACGACGACCAACACGACCAGGGTCGCGAACGCGATCAAAATGAATTTTCCCATGGACTCCGATTTCCTCGACGAGCCCGATCTGCGCGGGCCGAATGGCGGCGAATCCCGGCGGTATGCTAGGCTCCGGCGATGACCAAACACCGCCAGTTTATCGGCGCCGCATGAGCGTTTCAACGCCACACCGCGATTTGCGCGTCACCAGGACGATCGCGCTCGTCGGACTGATGGGTGCGGGCAAAACCGCAGTCGGACGACGGCTAGCGCAGCGGCTCGGCGTCGAGTTCGCCGACGCCGATGCCGAGATCGAGAAAGCGGCCAACGCCACGATCGCGGAGATTTTCGCTGAGAGCGGCGAGCCGTTTTTCCGTGACCGCGAGCGCGAGGTGATCCGGCGCCTGCTGGCCAATCCGCCGCACGTGCTCGCCACCGGCGGCGGCGCCTTCATGGATTCGTCGACGCGGGCATTGCTGCGCGAGCGCGCCGTCACCGTTTGGCTGCGCGCCGATCTCGACCTGATGCTGGCGCGGGTGATGCGGCGAAACAACCGGCCGTTGCTGAACGACGGCGACCCACGCACCATCCTCGAGCAGCTCATGGCGCAACGCTATCCGGTCTATGCCGAGGCCGACATTGCCGTCGACAGCATCGACGGTCCGGCCGAGGTGACGCTCGAGCGCGTGTTGGCGGCTCTAACGCCGCATCTCGTCGTCCACGCGGGTGTTGCACCATGAGCGAAGCTCAACGGCTGCGCGTCGAGCTTGGCGCACGCAGCTACGATATCGTCGTCGGTGCGCGGTTGCTGGCCCAGGCGGGTGCGCTGATCGCCGGCGTCATGCGCCAGAAACGCGCTCTGATCGTGACCGACGCGAACGTGGCGCGGCTGCATCTCGACACGCTGCGCCGCGGTCTCGACGCCGCCGGCATCGCGCACGCCGCGATCGTCCTGCCGCCCGGCGAGGAGACGAAGGATTTCGCCCATTTCCAGAAGCTGTGCGAGGACATCCTGGCGGCTGGCATCGAGCGCGCGACGCCGATTATCGCGCTCGGCGGCGGCGTGGTCGGCGACCTCGCCGGGTTCGCGGCGGCGACGCTGTTGCGCGGCCTCGATTACGTCCAGGTGCCGACGACGCTGCTGGCGCAGGTCGACAGCTCGGTCGGCGGCAAGACCGCCATCGACACGCGCCAGGGAAAGAATTTGGTCGGCGCCTTTCACCAACCGGTTCTGGTCATCGCCGACTCCGACACGCTCGGCACGTTGCCGCAACGCGAACTGCTAGCGGGCTATGCCGAGGTCGTGAAGTACGGGCTGATCCGCGATCGCGGCTTCTATGATTGGCTCGAAAGCAACGCCGGTGCATTACTCAAAGGCGATCCGGATCTCCGGCGCGAGGCGGTGCTGCGCAGCTGCGCCGCCAAGGCGGCGGTGGTTGCCGCCGACGAGCGCGAGACTGGCGAGCGCGCGTTGCTGAATTTTGGCCATACCTTCGGCCATGCCTTGGAGGCCGCGACCGGCTTCGGCAACGTGCTGCTGCATGGTGAGGCGGTTGCGCTCGGCATGGCGATGGCGTTCGACCTTTCGGCTCGGTTGAAGCTGTGTTCGCAAGACGCCGCCAACCGCGTGCGCCGCCATTTCGCCAGCGTCGGCCTGCGCACCGAAATCGACGTCGCCGACGCCGATGTCTTGCTCGAGCTCATGCACAAGGACAAGAAGGTCAAGGACGGCCGGATCAGCCTCATCCTGGTTCGCGATATCGGCCAAGCCTTCGTCAGCCGCGACGTCGCCGCTGATACGCTACGCGCGTTTCTGCGCGATGCCGTCAAGACGCTGGCGCGGCCGGCGCGCGCTCTCTAAATAGGCCGCCTGTTCCGGAGGTCCGGTCATGCCGTTGTCGCCCGCACCGTCGCGTCAGCACATCCACACGCGCCAGGTCCATTGCCGCGGTTATCGCCGCGACGACGGCTTATGGGACATCGAAGGGCATCTCACCGACACCAAGACGTATGCGTTCGACAACGATTATCGCGGCCGTATCGAGGCCGGCGATCCGGTGCACGACATGTGGGTTCGGGTCACCGTCGACGATGATCTGATCGTGCGGCGCGTCGAAGTCGCGACCGACAAGAGCCCGTTCGCGGTTTGCCCGGCGATCGCGCCAAACTTTGCCCGTCTCGAAGGCTTGAGCGTCCGGCCGGGCTTTCTCTCGCAGGTCCGCGAGCGGTTGGGCGGGATCGAAGGCTGCACCCATTTGGTCGAACTCATGGGGCCGATCGCGACCACCGCGTATCAGACGATCTATCCCTATCGCCGGCGTCTGACGCAGGCTAGCGGCGACGCACCGCCACAATCGCCGAAGGAACGATCGCGGCTCATTGGCACGTGTCACGCATTCCGCAGCGACGGCGAAATCGTCAAGCGATTGTGGCCTGATTATTATACGGGTGCGCGCAACTGATCGCGCGCGTCAGAGGCGAATGCGCGGGCGCGCCACGCCGTGTCCGGCGCGCAAATGGCCTTCGTCGGTGGCCGCCGCCTGGAAATAGGTAAGCAGGAAAACCCGGATCGCGGCGGTGAGTGTCGATTGATTGCGGCCGTGCGCGATCGTGGTGACCAATTCGTTCAGACTCTTGTTCTCGCGCTTGCAGACCATGTTCAGCGCTTCCCACATCGCTGGCTCGAGGCGAATGCTGGTGCGATGGCCCTCAACGGTGACGTTGCGATTGACCAGCGTGGAGCGTGTAGAACTGGAACGCACGTGTCCGCCGCTTCCGGTCCGATCGAGACCGGAGAGCTTCTGTTCGTAGGGATTCATACAATTAAATGTAACCCGATTTGCGCACCTTGCAACCATTAAGAGCACGGCTGCAGAACTACACAACCTTAGATTGTATCTAGCGGTTGGCCGGTTGCTTAGCCGGTGCGGCGATCCTCGTCGGGGGTCAGTGTCGTCAGCTGAAGCGCATGTACGCCCGATTGGAGCTCGTCGGCGAGCAGCGCATAGACCCGCCGCTGGCGCGCAACCCGGCTTTCCCCGGCGAAGGCCGATGAAACAATCTCGAGTCGAAAGTGGCTTTCGCCACCCGGACGTGCACCCGCATGTCCCGCGTGACGGCCGGAATCGTCATGAACGACCAATCGCGTCGGCTGGAGGGGGGCAAGTTTGCTGCGGATTCGTTCGGCGACGGATGCGGACACGCTATTAACCCTTTAATTCCTTGAAAATCAGCCCATTTTACCGGTATCGGCAATCTTAAACTGGCACAGCCTTGTCAGGAATCGACCGGCTCTCCATACTATCGATCATCATGCCACGTCCTGTAAGCGCGAGCCATGCCGACCCGGACAGGGCGGCAAACCGCCGGCCGTGCGACCATCCCGGCTGCGCCGGTATGGGCGAATTCCGCGCGCCGCGGTCGCGTTCGGCGCTGCAAGAATATTTGTGGTTTTGCCTCGATCACGTCCGGGTCTACAACTCGTCGTGGAACTACTACGCCGGCATGTCGCCGGACGACATCGAACGCGAAATCCGGCGTGACACCGTATGGCAGCGACCCACCTGGCCGCTCGGATCGCGCACCTTCCGCTATCAGGCGCAGTTCAAGGGCGACGGCCTGTTCGACCTCGACGACGACGAGCCGCCGGCCAGCCGCAACGGTGCCGCGTCGCATCGCCACCCGGCCTCGCCCGAGGCGCGTGCGTTGGCGGTTTTCGACCTGAGCGAGCCGGTTTCGCTGCCCGATCTCAAGGCGCGCTACAAGGCGCTGGTGAAGCAGAACCATCCGGACGCGCATGGTGGCGACAAGGACGCCGAAGAGCGTCTCAAAATCATCAATCAGGCCTATTCGACGCTCAAGGCCTGCTACACCTCGCAACAGTGAACGGCGACAGAAAGCGATTATGACAGTCGATATCACGACGCATCCCAGTGAGACGCCCGGCCAGCCCGACATCACCGTTTCGGTGCGCCAGACGTTCGGCATTGATTCGGATTTGCAGGTGCCGGCCTTCTCGCGATCGAGCGACCATGTGCCGAATCTCGACGAAGCGTACCGCTTCGATCGCGACACCACGCTCGCGATCCTCGCCGGCTTCGCCTACAACCGCCGCGTTCTCATTCAGGGCTATCACGGCACCGGCAAATCGACCCACATCGAGCAGGTTGCCGCGCGTCTCAATTGGCCGCTGATCCGCATCAACCTCGACAGCCACATCAGCCGTATCGATCTGGTCGGCAAGGACGCGATCGTCCTCAAGGACGGGTTGCAGATCACCGAATATCGTGAGGGCCTACTGCCCTGGGCGCTGCAGCATCCAACCGCGCTGTGCTTCGACGAATACGACGCCGGCCGACCCGACGTCATGTTCGTCATTCAGCGTGTGCTCGAGGTCGAAGGCAAGCTGACGCTGCTCGATCAGAACCGCGTCATCCGTCCGCATCCGGCCTTCCGGCTGTTCGCGACCGCCAATACGGTCGGTCTTGGCGATACCACCGGCCTCTATCACGGTACGCAACAGATCAACCAGGGCCAGATGGACCGCTGGAACATCGTCGCGACGCTGAATTACCTGCCGCACGACGCCGAGGTCGACATCGTTCTCGCTAAGGCGCCATCCTACGATAACGAGGAAGGGCGGCGCGTCGTGCACGCGATGGTGTCGCTGGCCGAGCTGACGCGTGCCGGTTTCGTCAACGGCGATATCTCGACCGTGATGTCGCCACGCACGGTCATCACCTGGGCCGAGAACAATCGTATCTTCAACGACCTGGCTTTCGCTTTTCGCACCACCTTCCTGAACAAGTGTGACGAGGTCGAACGCGCCACGGTGGCCGAGTACTACCAGCGCTGCTTCGGCAACGAGCTCAAGGAAAGCGGCGTCCGCGTCACCGTGAGCTGACGCGCCGGAGGCCACGGCCATGCCGGATAACGATTCACCCGTCGAGACCTTCAAGCGATCGACCGCGGCGGCATTGCGTGCCATCGCGCGCCGCGGCGACGTGTCGGTGACCTACGGCGCCGAGCCCGCCGGCGCCGCCGGCGCGCGTATCCGGCTGCCGTTGCCGCCGCGCGATTTGGCGGAAAAGGATGCGGCGCCGGTTCGCGGCGCCGCCGACGCGCTGGGTCTGCGGCTGCGCTACCACGATCCGGCCTTGCATGCTCGGCGAGCGCCCGCGGGCGAGACCGCGCGCGGTATTTTCGAAGGCATCGAGCAGGCGCGCGTCGAGGCGCTCGGCTCGCGTAACATGGTCGGCGTCGCCGGCAATCTGGCGGCCATGCTTGACGAGCGGTATCGCCGCCAAGGCTACGAGCAGATGGCGGAACGCAACGACGTGACGCTGGCCGAGGCGATCCGGCTGATGGTGCGCGAGCGGCTCGCCGGCGCACCGCCGCCGCCGGCTGCACGGCAAGTGGTCGAGTTGTGGCGGCCCTACCTTGAAGGCAAGGTGGGGCGCGACCTGATCGAGCTCGAACGCCACATGCGCGATCAGGCGACCTATGCGCGCACGGCCCGGCAGCTGATTCAGGACCTCGATCTCGACTTGGGCGAAGCCGAGGACGACGGCGCCGAGGACAAAGCCGACGACGACAGCGACAAAGCCGACGACGGCGATAGCGAGAGCAACAAAGGCGAGAGCGCCAGTGCGGACGCGCAAGGTGCGCTCGAAGGCGGCGCGCCCGATGACGAGAAGCAGGACGGCGAGGCCGCCGGCGCCGAAGAGATCCAGGGCGAATTGATGCCGGGCTCGGGTGACGACGATCCGGGTCGTCCCGGCCGGCCGGGACAGATGCCGCGCCAACGCGGCGCCAACGAGGATCCGCTGGCCTATCGCGCCTTCACCACCCAATGCGACGAAATCGTCGATGCGGCGGGTCTATGCGATCCGGACGAGCTGACGCGTCTGCGCGGGCTGCTCGACCAGCAACTGGCGCACCTCCAGAGCGTCATCGCCCGCCTTGCCAATCGGCTGCAGCGTCGGCTGCTCGCCAAACAGGCGCGCTCATGGGAATTCGATCTCGAGGAAGGCATTCTCGATTCCGCTCGGCTCGACCGCGTCGTCACCAACCCTGTCTATCCGCTGTCCTACAAGCGCGAGAAGGAGATGGAATTTCGCGACACGGTGGTGACTCTGCTCATCGATAATTCCGGCTCCATGCGGGGCCGGCCGATCACGGTCGCGGCGATGAGCGCCGACATCCTGGCGCGCACGCTGGAGCGCTGCGGCGTCAAAGTCGAAATTTTGGGCTTTACCACGCGCGCGTGGAAAGGCGGCCAGTCGCGCGAGCGCTGGATTGCAGCGGGCAAGCCGCCCAATCCGGGCCGACTTAACGATTTGCGCCACATCATCTACAAAGCGGCCGACGAGCCGTGGCGCCGCGCGCGCAAGAGCCTCGGCCTGATGTTGCGCGAGGGCATCCTCAAGGAAAACATCGACGGCGAAGCGTTGATCTGGGCACACGACCGGCTGCTTGCGCGACCGGAACAGCGTCGGATCTTGATGGTGATCTCCGACGGTGCGCCGGTCGACGATTCGACGTTGTCGGTCAATCCGGGCAATTACCTCGAACGCCATCTGCGCGAGGTCATCGGCCAGATCGAGCGCAGTTCACCTGTGGAGCTAACAGCAATAGGCATCGGCCATGACGTGACGCGCTATTATCGCCGCGCCGTCACCATCGTTGATGCCGAACAGCTCGGCGGCACCATGCTCGAGCGGTTGGCTGAACTGTTCGACGAAGATGGGCCGGTGGCGGCAACGCCGCCGCGCCGCCGTCCAGCGCTGCGCGCCCGCGCCTGAATTCCGATCGCGTTATTGGACCGGCGGATCGCCGGTAGATTCGCCGCGCGAGCGGGCACGGCGCCCAAGCACGGCGCCGAAATTGCGCCAGCCATAAGCGATTGCTTCGACCGGCTGGCCGGCCACAGGAATCGGCCGGTGCATGACTTGCTTGCCGCCCAGCCGCTCGTAGAAGAAGCGCGCCGGATTGCCGCGCACGACCCAAACCAAAGCTGAACGATGGCCCGACGCCTCGAGCCGTTGAAACAGCGCGTCCATCAGCGCGCGGCCCACGCCCGTGCCTTGCAAGTCAGGCAGCACGTAAAGCGTGTAGATTTCACCGGTGTAATCCACCGTGCCGTCGCGTTGTGCGCCGCAATTGCCGAAGCCGACGACGCCGATATGCGGATGTTGCGCGACCCAGACGTCTTCCGGCCGATGACGCAGGAAACTGGCCCATGAGGCGGTCTGGCGCCGCTCGGACATGTTAAGCAGCACCCGATCGGGCAGCATGCCGGGATACGTCGCCCGCCAGGTGTCGATCTCAATCTTGGCGATCGCCTGCGCGTCCTCGAGGCGCGCCTGACGAACGACGCTCATCCTCTTGCCCCTCCCAAGGCCGGCATATCATAGACCGGCCGGCGCGTTGCTTTCGAGAGGTTTTGCGAACAACCCAACGATATTTGAGCGCGTCAGACGCGAGTCTCGAGCACGATCTTGCCGGTCGCCCGGCGCTCGCGCAGCAGGCGGTAGGCCTCGGGCGCGGCCGCCAGCGGCAATCGATGTGAAACGACGGGTTGCAGGCGGCCTTCAGCATGCCAGCCAACCAGGCGCGCAAAGCCGGGTGTCAACAAATCGGGACGGCGCGTCCGATATGAGCCCCACTGAAAGCCCATGATGTCGACGTTCTTTACAAGCACATGGTTCGCCGGAATCTGCGGCACGCTGCCGGAGGCGAAGCCGATCACCAGGATGCGACCGCTCCAGGCGACGGCGCGCAGCGCCTGGGCGAACGCGTCGCCGCCCACCGGATCGAATACCACGTCGGCGCCGCGCCCGTCGGTCAGGGTGCGCACGCGTTCGCGCAGATCCTCGCGGCGGTAGTCAATCGTGTACGTCGCACCATGGGCGCGCGCGACCGCGCATTTGTCGGCGTCGCCAGCGGCGGCAATGACCCGCGCACCCATGGCGGCCGCGACCTCGACCGCGGCGAGGCCGACGCCGCCAGCAGCGCCGAGCACCAGCACCGTCTCGCCGGGCGCGAGATCGGCGCGCCAGGCGAAGGCGCCATAAGCCGTGCCGTAGGCGATCGGAAAACCCGCGGCGGTGACAAAATCCATCGTCGGCGGCATCGGAAAGACGGCGCTCGCGGCGGCGACCGCGACCTCGGCATAGCCGCCCCGGGGCAGGGCCGCCATGACGCGGTCGCCGGGCTTCACAGCCGTTACGCCGTCACCGGTCGCCCGCACGATGCCGGCCGCCTCGAAACCGGGTGTGAACGGCAGCGGCGGCTTTTCCTGATACGTGCCCAGCACCATCAGCATCTCGCCGAAATTGATCCCGGCTGCATGCACGTCGATGAGCACCTCGCCCGCGCCGAGCGGCGGCTCCGCGACGTCGGCAACCGCGAGCTTGTCGATGGCGCCGTATTCACGGCAGAGGATTGCACGCATTTAATGATTCTCCGGCGCGGAACTTGTCGTGCCGCGCGATTCGACGCAAGCGCGATTGCTTGTCCGCCGCGGGGTGCTTCGCTATGGTTGATCGATGCAACGATGGATCGCCGTTCTCGCGCTGCCGCTCGTCCTCGTCGCGACGAGCGCCTTTGCGCAGCAGATTAAGACACTCGAATCCGGGAAAGTCTGGAGCGCCTATACGGCGCCCGAGAAAGGCGGCCTGACCTGCTATCTGGTCGGCAACCCGGCGTCGTCAGAGCCGGCTTCGGTGCCGCGTTCGCACGTCGACGCGATGGTGTCGCACCGCGTCAGCGAGAAAGCCTACAACGTCGTGACCTTCAATCTCGGCTATGCCGCGAAGAAGGACGCGAAGGCCGAGCTCGTCATCGACGGCCGGAAATACGCGCTGTTCGTCGATAACGACGCCGCCTGGACCGCAAGCGCCGCAACCGACAAGGCGGTGACCGAGGCGCTGGCGCACGGCAAGTCGGCAATCCTTAAGGCCACCTCGGCGCATGGCACCGTCACGACCGATACCTACGAGTTGGCCGGTTTCGGCCAGGCGCTGAAGGCGATCGACGCCGCCTGCAAGGTCAAGCGGTAACGCTGGCGCCGCCGCAGCGGCGGTCCTATATCTTGCCGGTTATGTCGGTTCCGAAAACCCTGATCGGGCTGTCGCGCGAGGAGCTGGTCGCCGAAATGGCGACGCTCGGCGCCGCGCCGTTCCGTGCCCGCCAGCTCTGGCATTGGATCTACCATCGCGGCGCGCACGATTTCGCGGCGATGACCACGCTCGCCAAGTCGTTCCGCGCGCAACTTGCCGAGCACTATACGGTGGCGCGGCCGGTCGAAAGCCGCGCTCAGGTGTCGAACGATGGCACGCGCAAATGGCTGTTGGCGTTCGCGGACGGCCAAGAGGCCGAATGCGTGCACATCCCGGAAGAGGATCGCGGCACGCTGTGCGTCTCGTCGCAGGTTGGCTGCACGCTCACCTGCAAGTTCTGCCACACCGGCACGCAACGCCTGGTGCGCAATCTTGGCGCGGCGGAGATCGTCGGCCAGATCATGGTGGCGCGCGACGCGCTCGGCGAATGGCCGTCGCCCAAGGACGATCGTCAGCTTACCAACATCGTGCTCATGGGCATGGGCGAACCGCTCTACAACTACGACAACGTCGCCAAGGCGATGAAGATCGCCATGGATCATGAGGGCCTGTCGGTGTCGAAGCGCAAGATCACGCTGTCGACGGCCGGTGTCGTGCCGATGATCGCGCGTGTGGGTACGGAGCTTGCCGTCAATCTGGCGATCTCGTTGCACGCCGTGACCGACGAACTGCGCGACGTGCTGGTGCCGCTCAACAAGAAATATCCGATTGCCGAGTTGATCGCCGCTTGCCGCGCCTATCCGAGCGCGAGCAATTCTCGGCGTATCACGTTCGAATACATCATGCTCAAGGGCGTCAACGACAGTCCAGCCGACGCCCGGGCGCTCGTGAAGTTGATCGCCGGCATCCCAGCCAAGATCAATTTGATCCCGTTCAATCCATGGCCGGGCGCGCCTTTTGAGTGCTCAACTGACGATGCCATCGACGCCTTCGGCGACATCGTCAACGCGGCCGGCTATGCCTCGCCGGTGCGTACGCCGCGCGGCCGCGACATCCTGGCCGCGTGCGGCCAGCTCAAATCGGCGAGCGTCAAGCTCAAGGCGAGCGAGCGGTTGAAGCAGTCGGCGGAAGCCGCTATATCCGGCCCGGCGGCGGGGTAGCTCAGCTGGTTAGAGCAGAGGAATCATAATCCTAAGGTCGCCGGTTCGAGTCCGGCCCCCGCTACCATCGCTCGCCTAAACTGAACGTACGTCGCGAGAAGAAATCACAGCCCAAACCGCCGATGACAAAACCGCAACCAGAAGCTTATGTGGTCGCGGAGACGCAAACCAAAGTGATCCGAAAAACTGAAACCGACCTACCATCAGGCCTGGGGCCTGTCGGAAACAGGCAAGAATACGGCTCACAGATATGAGTAAGCATATCGCCAAAATTGTCCTTGGCGTCACAAAAGCCCTTTCAGCGGTAGGCAGCCGGTGGGTCCAGGTAGATACCTGTGTGCGTGTTGCTTCGGAACTCGTGCCTCGTGTGCCTGTCTCCACGCGTCATGGTCAGCTAACGCTCTACTGCCCCTCCAAAACATCAATCTATTGGGCTCGCCGCGGATACGCGTCGGAGCCCGAAACGCTGCGCTGGATAGACAATATGGAACCGGGCGCCACGCTATGGGACATAGGAGCCAACGTCGGTCTTTACTCGCTCTATGCGGGACTTAGGGGCGGACTAAATGTATTGGCATTTGAGGCTAACCCATGGACTTACGAGTGTTTGCTCAGGAACGTCCTCGATAACGGGGTCAGGAAAGCGGTAACGCCACTCAATTTGGCGCTTGCGGAAACGCTATCGGTGGGCAGCCTATACATCGCGGGAAACGAAGCGGGCACGGTTGGCAACGCCTTCGGCGATCCTGCCGCGTCGGTTGTTGGTACGCCTTCGGCAGAAGTTCCAGCTGTGTCCGTCTCAATGGACAGTCTGGTTGAGATATTCGGCCTCCCTGTCCCTCACCACATCAAGATCGATGTGGACAGCATCGAAGATCGGATTATCGCTGGGGGAGCCAAGGTACTGGGAAACGCGCGGCTAAGGTCGGTGCTCGTGGAAGTGGTCAGAGATCGGAAACAGCGTGCAGAGTGGATCACTGAGACTTTGTGCGGTTACGGGTTCCGGCTGGAGAACACGATAAGCTCGGAAGTGAACTGCCTGTTCGTTAGATAGCTCTGTCAAAGGTTGAAACCGCACTCGGCGATCATCATTGGGGCGAGCGACAATCACTCTGCTGCATCTCGATGCCGCGCCTCGACTCCTTGTGTCTCGAATGAGGACAAAGCTCGCGCTGTGCTGACCTTCCCGCTGCTGTGGTATTCCGGCCGGCAAGGCCTTTAAGTAACCGGCGAAAACGCGCCGGCGTGCACCGGTCAATCCAGAAAAGTGCGATAGGCCGCCGGCTCGCGCAACGCGTGCCAAAGGTTGGCCGTGCGTGACCGGTCGGCGGCTTGCAGAAGCGTCCAGAAAAGATCGTCGGTCGCGGCCGGGATCGCGATGGCGTCAGCGCCGGTGACGCGCCGGACAATCTCGAGCAGGCCGCGCTGATACGGCGCCGTCGCGATGGTGCAGCCAACGGCACGCGCCAGCCGCGCGCAATCGATATGTGCCGGCGCGAAGCTACGGCGCACGACGGCGAACATCGGCAGGTCGGTTTCGGAATCGCCGACGGCGAAGGTCTCGTCCTGTCCGCGCCCGATCCACGCGAGCAATGCCGCCAAGCCTGTACCCTTGTCGACGCCTTTGGCCAGGATCGTCGTGTCGATCGTCGTCTGGTGCACGACCAGCCGGTCGAGCTTGCGCTCGGCAATGAGATTGCGGATCAACGGCTCCGGCAGCGGCACGGTGCCTTTGCGCGTATACGTATAGGCGCGCACCGAGCATTCGTAGCCGTCGTCGATGAAAACGCCCGGAAGCGCTTTGAGCGCCGCGCGGAGGGCCGCGAGGTGTTCCAGGGTCGCGGCGTCGATCAGGTTGCGGCCCCGCCGCGTCGTCGCGTCCCAGATATAGCCGCCGCATTCGGCCACGCCGCCGGCGAAACCGTAAGCGTCGCAATAATCGCGCACTTGATGCGCCGGTCGCGCGGTGTCGACCGCGATCGCAAAACCGCGCGCGTGCAGCGTGGCCAGGGCGCGAACGCCGGCCGCGGTCGTCGTCGGGAAGCCGAAGATGCGGCGATCGACGACACCGTCAAGATCGAGCACCGCCAGCGGCGCGCGCCAATCGCGAGCCGCGGCCGGTCCAACGAGCGCGCCGCAAGCGCGCGCGCTTTCGCGCGTGAGAAAATCCCAGGCCTTGATGTATTGCGCGTTGAATTCGTCGGCGCGGTGGGCGAGGTGGGTTTGCTTGACGATGCCGTCGAGCGCCGCCTGCCGCGCCCACAAGCCGGCCATCAATTTGCACAGGAAAAGTCGTTCGCCGCGCGGCATATCGCCGGTCGCGGCGGCGTAGCGCGCGATCAGGTCGCGCTCTTCATCGCTCGTCAGGCCGAGTTGCAAGATGGCGTCGGCCAGATCGTAGGCTGGGTCGCACAGATTGATTTCGTTCTTGCCGACGCCGTGATGCTCGAAATCGGTCTTGAGCAGGCCCGCCGGGCCGGTGATCCACTCGTCCGCTGCCATCCGCCCGTCGATCAACGCCGCCCGCGGTGTCAGGCGCGTGGCAATGTGTTGGCGCAGCGGCTCGACCATCAGGCCGGCGACGCCTGGTCCATAGGCGTTGGCGAATGTATCGGCCAACAGCGACAAACCTTCGTGCTGCGCGTCCGGTGTGTCCGGTGGCGCAATGGCAAGGTGTTCGGCGCGTGCGGCGACATAGTTTCCGGCGGTCGTGATCCACGTGTGGCGCGATGCGTGAGCACGGTTGACCGTGGCGGTCTGCGGCAGCCACTCGGTGAAGAGAATGCCATCGCGCAAGCCGAGCAGCGGCGACACATGGCCGGCCAAGCGATCGGCGGCGATGAACGCGGCATAGCCCAACCAGCCCCAGCCGACGCTCTTGGCAAGGACGTAGCGAACCTCGGATACGCCAGAATCTGTCTCTAGGCGGACCGCAAAGACCCGCTTGAGGCGATAACGCCGGCGATCGCCCGAGCGATGCTCGAGCTCCGCATTGAAGGCGGCGGCGGCCGGATCGTTGATCACGCGGATATCGCGATAGTCTCGTGCCTGGAAATATTCGGTGAGTCGCGTCTCGATCACGGCATCGGACGCCAGCAGTTGCGCCTTGTGCCAATCCTCGGGCGGCAGCGTGACGATCGTCTCGCGGCTGAACGCCGCCGCTTCTTTGTGTTCACGCCAATCGCGCCGCAGCGGGTGGACCGGGAACAGGATCGTGCGCTGGGCGGCGGCGAATCCGGCGCGGCGCAACGCCTGGACCGCGATGCCGATGGCCTCGCCGCTGAACGGCGGGTCGTCGATCAACGCCGCGTGATAGCCGGCATGTGCGAAGGCGCGCAGCCGTTCCGCCTCGTCGGCGGACACACCCTTGTTCGGCCGGACGGTGACGATGGCGATGCGCGCGAAGCCGTGCGCATCGAGCCGCGCCCGCATCAGCGACGCGAAATAGACGCCGGCGGTGCGCAAGCCGACGACGACGATCGGCTGGTCACGGTTCGGGTGCAGCGCCGCAAAGCGATCGGCCAATTCCAAAATGTCGAACTGGGTGAGGTCTTGCTTGCGGAAGGCGGATGGAATGCGCATCGGCTCGATCCGCAATCGGCGCGGCAGGGGGCGTGCGAGGATGGCGGCAAGCGCGGCAATCGCGCCCGCCGGATCGAGCGCGTCGCCGGATGGCAGCGCGGCCAGCGATTGCAGGAAGCCGGCAAGGGCGCTTTGCCAATGATCGCGCCAGCGGCGCAGCGTCTGCGTCTCGCGGGCGCGGCCGAACGCCATTGCCGCACGCAACGCGCGGAAGCCTTGCCGCGCGCCGGGCAAACGAGCCAGACGCTGCGGCAGACGCAGGACGGGACCGTGCAACGCGTCCTCGACGGCAGTCAGCAATGCACCGGCAAGCAGGAAGACGTTCGTCATCACCTCGTCGCGCTGCCACGATTCGCGCACCGTGCCGAGGTGCGCAAGCTCGCTCGTCAGTTGATTGGCGACGTCGCCGACCGTGCACAGCGGATTGAGCGACCACGGATAGCCGGCGTAGAACGCGCGTTCGCCACGCAGCGGCTCTACGGCCGATGGCGCGACATCTGGCCGATTGGCGTGTTGGAGGTTGCTGCGCGACATCACGTCGTTCCGAAAGGCTTCACCGCGCAGGCCGGCGGAACAGCGTTTCAAGCTTGTGGAACGTCCACTGCATGAAGGGCAGGACCGCGATGAAAAACGGTCCCGGCGAACGGCCCGACGTCGTCAGGATCGTCTGGATGATGCGCCGGTCGAGCCAGATCTGTTTCGTCAGCGCCGGCCCCGGCGACGAGCACGAATCCATCCAACGGATCCAGCCATGGCGATGCACCTCGGCAATGTTCTCGAGCTCGAGCAGAACGCCCGGCGAGTACCGCGCGTAGGCTTCGTCGAACGCGACCTTGAATGCGAACGAGCCGTTGCGGCAGAGGAAATTGCACAACTGCGCGATCGGCTTGCCGTTCAGCGAAAGCGTCAGCGCCATCAACCGGCCGCGGTGGAACGCCTCGTGCAGCGTCTCGACGAAGAACTGCTTCTGCGTCGGATTGCACGACAGCGCCGTGCCTTCGCGGCCCTTCCAGCCGCTCGCCTCCAGGCGAAGAAAGTGCTCCGTCCAGGCGGCGATATCGCCGTCGCCGGGGAGCATGGCGTATTCGAGCGTGCCTTGTCGGCCGAGCGCATTTTCCTGTTGCCGTAGCGTCCGGCGCTTTTTTGTCGACAGCGCGTCATCAAGATAGCTCTTGGCGTCGGCGCGCGGCCGCAGCATCGCCCGCGTGCTGCATTCGAGCGTCAGCGTCGGATGGCGGTGTTCTTCGAGAAATTCGACCAGCGCCGTCCACAGCGGCCCATCACCCGACACGCCGCCAAATTCGATCAAGATGGAGCCGCGCGGATCGCCAGCAGCCCAATCGAACACAGCCTGGAAACAGGCTTGCGCGGTCTCGGCGCGTACCAGCGGGTTGCACAGGAAACAATGGAGATGCTTCCACAGGCGCAGCGCGCTGACCGGCATGTTCTTGTAGTGGTTTTGCCGCTCCAACGGAAAGAATCCGCACAACACCGGCGGCTGGTTGCTCGCATCCGCTGCTTGGGCATAGACGAACAGAAACAGCAGATCGGTGTCACCACGCAGATGGCGCAGCGCCGGCAGCAACATCCACGGTTCGTAGAACGTGTTGGGCTCGAGCGCGGCTGCTGACAACGCTTCCCAGGCCGCCAGATGGCGTTCGAGCCCGGCCGCGTCGCGCTCGACGACCACGGTCAGCTGCACGTCCTTGTCGGCGAACGGCGCCTTGGCTTCGTCCGGTTCGCGGATCGGCGACGCCGGCGCGAGCGGGATCGCGGGTTCGGCCATGGCGCTCACGCGGTCTCCGTATCCAGCGCGCGGCGCGGTTTGGTCAGCTTGCCGACGGCGCGGCGCAAAAGATCGCCAATCTCGGCAAAGCCCGGCTTCGGATCGTCGAGCGTCAAGCTGTCCCAGCGCTCGCGCAGTGTCAGGATATTGGCGACGGTTTCGCCCAGTACCGCCGGCAGTGCTTTGGTGGCGAGCGTCGGATCGGTGCGGTCAGCATGCAGATTGGCGATCTGCCATTCGATGTCGAGCGGCAGATTGCGGCAGAACAATCCGGTGCGGTAACGCTGCGGAAAGTCGCGGCGGCCTTTCGTGATGAACTCGAACAGCGCCAGCGGAAAATCCGCGCCGGCCGCGACGCTCAACGGCAGCGAACCCCAAAACCGCGAATTGACCTCGACGAAGATCCACTCACCGGTTGTCGGGTTGATCTTGAACTCGACCATCGCCACGCCGGTGTAGCGTAGCGGCCGCAGGATGCGCAGCGCCGCGTCGAGCAACTCGGGTGACAGCGAGACGCTCTTGCGATAGGTGCTTTGGCCGCCGTCGAGCGGTTCGTGCACGCGGACGTGCTGGAACGCGAGCAATGTCTCGCCACGATCGAGCAGCAATTCGACGCCGGCACCGTAGCCGACGAAGTTCTGCTGCGCCGCGACCGGGCCATGTGCGAGGAATTTCGGCAGGACGCGCAGTAATTCGGTCTCGCTGCGAACCTTGCAGACCGCAAAGCCCTGGGTCGGATGGTCGAAGGTGCGCCGCGGCTTGAGGACGAGCGGGGCGCCCAACTGGCGCCACGCGTCGCGCGCGCCATCCAGGTCGGTGATGATGATTTCGCGCGCCAGATGCACGCCGGCGGAGCGCGCAAGCTCGTTGGTGCGATGCTTGTCGAACAGCACTGCGACCGCCTCATCGTTCGGCGTGTAGATTCGGCCGAAGCGCTCGAACTCGGCGCGATGCCGATGGAGCGCCAGCGTGTCGATGTCGGTGCAGGGAATGACGAGGTCGAAACGTTCGCGACGCATCAGATCGGCCAGCGCCACCTTCCAGTTCGAATCGGTGTCGCTGTACGGCGGGAGATCGTGCGCGGCATGCACGTAACGCGAGCGCGTCGAAATGCAGCTCGGCCGCGTCCAGGCGGTATGCACCTCGACGCCGCCGCGGCCGAGCGAGCGGATTGCCGCCAGCACGGTTCGCGAGACGCTCGAGAGGACGAGGGCCTTCTTCATCGTTCGGTCATCCGCCGCGTCGCCGGCGCGGCGCGCTGACCGGCGCCGTCACCCCGACCGGCCTCTATAACATCGGAAAGGTAAATTGCCGGTTTCGCGCCGGCCGCCGCCGGCCATTGTCGGAAACCCTGACAAAGCGCACTGGCCGTCGTGTCCGAGCGGCGACAAAGCCTTTGAAACCCTGGCGATTTTTCTTTGGCACGCGGGTTGCTGAATGAACGGCAGAAGCCGTCAAGAACCGTCACGGGGAAAGGTCCGTCTATGGTTAAAATTCTTTGGTTCGCGCTGAACCTGGTCGTGCTGGTCGTCATCGCCGCGTTGCTCAATGTCGCGAGCTTGGTCCTGCGGACATTGGGGTTCGGTCGGCACGCCGCGCTGCGTTTCCAGGAACCGTTCACGCGTTCATAGCCCGACGCGCGATCAGCCGGCTGCTCGGCGACGTTCGCCGGGCTGCTGTGCGGTTTGCAGCGGAGCGCGGCCGCTGGCAGAGGCCATCGCGCGATAGATGGCGCCGGTCGATGCCGGGCGTCCGCCGATTTCGCCCATGAAGAATTCGAGATAGCTGTCGAGCCAGGCAAGGAACTGCTCGAGGTCGGTGCGCGTCCGCACGTAAGGCGTGTGGCCGACGTCAAGCGACGGGCTGTGATAGCTGAGGACGAACACCTTCTGCTCGCCGCGTCGAACCAGCGCGCGCGTCAGCCGCTTGGCTTCGGCGATGGTCACGCCTTCGGGGCTGAGCCGGATGCGGTCGAGCAGCCGCGCCCGCGCGCAAATCGCCGTCGCCTTCAGGCGCACGCCGCGCGGGCTGCCGATCCATGGGAACACCGCTTCGCCGAAACCGTGCAGCAGGCCCAGGAAGCCGGTGGTGAGCGGAATTTCGAGCAGGCGATCGCCAGCGCCGAACCAGAATGGATCCGGTGAGCAATGACGGAAATCCGGACCGGCCATATGGCGCAGATCGGTCCACGGCAGCACGCTCGAATCGATCAAGAAGCCGAGCTCTTCCAGCAACTTGCGCGTTTCAGCGTCGGCGCCATAGCGTCCAGCGCGATAAACCGTCGGCGCGACGCCCAGGTTGCGTTCGATGGTCTCTTTCAGGATGGACAGCTTGCGGCGTTCAAGGTCGCGCGGCAGGTTGCAGGCGAACGAATTCCCGTCATTGACCGTCTCTTCGACGGGCGGCGTCACCCATGGATGCAGGTGCGCGCCGATTTCGCAGTGGCCGTCGTCCAAGAACTCGCGCAGCGGCGTATAGCCGGCCGGCTGCGACGCCACCGGATAATCGACCAGATAGACCGGCTTGACGCCGTAGCGATTGAAGATCGTCTGCGCGCGCCATTGATACTTCATCGCCGTGACGCCGCGTGCGTCGCTCGCGAAATTCTTCTGCCAGTCGAACTCTTCTTCGGTGTCGATGAAGACGAGCAGCTGGGGCGGGCTGCCCGCCGGCAGGCGCGCGTCGCGCGGTGTATGGGTCATCGGATCACGGCTCATGTGGCGCGCCGTCCAAAGGCAGGCAGCGGCAGGCGGCGGCTCACGGCGTGCACCAGCGTTGCTTCCGGGCCGTCTGGGCAGCCGGTGAGGGCCCACAACGCCACGAGCAACACGGCATAGACAGCAGCACCAGCCGCGGCCGCGATCCCCACCTGCGTCACGGCGCCAGCCATGGTGGCTGCGGCGGGACTCCAGGCGAGGCCGAGCGAGAGCAGGACGAGAACCATGCCGGCGGTGGCGGTCACACACCGCCAGCTTTCGCCAACAAGCACGCTGAAGCGGAAGCCGGTCACGCGACCGAGGACGACGACATAGATGACGGCTTCGAGCGCCAAAGCGATGCCAGTCGCCCACGCCAAACCGGACAGGCCGCCGAAGATCACCCCGATCAGCAGCAAGGGAACGCGCAGCAGCGCCATGGCGGCCGTGGTGAAGGTGGTGATCTTCGGATTGCCGATCGCCATGACGCCGAGCATGCCGATATTGGTGACGACCGAGAACGCGGCGAACGGTCCGATGATCGCCACCAGCGGCACGCCGGCGAGCCACGCCGGACCCAGCGTGACGCGAATGAGCGGTGCGGCGATCAGCGCGACGCCGACGCCGGCCGGCAGAACGATGCACAATGTCGCGCTCATCGCTTTCGCCAGCGTGTCGGACGAGCCTTGGCCGCTGTGATGGATCGCCGACAGGCCGGCGTAAAGCGCGCGGCCGACCGGCTCGACGAATTCGCTGATTGGCAGCAGCGCGACTTCAAGCGACGCGGAGAACAAGCCGACGGCACTGGTATTCATCAGCCGGCCGAGAATGAACGAGTCCGAACGCTCCCGCGCGAAGCCGGCGACGCTCGTGCCCCAGATCCACGACGACAGGCCCAGCATCCGCCGCCAATCGACCAGCGTCAGGCGCGGCCGGAACGGATGCATGGCGTAGCTGAGGACGACGCGCGTGACGCGCAAGACGACGAGACCGGCGATCAGCGACCAGTAGCTGCGGGTGACGATCGCGGTGCCGACCGTCACGACGACCGAGGCGACCCGCGGCACCATGAACAGAATGAAGTCGCGGTCGAAACGGAACTCACGGCGGAACTCGAGCGTGCCGACATTCTCGCAGCTCTCAAGCAGCAGCAGTGGCCCGAGGATCAGCAGGATGTAGCTCAGCCGCTCGTCGCCGAAGAAGCGGCCGACCGGATACGCGGCGGCGGCGATGACGATGCCGGCGATGCCGGTGCGGATAAGGCCAAGCGTGAAGCCGGTGCTGTAATAGTTTTCGTCGGGATGCTTCTCGCGCAGCATGACGTCCTGGATGCCCAGCGTCGCCATGGCGTCGATCGCGCGTGCGAACGCGCCGGCGAGCGCGACGAGGCCGAAATCCATCGGTGACAGCAGGCGCGCGAGCACGAACATGCTGAACGTGCCAAGGGTGCGGGTGACGAAGCGCCAAGTCACCATCCAGCCCGCGCCGCGCACCGTTTTGGCGGCGAGTGAGCCGGTTGCGACGGCGTTGGTGGCGAGATCGCCGCTGTCGCTATCGCTGTCCAGAGTATTGACCATCGCGCGAGGAGATATCCCGTGCGCGCCGGAACGCGCGCGGCGGAAACCTTAAGCGGCGGAGCGTAAATTTGGCGTTATTGCTCGCGGTTTGCGTC